>DATFGV010000359.1:0-78802 GCA_035249115.1 Vineibacter sp.
CCCGGCTGCAGGCGGCGTTGGCCGACGCCGGTATCGACTACGTGTTCCTCGGCGACACGCTGGGCGGCAAGCCCAGCGATCCGGCGCTTCGCCGCGATGGCGCGGTGGACTACGAGCGGATCGCCACAACGTCCTCGTTCAGCGGCGGCCTCGACCGCGCTGCACGCGAGGGTGCGGCGCGGCGCTCGGCGTTGATGTGCGCCGAGAAGGCGCCGCTGGAATGCCACCGTACGGTCCTGGTGGCACGGCACCTGGCGGCGCGCGGCCATGCCGTCGTGCATCTGATGGCCGACGGCGGCACCACAGCGCACGCGGCGATCGAGGAGCGGTTGCTGGCGCGCCACGCGCCGGCAGATGACCTGCTGACGGCGACGCTGGACCGCGACGAGCGGCTGGCCATCGCCTACCGCGCCCATGCTGCGCATATGCTGGGCGTCAAGGTACGGCGATAGCGCGATTCACGCTTTCCTCCCCAGCGAAGCTGGGGAGCCGGGGGCGCGTCACTCCAGTGACGCGTCTTGTGCCGTGACAAAGAAGGCGCGCGACTGGAGTCGCGCGCCCCCAGCAGCACCTTCCCCACGCCGCGCGTGGGGAAGGAAGTCGTCTGCGCTAACCCTTGGCCACGTAGCCGTAGGCGGCGTTGTTGCGCATGCCCTCCGGCGAGGCGTACTGGCGCTTCAGCTGGGCCATGCGGTCGAGCGAGAAGCCGTCGGCCTCGGCCTTGAGGTTCATGCCGAACAGCCGCGCGGCGTTGTGGCCGAAGATCGTGCTCTTGACGAACCCGTCGGCGGCGCCCAGCGGCTTGAAGCCGTGCTTCTTCTGCATGTCCTCCGGAATCTCCAACCGGCGGAAGGCCTCGATCTGCCACTGCGGCGAGCCGTACCACAGCGAGTCGGTGCCCCACACGACATGGTCGGCGCCCATGCCCTTGATGTAGCTGCCGAGCAGCGCCGCCGCGAAGCGCGGGCTGGCAGTGGCGCAGGTGGCGAACGTGGTGCCGAGCTCGGCGTAGACGTTGCTGACGCCGGCCTCATCGGGAATGCGCGCCAGGTGCGTCGCCCACTTGATCTCGCCGGTCTTGTCGAACTCGGCCAGCACCCGGTCGGGCGATTCCAGGAAGGGCTGCAGGCAGCCGTGGTACATCACGAAGTTGAGCTGCGGCCAGTCCTTGGCGGCCTTGGCGATGTCCCAGTGGGTGTTGTACTCCCAGACCTTGGCCCAGCTCTTCTCGTAGTCGGCCGGCATCAGGCCCTTGTGGATCGCAATCTGGCGGATATTGGCCTTCACCGCCTTTTCGTAGAACGGATACATCAGCTTCTCGTCGTCCAGCCGCCAGGGGAACTGGGTCTTGGCCGACAGCGGGTCGCCGATGGTGTAGCCCTTCCACGCCTGGTGGCGGGGGGTCTCGAGCGCCTTGTCGACCGCCTCCATCCAGCCCTTCTGGCCCGGCGTAAAGACGAAATGGCCCAGCATGCGGCGCGTGCCGGCCATGCGGTTGACCGCCTCGACGGCGTCGGCGATCTGCTCGTTCGGCAGCAGCCACCATGAGGGATCGTCGAACGGCGCGCCCGACAGCAACGCCACCTTGGTGTCGCTGTTGAGGAAGATCTGCCGAACGTAGTTCTCGAACTTGTAGTAAGCCAAGGTCAGCTGGTTCGGCTTGAGATCCTTGTTCCAGTGTTCCGATGCGTACTTGCCCAGCCCGAGTAGCTCCTCGTGCTTGAAGCCGTCGTGCACGAAGTGCGTCTGGATGTCGAAGACGAACTGCGTGCTGAGCGCGTCGGCGCGGGCCTTGGCGACGTCCGGCTCGCGCGCCTCGGCCGTGCTGACATTGAACAGCGGGCCGAAGACGTCGTTCATCGCCAGGAAGGCCGTCGCCATGCCCGATGCGGTGGACAGGAACCGGCGGCGGTTCATGCCCTGTTTGCGGCCATAGAGCGTGGCGAGCTCCTTGATCCGGGCCTCGACCCGGCGCTGCTGCGCGCTTTGCGGCAGCGGCGTGAATTCGCCGTTGGAGATCATCTGGGTCGGGACCGGCGAACGAAACGCATGCTCCTGCGCCGGACGCAACGCCTGCAAAGCCTGCTCACTCAGAAGATGGACCATGGCTTCCTCCCGTGATCAATGGATGTCACGCAACGCCATCTCTCTTCGAGCACGCTGACTACAACCGCCCGGACTCTAGGCCCGGTAACGGCTTCACCCCAAACGCAAACACGTGCGGCTTCCTGCGCAACCCTGCAACGACATCGGACGTTACGACCCACAACGGCGACGTTGGCAAAGGCGATTTCGGCGCCGGCCGCTCGATCAGGGAGCGGTCCTGCAAGCGATGGACAGAGGTCACAGCGCTTTGGTTTAGTGGCCGCTACCGATCTGCCGGAGAATTCGATGCGCTCCGACGTGGCCATGCGCTTCATCGACGACTGCGCGCGCGAGACGGATACCAGCGCCGCCGTCGACGCCTTCCTGACCGCCATCCGCGCGTTCGGCTTCGAGGCCTGCGCCGCGGGCGCCTGGGTCGGCATCGGCCGGCGTCGCAGCCACCGCTTCTACTTCAACAACTGGCCGCGCGACTGGTTCGAGATCTACGAGTCCAAGGGCCTGGTGCACAACGATCCGGTCGTGTTCGAGGCGCGGCGGCGCATGACCCCGTTCCTGTGGAGCGAAATGACGCAGACCCACAGCTTCAAGGTGCTCGGCGCGGACATCGTCGAGGAGGCAAGCCGGTACGGCTGGCGCGAGGTGATGGTCGTACCCTTGCACGGTCCCGCCGGCTACCAGGGGGCGGTGAGCCTGGGCGCGCTCAGCCCGGTCACGCTATCGCCCGTCGAGCGGAGCCTGCTGCGCGCCATGGCCCTTGCCGTGCATGACCGCTGTCACGAAACCGTCGGCTTCGGCGCCGGCGTGCCCGCGAACGTCACGCTGACCCGCCGCGAAAGCGAGTGCATGGAATGGGTCGCGGCCGGCAAATCCGACTCCGAGATCGGCCAGATCCTTGGCCTCGCAGCGACGACGGTTCACTTCCACGTCGAGCGGGTGAAGAGCAAGCTCGACACCAACTCGCGCACCCATGCCGTCGGTCTGCTGGTGCTGGCCGGCATCGTGTGACCGGCCGCTGCCCATTCGACATGACGCCGGTGGCGGTCAAGGGCCGTCGGTGCCAACAGTCGTTTGAGGCGGCCGGCCTTCAGCACCGGCGCGATGCCGCATCGGCGCCGCCAACCGCGGGCCGGGCCTGTCACCAGCGTCGGCGCGGACTGTCGCGCTGCCGGGACTGTCGTCGACCCGCCGACGTTCAGGCAGCGGCGCGGCGACGCAGCTGTTTGAGCCAGACGTAAGCGGGCCACAACAGCGCGGCGAAGGTCAGCGCCGCCAGCACGGCCGCCACCGGGCGGTCGAAAAACGGCCAGACGCTGCCGTCGGATTTGATGAGCGACGTCACGAAGCTCTGCTCGACCATGGTGCCCATGACGATGCCGAGCACCATCGCCGCGACAGGATAGCCGTTGCGCTCCATGACGAAGCCGATCAGGCCGAAGGCGGCCAAGGTGACGACCAGGAACAGATTGTTGCCGGTGGCGAACGAGCCGACGGCGCACAACAGCACGATGACCGGCATGATCGCCGCGCGCGGCGCGCGCAGCACGACGCTCGCCAGGCGGATCATGGCGATGCCGAGCGGGATCATCAGGACGTTGGCGAGGATGAAGATGATGTAGAGCGCATACATGCTCGACGCTTTCTCGGTGAACAGCGTCGGGCCGGGGTTGAGCCCCTTCATGAACAGCACGCCGATGGCGATGGCGGTGATGGTGTCGCCGGGAATGCCGAACAGCAGCGACGGCACCCAGCCGGAGGCCAGGCTGGCGTTGTTGGAGGCGCCGGCCTCGATCAGGCCTTCGGGGTGGCCGGTGCCGAACTTTTCTGGCTCCTTCGACAGCCGCTTGGACATGGCGTAGCTGACCCAGGCCGCCATGTCGGCGCCGGCGCCGGGCAGCACGCCGATGATGATGCCGACGATGTTGCCGCGGATCTGCGGCTTGGGATATTGCCGCGTCAGGGCGATCATGCCCTTCAGGATGCTGCCGAAGCGCCGGCGCGGCAGCGGTGGCGGCTCCGGAGTCGTCATGGCGCGCATCACCTCGGAGAGCGCGAAGACGCCGACCAGGGCGGGGATCACCTCGATGCCGCCCAGCAGATCGGCGGAACCGAAGGTGAAGCGTGGCGTGCCGGCCGGGTTCTCGACGCCGATGCAGGCGACAAGCAGGCCCAGCAACATGCTGGCGATGGCCTTGATCGGCGAGGACCGCGCCACCAGGGTCGAGCACATCAGGCCCAACAGCGCCAGCCAGAAGTACTCGAAGGTCGAAAAGTTCAGCGCCATATCGGCCAGCGGCGGCGCCAGCACGATCAGCGAGATGGTGCCCATGATGCCGCCGATGGCGCTGAACCACAGGCAGATTCCCAGCGCCAGTTCCGGCTGCCCCTTGCGCGTCATGGCGTAGGCTTCGTCGGTGTAGGCGGCTGACGCCGGCGTGCCGGGGATGCGCAACAGGCAGCCGGGAATGTCACCGGAAAAGATCGCCATCGCCGAAGCTGCGATGATGGTGGCGACGGCGGCGATCGGCGACAGATAGAAGGTGATGGGCACCAGCAGCGCCGTCGCCATGGTCGCCGACAAGCCGGGCAGCGAGCCCACCACCAGGCCGTAGATCGAGGCCAGCAGGATGGCGATCAGCACATCCGGCTGGATGACGAGCAGCAGGGCTTGGTAGAGCGTGTCCATGGCTCACCACGGCATCGGCAGCAGACCGTCGGGCAGCGGCACGCGGAGCAGCTTGAAGAAGACCAGGTGGACGCCGACCGGGGCGATCAGCGCCAGCGGCACCGCCAGTTTCGGGCGCGCGCCCAGGGCCAGCGCCACAGCCAGCACCATGACGGCGCCCGTCGGCACGAAGCCCAGGCGATCGACGGCCGCGACGTAGAACAGAAGAAGGGCCGGTGGCAGCAGGATCTTCAGGCCCACCGCCCAGCCGGCGGCCGTCGGGCTGGGCGCCGGCTGGTCGGAATGCGCCGCAAGGTCGGCCTCGGCCTCCTCCTCGAAATGGTGGCCGATGCCCAGCGCGATCAACAGGCCGCACAGCGCCAGCCCGGCGCCGACGACCATCGGGAAGACCTCGGGGCCGATCTGCTGCCCCGGCACCGGCGGCAGGCGCGAGCCGCCATAAGCGGCGACCGCGCCGAGGCCGACCAGGAACAGTCCGGTAACGCGATCGGGCAGGTGCATGCGTAAGTCTCGTATCCTCCCCACGCCTGGGCGTGCGGAGGTGGCCCGACGGGCCGGAGGGGAGACGACGTGGTGTCCGACATGAGGACCACCACGTCGGGTCCCCATCCGGCCTTCGGCCATCTCCCCACCTCGTGGGGAAGGAAAAGGATCAGACTTTCTTCAATCCGGCGGCGTCCATGGCCTTGCCCATGGCGGCGTCGCTGCCGGCCATGAACGTGCCGAAGCCGGCGGCGTCGGCCCATTTCACGGCGAAGCCGCGATTGGCCATGAAGTCGCGGAATTCCTTCGACTCGTTGACCTTCTTCAGGGCGGCCGTGAGCTTCTGCGCGATGTCGGCCGGCAGGCCCTTGGGTGCCGCGATGCCGCGCCAGGCGCCGGTCGAATAGTCGACGCCGAGCCCTTCCTTCAGCGTCGGCACGTCCTTGAACTGCGGGTTGCGCTCCGGCGCCATGATGGCAAGGCTGCGGGCCTTGCCGGCCTCGATCATGGTGCGCGCCTCAGGCACCGAGCAGGTCACGACGTCGAGACCGCCGGCCGCCAGATCCTGCATTGCCGGTGCGGCGCCATTCGACGGCACCCACGCCACGTGATTTGGCTTAAGGCCCATCGCCACCAGCCAGCCGATCAGCGCCAGATGCCAGATGCCGCCCTGTCCGGTGCCCGACGCCTTCAACTTGCCGGGCGGGCTGGCCTTGATGGCGTCGGCCAGCTCCTTGATGGTTTTGTGCGGGCTGTTGACGTTGACCTGAACGCCGGGCGGATCCTCGTTCATCAGCGCCAGGGGCGTATAGCTCGACGGCGTCAACTCGGTCAGGCCCTGCCAGTGCATCATGGCGATCTCGACCGTGATGATGCCCAGTGAGTAGCCGTCGGCGGCAGCTGTCGCGATCGCCGAATGGCCGACCACGCCGGAGCCACCGGTGCGGTTGACGACGTTGAAAGGTTGCTTGAATTCCTGCTCGAGCAGCGAGGCGACGATGCGCACGGTGGCATCGGTGCCGCCGCCGGCGGCCCAGGGGCAGATCAGGGTCACCGGGCGGCTGGGGTAGGCAGCCTGCGCCAGGGACGGGCCGGCGCCGGCGAGCGCGCCCAAAGCGGCGGCGCTGCCCAGTGCCCCGCGGCGTGTCAATCCTGTCATGGCATCTCCTCTCTTCGAGCGAACTAGGTGTCGGCCGCTTGAGCGGCCTTAGGTCAAGCTACAGGTCTGGCCGCTGTGCGACGACTGGCTGGGGCGCCAGGATTCGAACCTGGGTATGGCGGAATCAAAATCCGCTGCCTTACCGCTTGGCTACGCCCCACCATCGACCCTGTCGGCGCGCGGATATCGCTGATTGGCGCCGCTTCGCCGCCGCCGCGGGGCCACGACCTCCGCCCCGCCGCTGGCGGGCGCACTGGTATCCTACATCGTCGACCGCCTCAAGGGCGTCGCCGGCGCGATGGCTTTCGGCCGCCAACCGCCGCGAGCCGTTGACCGTCGCCCGCGATGCCGTCAGGCTGCCGCGATCTGCCGGCGGCCCCTCGCCAAGGGGTTAATGTCCGGCACGGCCAAACGCAGTGGAGGCTTCGATCGCGTAGTCCCAGTTCCATCGTGTCGCGTTCGGCCAAACAACCATAATCATTGGGAGGCGACGTCCATGTCCGACGAGGCGACGAAATCAGGCTCCGAACTCAACCGGCGAGCGTTTCTGGCCAGCACCACGGCCCTGGCGGGCGCCGCCGCGGCCGGCTTCCCGGTGTTTGCCCAGGCCCAGGGAAAGAAACGTCATCCGCAGCGCGGCGGCACCATGCGCTTCGGCACCCGCGATGATTCGATCGCGCTCGATACCCATCGCAACATCATCTACTTCGTCTCCCATCCGCTAACGGGCATCACCGGCGGACTTGTCGATTTCGACGACAAGATGCAACCCAAACCGGGCGTCGCCGAATCGTGGGACGCCTCGTCCGACCTCATGACCTGGACGTTCAAGCTCCGGCGCGGCGCGGAGTACCACAACGCGCAGACGATCGACGCGGAGTCGGTGAAGTGGAACGTCGAGCGCATCAAGGACCCGAAGACCAGCCACGCCTTCACGCGCTCGGTCCTGGCTGACGTCGATCGCGTCACGGTGGATGACAAGCACACCATCCGCTTCCATCTCAAGGAGCCGCACGCCGCGCTCGACATCAACCTGATCTACTACCCGGTGAACCTGATGGCGCCGGGCGCGGTCGACACGGTCGACACCCATCCGGTCAATTGCGGTCCGTTCAAGTTCAAGTCGTGGCGGCGGCTCGACGTGTGCGAGCTGGTCCGCTTCGAGAATTTCTACGAGACGGACTCCGAGGGCAATTCGCTGCCCTATCTCGACGCCCTGGTCGGCCGGCCGAAGAAGGAGGATCGCGTCCGCCTGACGGCGCTGCGCACGGGCGAGCTCGACCTCATCGACAACGTCGCCTATGCCGACGCGCCGGCCTTCAAGAAGGAGCATGGCAAGACGTTCGACACCTGGAACGTGCCCCAGGTCGGTACGGCGATGATGTTCTTCAACCTCAAGAACGGGCTGTTGTCGGAGAAGGACAATCCGGACGCCCATCTGCTGCGCCAGGCGATCGCCCACGCCATCGACCATGAGGGCATTCACCAGGCGGTGTTCAACGGCATCGGCGAGATCTCGAAGGGCTTCTACAGCTCCGCCAGCCCCTGGCATTCCAAGGATATCGAGAGCTGGCCGAAGTTCGATCCCGACAAGGCCAAAGCGTTGCGCAAGAAGGCCAAGGGCGGCGACGAGAAGTTCAGCATCATCGCCAACGACACCTTCCCCTACATGCAGCAGTCGGGCGAACTCGTGCACGCCATGTTGAAGGACGCGGGCTTCAACGCCGTGCTGGAGATCCTGCCGGGGCCGGTGATGCTGGAGAAGCAGAACAAGGGCGACTACCACATCGACTCGACGGCCAACTCCTACCGCCTCGACCCGGACGGCTGGTACGGCCGCAACATCCTGTCGACCGCGCCGGAAAACCGCCGCCGCATCGGCTACAAGAACGATAAGGCCGACCAGATCATCCTGGCGGCCCGCAAGGAGCGCGACCGGGCCAAGCGCAGGCTGATGTACGCCGACGTCGAGACGCTGGTGAACCGCGACCTGCCGATGCTCTACACGCACTTCGTGCCGCTGATGATGGCCGGCAACCGCAGCCGCGTGAAGGGCTTCAACGTGTCCTACTCGGGACCCTGGAGCTACGCGGGCGCCGGTCTGCGGCGCGCCTGGATCGAAGGCTGAACCGGCGGGCCGGGCGATGCTCGCCTACACCCTGCGCCGCATCGCCCAGCTCATCCCCGTCCTGCTGGTGTTGAGCATGGCGGTGTACGGCTTTGTCGAGGCGCTGCCGGGCTCCATCGTCGACACGCTGGTCGGCACCGAGGGCGGCGATATCGAGGAAGCGCGTGCCATCCTCACGAAGGAGTACGGCCTCGACCGGCCGGTCCACGAACGCTACGCGCTGTGGCTCAGCCGGGTGGTTCAAGGCGACTTCGGCAAGTCCCTGGTCACCCGGCGGCCAATCTCGACCGAGCTGCTGAGCCGCATCCCGGCCACGGTCTATCTGGCCACGGTCGGGATCGTGCTCTCCATGGTGATCGCGATTCCGCTCGGCACCTTCGCCGCCGTGCGCCGCAACTCCGCGGTCGACTACAGCGCGCAGTTGACTTCGCTCGCCGGCATCTCGATCCCCGAGTTCTGGTTCGCGATCCTCTGCGTGCTGCTGTTCTCGCTCTACCTCGGCTGGCTGCCGTCCTCCGGATATGTCAGCCCGTTCGAGGATTTCTGGGGCAGCCTGCAGTTCCTCATCCTGCCGGCGGCCGCCATCGGCTTCCGGCAGGCGGCGTTCACCACCCGGCTGACGCGCTCTTCCATGCTCGACGAACTCAGCAAGGAGTACGTCGACACCGCGCGTGCCATGGGCCTGCCCGAGCGGCGCGTCATCTTCCGCTACACGCTGCGCAACGCCATGATCCCGACCATCACCATCTCGGGCCTGCAGCTCGCCAACCTGCTCGGCGGCACGGTGGTGCTGGAATCGATTTTTGCCTGGCCCGGTATCGGCCGCGCCATCTTCGAGGCGATCCTGCAGCGCGACTACCCGCTGATCCAGGCGGGCGTCCTCGTGCTCGGCGCGATCGTCGTCTTCATGAATCTGCTGGTCGACCTGACCTACAGGCTGCTCAATCCGCGCGTCAAGTTCGCCTAGGGGACCGGCGATGTCCGAACTCGAAGCTGACAAGCTGGTCAACGGCACTCTGGCCTGGCGCGCGCCGCCGGCGCCGCCGCTCGGCCGGCGCATCGCCACTGCGATCTCGAACGCCTGGTACGAGTTGCGCAAGAGCCGGACCGCCTCGATCGGCGCGGTCATGCTGGTGCTGCTGTTCGGCGCCTGCATCCTCACGCCGTGGATCGCCACGCACGATCCGATCAAGCAGAACTACCGCGCGCGGCTCGCGCCGCCTTCGGAGAAGCACCTGCTCGGGACCGACCGACTGGGCCGCGACATCTACTCGCGCCTGCTCTACGGCGGGCGGCGGCTGGTGACCATTGCCGTCGTGGCGGTCGCGCTCTCGCTGTTGGTGGGTGTGCCATTCGGCGTGTTGGTCGGTTACTTCGGCGGTCTCGCCGACACCATAGGCATGCGCATCGTCGATGGGCTGCTCGCTTTCCCGGGCTTGCTGCTTTATCTCCTGTTCGTGACGGTTGCCCAGGCCTGGAAATTCGAGGGCATGATGCTCGACGCCGTGCTGGTGGGCGCGCTTGCTCTTGCCGGTATGCCTGAGAAAGCGCGGCTCGCGCGCGGCTCGGTGCTGGCCGAGAAACAGAAGGAGTATGTCGAGGCTTCGCGCGCCGTGGCCGATTCCCCGGCGCGCATCGCGCTCGCCCAGGTGCTGCCCAACATCGTCTCGCCGCTGATCGTGACGGCCACGGTGCGGCTGGGCTTCGTCATCCTGATCGTGGCGGCGCTGTCGTTCCTCGGGCTTGGCACGCCGCCGCCGACGCCGGACTGGGGCGCCGACCTCAGCGCCGCGCGCGACTACATGGAAACCCATCCGCTGATCGCGGCCTTCCCGGGACTCGCCATCTGCTACACGGTGCTGGCCTTCAACCTGTTCGGTGACGGCCTGCGCGACATCCTCGACCCGCGCATGGCCGAGCGGTAACGCCCAAATAGGATGCGCCGCTGCTTGCTCGCATCCTGCACCGCGACGTGGCCCACCCCGCCGTAACGCAGAATGTCCCTGTCCGCGGCCAGCAGGGGCACGCCGACATACCGTGACGAGGCGATGATGATCCTTTCGGCGGGATCGGCGTGGACGTCGCCGGGAAGCCGGACGCTATCGACCGCGATTGCGGGCAGCAAGGGCGTAAGACGCACGCCCGGCAGCGCCAGCGCCGCTTCGAGCCACGCCCCCACTTCCTTGCCGAGCGTGACGCGACCTTTGTGCGCCAGCAGCGCGATCTCCCAAGGGGTAGTCGCCGACGCGTGCAACGCGTCCATGGCCGCCGCGGCGTCGATCGCCTCCCGGGCGCGCCTGCCCAACCGCCCATCGTCCTGAACCGCTCAGATCAGGACGTGGGTATCAACCAGCACCACGAACCGCGTTCCACGCGCGCGAGTCGGTGGCCGGACTGAATGGATCGTCGAAGCGTAGCACCGAGCCACGCATGGCGCCGATGATGCTGCGCCGCTTCGTCCGCTCCCGCACCGGCGTCAGCACAGCGACCGGCTTACCGCGCTTGGTGATCGTGACAGGTTCTCGATCGCGGCTGACCTGGTCGATGACGCGCAGGCACGCCGGAGCTGGCATCAGATGTTGTGGCACGCCACCTGGCGGCCGCCGCCGACGTCGAGCAGCGGCGGCGTCTCCTCGGCGCAGATCTTCGATTCCAGCGGGCAGCGGCCGCACAGGCGGCAGCCCGGCGGCGGGTCGATCGGCGTCGACACTTCACCCTTCAGGGTCAGCTTCGGCGGCGGCTTGGCGGGATCGGCCTCGGGCACGGCAGCCAGCAGGGCCTTGGTGTAGGGATGCAGCGGCTCGGCGAACAAGGCGGCCGCCGTGCCGGTTTCGACGATCTTGCCGACATACATCACCGCGACGCGGTCACTGATATGGCGGATGACGCTGAGGTCGTGGGCGATGAACAGGTAGGTCAGCCCGAACTTCTCCTGCAGGTCGCGGAACAGGTTAAGGATCTGCGCCTGGATCGAGACGTCGAGCGCCGAGACCGGTTCGTCGCCGATCACCAGGTCGGGACTCACCGAAAGGGCGCGGGCGATGGCGATGCGCTGGCGCTGGCCGCCCGAGAATTCATGGGGATAGCGGTCGATATGTTCGACCCCGAGACCGACGTGCTGCAGCAGTTCCAGCACCTTCTCCCGCTTCTCGGTCCATGATGCCGCCAGGCGATGGATTTCCATCGGGCGGCTCAGGATCTGCATGATCGTCTTGCGCGGGTTGAGCGAGCTGTACGGATCCTGAAACACCAGCTGCATGTGGCGCCGCGCCTGTTTCAGGCGCGCCGCCGAAAACGCCAACAGATCCTCGCCCCGGAAACGGACTTCACCCGCGGTTGGCTCGATCAGCCGCGTGACCAGGCGTGCCGTTGTGGACTTGCCGCAGCCACTTTCACCGACCAGGCCCAGGGTCTCGCCCGGCCGGACGTGGAAGTCGATGCCGTCCACCGCCTTGAGCGTCTGCGCCTTTTCGCCGGCCAGGCGCGAGAAGATGTCGGCGTTCAGCGGGAAATACTTGGTAAGTCCCTTGACCTCGAGCAACGGTGCCTTGCCCGCGTCGGCAGGGTTGATGGCGTCAGGCGCGGTCATGCAGGTGGCAGGCGGCAAAGTGACCGGGCGCGACTTCCCGCAAGCGCGGGACTTCGCGCCGACAGACGTCCATGGCGTGGGCGCAGCGCGGGTGAAACTTGCAGCCCGACGGTGGCGCCATCATGTTGCACACCGTTCCCTGGATCGGCGTCAGGTATTTGGCCTGCGTGTCCATGCGCGGAATCGAGTTCAGCAGACCGACCGTGTAGGGGTGCTGCGGTCGTCGGAAAATGTCGCCCTTGGCGCCGAGCTCGACGATATGCGAAGCGTACATCACGCCGATGGCATCGCAGGCGTGTGCCACGACACCAAGATTGTGGGTGATGAAGATCAGCGACATGCCGAAGCGCTCGATCATGCTGCTGATCAACTCAAGGATGGTGGCCTGGATGGTGACGTCGAGCGCCGTGGTCGGCTCGTCGGCGATCAGGAAATTCGGATTGCAGCTCAGCGCCATCGCCAGCATCACCCGCTGGCGCATGCCGCCGGAGAACTCGTGCACGTAGCTGTCCAGCCGCCGCCGTGGCGAGGGAATGCCGACCAGGGACAACAATTCGACCACCCTTTCGCGCGCGTCCTTGCGCGACAGGCCGAGATTGGTGCGCAACGCATCGGAAATCTGATCGCAAACCGTGAACACCGGGTTAAGCGCGCTCATCGGTTCCTGGAACACCATGGCGATGCGACGTCCCCGAAGCGCGCGCATTTCCGCGTCGTTCAGCGCCAGCACATCACGGCCTTCGAACATGACGCGGCCGCGGACGATCTCGCCCGGCGGGACTGGAATCAGCCGCATGATGGCGCGCGCCGTCACCGACTTGCCGGAGCCTGATTCGCCCACAAGCCCGAAGGTCTGCCCCCGTTGCACGGCAAACGACACGCCGTCGACGGCCGTCAGCTCGCCACGCTTCAGGCGGAAGCGCACCGTCAACTCGTTGAGCTCGAGGACCGGCTCGGCCATCACCCATCCCGCTCGACGCGCCTTCGCTTCGGCGGGCACCGCGCGGGCGGGCATGCCGTTCAGTCAAAGACCACGCTTACGATCGGTTTTTTTCTCCCTGTCGGGAGTCAGCCTACAAGCTGTCGCGTCGACGGCGCAACACCGGGTGGACCGGCCGATCTCAGGAAGGCGCCTTCAGCAGCGCGCCGGCCACAAAGCTGCCGTCGGCGTAGAGCAATGGCAGGTGGGCGCCATCAAGGCAGACGTCGACGATCTCGCCGATAACAATGGTGTGCGTGCCCGCCACGGCCGTCGACACGACCTTGCAGTCGAACGTCACGGGGCACTCGCCGAGCACCGGTGCACCCGTCGTCAAGGTGCGCCACGCCCCCATGTCCTCGAAGCGCGCGTCACCCTCGATCCCATCCATGCCGGCAAAGCGTTCGGCGATCTTCTGGTGCGCCGGCGCCAGGACGTTCACCGCGAAGATTCGGCTGGCGACAATCAGGGGATGGGCGCTGGCCTCGCGATTGACGCAGACCAGCAATTGCGGCGGCTCGGCCGAAACGGAGCACACGGCGGTGGCCGTGAGGCCGCCCCGCTCCGCGCCTAGCCGCGTCGTTATCAGGCAGACGCTGGCGGCGAGATGGCGCATGCCTCTCTTGAACGCGCCGGTATCGATGCTCATCCGCGGGTTTCCGCAACGAAATGCCGTGACTGTCATGGAACCACGGACGGGGCAGCGCTGTCATTGGCCGAAGTGTACCGCGTGTCGGAGCCGCGAGAGCCATCGGCGTGCCACGGCCGGTGGCGTCCGGCGATGCCCACCGCTGTAGAGATCGGCAATCGCACGCCCCCGTCCGTCTCGACGTGACTTCTTTCGCCGTGGCGCTTTTGGTGCGCATGCCTTGGCCCGAGCGCCATTCGAAAGCGACTTTGTCGCAGGCGCGGCAATTGACGGCGCAGCCCCGTTGCAGCCACCTGTCGCCCGTCAGGTGCGACCCGCCATCACCTCCGGAGCGCAGAGGGTGTCCCGCGCCGGTGCAAGTACGTACCCCTACATATTGTATGCGACGCTGAGCGGAAGACAAATTGTGCGGTCGGCATGTTCGGAAGGCAACAAAACCGTCATTTGTTTGTCACTGAGGCGCATGCTGGGATGCCCAACCATGGATTTTGCCGCCGTCCAGCCTGACGACCGCGAAGCGACGGATGACCTGCAAGATCTGGCGCGACGGTCGCTGGCGTCGTGTCACGCGGACCTGCTGACGGCACGTCTGAGCGTGCTCTCGACACGTGACCCGGCCGGCATCCACGGCGTTCGCGTGGCGCTGCGACGGCTGCGCGCGGCCCTCAAGCTGTTCGAGACCGCGCTGCCGCGCGACATCGCGCCTGCCCTGCGCCGCGACGCCAAGCAACTGGCCGACAACTGCGGGCCGACTCGCGACCTCGACGTGTTCCTGGCTGGCACCATGGCGGAACTGGAGTCGTTCCTGGCGGACCGGTCCGACATGAGCGCCGAGCTGCGGGCCCTGCGGGCCGCGGCGCTGCGCTTGCGCCGGGCACGCCACGACGCCGTGCGCGATGTGCTGCAAGGGGAGGTCTTTGCCGTCTTCGAAGTGCGGCTTGGTGAATTGCTGGCCGGAGCGACACGACGCGTGCCGGGCGGGACCGAGACAGGGCCGTCACCGACGCCCGCCGCCTTTGCGCACCACGCCTTGCAGCGGCGCCATCGCAAGCTGAGACGGAGCCTCAAACGCCTTGGCGATCTCGATGCTAACCAGCGGCACGCGGTGCGCTTGCAGGTCAAGCGACAGCGCTATGCCGCCACCTTCCTGGCCGATCTCTTTGACCCCAAGGCGGCGAACGCCTATATCCGGTCGGCGACCAATCTTCAGGAAGCGCTGGGATTGGCCAACGACCGGGTGGTGGCGGCGCGGATCGTGGCCGACATCAGGTCCTCGGCCCGGACTGCCGGACGGCTGGATTGGATCACCGGCGTGTTGGACGGCGTGCTTGCGGCACGGACCCAACAGCACGCCGGCGGCGATCGCTGCGTCCGGCGGGCCGCACGGCGCTTCGTCAAGGCGGCCCGCTTCTGGCGGCGCGGCCGGCGCGACGGGGACGGAGAGACGGAATGAGCGAGGCGGCGGAAGAGCGTATCCCGGTGTCGGTGCTGACCGGGTTCCTGGGCAGCGGCAAGACGACGGTGTTGCGCGAACTGCTGCGCAAGCCGGAGATGGGCGACACGGCCGTCATCATCAATGAATTTGGCGAGATCGGGCTCGACCACCAGCTGGTCGAGAAGTCCGACGAGGACGGGCTGGTGACGCTCAACAGCGGCTGCCTGTGCTGCACGGTGCGCGGCGACCTGGTGCGCACCATGAGCGAGCTTTACCTCAAGCGGTCACGCGGCGAGATCACCCCGTTCAAGCGCATGGTGGTCGAAACCACGGGACTGGCCGATCCGGCGCCGATCCTGCACACCCTGATGACCGATCCGTTGCTCGCCTCGCGTTTCCGAATGGACGGTGTCGTGACCACGGTCGACGCCGTCAACGGCGCCGGCACGCTGGACAACCACGCCGAATCGGTGAAACAGGCGGCGGTCGCGGATCGGCTGCTGGTGACCAAGGCCGATATCGCGAGCCAAAGCCAGATCGAGGCCCTGCGTGGCCGGCTGCACATGCTCAATCCCGGCGCGCCGCTGCTGAACGTCAAGCATGGCGAGGTTTCGCCGGCCGATGTGATGAACGCCGGCCTGTACAACCCCGAGACCAAGACCGCCGATGTCAAGCGCTGGCTGCGCGAGGAAGCCTATCTGGCTGAGCATGATGCGCATGGCCACCATCATCACGGCGACGGCCACCACCACGATCACGACCATCACCACGGCGCCAAGGCCAGCAGCGGTTCGCCCGATGATCCGTTCGCCGGCCCGGGCCCCGATGACGCCAACGCCCATCGCGACCAGGATCCGCACGACATCAATCGCCACGACGATCGCGTACGCTCGTTCTGCCTGGTGTTCGACAAGCCGCTGCCCTGGGCGACGATCGCCGCCGCCTTCGACGCCCTGGTAACCTACCGCGGTCCCGACCTGCTGCGCATCAAGGGCATCCTCAACGTCACCGACAGCGACAAACCGGTGGTGGTGCACGGCGTGCAGCACGTCTTCCACCCGCCGGCGGTGCTGGAGAAGTGGCCGGACGACGACCGCCGCACGCGCATCGTGTTCATCACGCGCGACATCCCCGAAAGCACGATCCGCAAGGTGTTCACGTCGTTCATCGAGACGTCGGACAAGTGGGCGCAGGCCTGAGCGGCGGCGCTCCGCTATCGCATCCAGGCCTCGAGCGTTCCGTCGGCCCGGATCGCGACGACATCGTCCTTGCCGTCGCCGTCAAGATCGGTGGCGAGCACATCGACCAGCGGTGACTCGGCGCAGGACAGCCGACCGAGCTCGCGCAGCTGGCCACGCAACGCCGTCAGCACCGCAAGGCATTTCCAGTCGCTGGTCGGCACGACAATATCGGCGATGCCGTCGCCGCTGAGGTCGACAAGCGCGCCAATGCCCTGGCGCATCGTGCCGACACGATGCGTCGTATAGCCGTCGCGCGATACGGCGGCCAGAATGCGGCCGTCGCGCAGGTCATTGACCTGCAGCCGACCGATCAGATGCGGTTCGGTCACCTCGACGATGCGCGGCCGGCCGTCACCAACCACATCGGCGATGCCGACGACGTCACGCCAGCGATCCGGCGCGCCAAGCGGTTCGGACACGGCCCGCGGCTCCAGGCCGACCGCGTGCGCGAGGCTGTACATCGTCAGGGCCGCGCCATGCCGCACGTGCGAGCGGATGACCAGGAAGCCGCTGCCACAGGCGTCGCTCCGCGTGCCGCCAACCGGACCGACGTGACGTACCACGCGATCCTCGAACATTTCGTCGGCCGGCAGCTCGATCTGGTAGTCGGCCCAAGTCACCGATTCCGTGCCGACCAGCCGGCGCATGCGCAAGGCGCGATACTCCCACCGATCGCCAAAAATCGCCTGCCCCAGTCGCCGGCCGCGGTCGGTCAGTCGGACATCGATATTGACGACGCCGGCGCCGCTGCCGAGATCGCACTGCACGCTTGGCCGCGCCATGGCCGGCGGCTCGCAGCGCTTCGGGTCGAGCGCGGCCGTCTCGCCGGCGAGCAGCCGCGCCGCCGACACGACACGACCGCCGACGGCAATTCCCAGGATCTGGGTGCTGCCGGGCCGATCGCAGACCACGAACCGGTCAGGCCTGCCATCGACGCGGGCGCCACGTGGCGGGCGGACGTCGAGTGCGGTATCGGCGATCGCGGATGAGGCGACGGCGGCCAGTGTAACCGCCAATGCCAGGAGCAGACGCCACGGGCTGGTCACGGCCAGCACTGCGCCTGCCGGCCACCCGTCGTCGGCGCGGAGAATTGAACCCCGCAACAGTCGCGGACGCATGCGCGCTCCTTGCCCCGCCACCAGCGATTCTGTGGCGGCCGGCCGACGCTGTCCATGCCGATGTCAGCGCTCGGCGGCGGTGTTCGATGCGATCGTAGGCCCGCGACGCCGTCGGCAGACTCGATAGGCAGGCGCGGACAATCACATGGGTGGCACGAGACCGTCGATGCCGATGAGCAAGCGCGCCGTCGACAGGCTGCCATCGGCGGCCTTGGCCGCGGTGGTGAAGATGTGGTTGCCGGGCTTGATCAGGTCGGGCGAGCCGCGGCGGCGAAAGTGACGATCGGCGCCGTGGCCGGAACGGTAATCTCGATCGGCTGGTCGGCGCCCTTGTAGCTGATGCGGAGCGAACGGCCTTGCGCCGCCTCGGTCACCGTGGCCACCGTGCCGTTGGTCATCGTGCTTTCCGGCTGCAGGTCCCAGGGATAGTGACCTTCGTTCGAGCCGCGCGCCGACTCCGGGAAAACCAGAACCTCCAGCGCCAGCCATTTGCCGTCACCACCCTTCAGCGCCGCAATGCCGACGAAGCTGTTCGGCTTGATGTCCGCGATGTCGGCCTTGGTGACTCCGATCACGGCTACCGGATCGGCGAGCTTGATCGTGACGGTGGTACCTTCGCGCGCCTTGACGGTCAGCACGCGGTCGGAGAAGCCGGCGATCTCGCCGCGCACGCGCTGAGTCTGTGGCTGCTGCGCCGAGGCGGAGACAGTGAGCAACGCCGCCAGACCCGCTAGCGCAGTTAGACGCAGCATCATGGTCGCCTCCTGTCGTTTACCGTGGGCGGCGACCTTAGGCCGGCGACATCGCCAGCGGAAGAAGTGACCGGATGGTGCCCTGCTTACCGCTGTCGACAGGCGTCAGATGTCGCCCTGTACTCGCTTCACGGCCACCTGCCAGCCGGCGTAGCGACGATCGCGTTCGACCGCGCTTTCTGTCGCGCTGAAGGCACGATCGAGCTGCCACTGCGCGGCGATGGCGTCGAGCGAACTGAACAGGCCGGCCTGCAGGCCCGCCAGGAAGGCGGCGCCCAACGCCGTTGTTTCCGTGACCGACGGCCGCTCGACCGTCAGGCCCACCGTGTCAGCCAGGCGCTGCATCAGCGGATTGTTGGCCACCATGCCGCCATCGACGCGCAAGGCGGCGATGTCGGCGCCATCGGCACGCATCGCCTCGACCAGGTCGCGCGTCTGGTAGCAAACGGAATCCAGGGTCGCCTGGGCGATCTCGGCCGGGCCGCTGTCGCGGGTCAGGCCGAGCAGCGCGCCGCGCGCATTGGGGTCCCAGTAGGGCGCGCCCAGACCGACGAAGGCCGGCACCATGATGACGCCGTGGTCGGGCCGCGCCCGCGCCGCCAGCGCCTCGACTTCGGCCGAGGTCGAGATCAGCTTCAGCCCGTCGCGCAGCCACTGCACGGCCGCGCCCGCGACGAAAATGCTGCCTTCCAGGGCGTAGGTCGCCACGCCGCCGAGGCGGTAGGCGATGGTCGTCAGCAGCCGGTTCTTCGAGCGCACCGCGGTGGTGCCGGTATTGAGCAAAGCGAAGCATCCGGTGCCGTAGGTGCTCTTGACCATGCCCGGCTTCAGGCACGCCTGGCCGACCGTCGCCGCCTGCTGGTCGCCTGCCATGCCCAGCACCGGGATCGGCGCGCCGAACAAGTCAGGCGTACTCGCGCCGAATTCGCCGGCGCAGTCGACCACTTCCGGCAGCAAGCCGTGCGGGATGTCGAGCACGCGCAGGAGGTCGAGGTCCCAGCGCTGGCTGCGGATGTTGTAGAGGAGCGTGCGGGCCGCGTTCGTGGCGTCGCTGGCGTGGCGCCGCCCGCCGCTCAGGCGCCACAGCAGGAACGACTCCACGGTGCCGAAGGCTAGGTCGCCAGCTTCGGCCGCGGCACGCGCTCCCGCCACGTTGTCGAGCAGCCACGCGAGCTTGGTACCGGAAAAATACGGATCGAGCAGCAGGCCGGTCCGCTGGGTGAACTCCGGCTCCAGCTCGGCCGCCTTCAGCTCGGCGCAGCGTTCGGCCGTGCGGCGATCCTGCCAGACGATCGCGTTGTGGATCGCCTGGCCGGTCCGGCGGTCCCAGACGATGGTGGTCTCGCGCTGGTTGGTGATGCCGATGCCGGCGATCGCGGCGGCCTCGAGCCCAGCCCGCGACAGCGCTTCGCGGCAGACCGCAACGGTCGCCCGCCAGATCTCCTCCGGGTCGTGCTCGACCCATCCCGGCTGCGGGAAAATCTGCGGCAGCTCGCGCTGCGCCGTCGCCACGGGCCGGGTCTGCGCGTCGAACACGATGGCGCGGGTCGAGGTCGTGCCCTGGTCAATGGCGAGGATGTGGCGGGCCGGCATGGGTGCGAGTCTCCTGCGGCGCGGATCGCGGCACGTTAACCCGAACGGCCGCCATCTTGCGACATGTGGACTAGGCCGCGTTCCGTCGCCGCTCGCCCATCCACGTGACAAACGCCGCGCGCTGGGCTTCGGTCATGTGCAAGCCCTCCTTGGTGCGGCGCCACAGGACGTCGTCGGGTTCGCGCGCCCATTCGGCACGCATCAGGTAGTCGACCTCGACTTCGTAGAGGTCGCCGCCGAAGTGCCGGCCGAGTTCTGCCACGGTCTTGGCGGTTCCCAGCAAATCCTCGCAACCCGTCCCGTGCCGGCGCGCCAAACGCTCGACATAGGTCTGCGGCAACTGACCGTACACGGCGGCCAATCCCTCGACGAAGGTCTCAAAATCGGCGTAGGGCATCTCGCCGTCGGGCAGTGGTTCGCCATGGGTCCAGGGACCGGCCATGCCGGGATAGTAGGGCCGGAGGTCCTCCAGCGCCTGTTCGGCCAACACCCGGTAGGTGGTGATCTTGCCGCCGAAGACGCTGAGCAGTGGCGCCTTGCCATCGGCGTCACCGACTTCCAGCACGTAGTCGCGGGTCACGGCCGAAGGATTGTCGGTGCCGTCATCGAACAGCGGCCGGACTCCGGCGTAGCTCCAGACCACGTCGGGCGGCGCGATTTGCCGCTGCATGTAATGGTTGGAAAGCTCGCAAAGGTACTGGATCTCCTCCGGCGAGATCGACACGGCGCCGGGCGTGTCGTCGTCCAATTCGAGGTCAGTGGTCCCGATCAGCGAAAAGTCGCGTTCGTAGGGAATGACGAACACGATGCGCCCGTCGCGGTTCTGCAGGATGAAGGCATGCTCACCGTCATGCAGCTTCGGCACCACGATGTGGCTGCCCTTGACCAGCCGTACGCGCTTCCTTGTCGCGATGTGTCCGACCTCGTCGAACCATTGCCTGACCCACGGGCCGGCCGCGTTGACCAGGCCACGGGCGCGCAGCTCGACCCGCCGACCGGTGCCGCCCTCGAGCAACTCGATATGCCACAGCGTGCGCCCCCCCTCGTCGGCAACGCGGCGGGCAGCGACGCATTTGTGGCGCGCGTATATGCGCGCGCCGCGATTGTCGGCCGATTTCAGGTTGCCGATCACCAGGCGGGCGTCGTCGACCCAGCCATCGGAATAGGCAAAGCCGAAAGTGAAATCGGGCTTGAGCCCGGCGCCGTACGGGCTCGTTGGCAGCTTGACGCTTTCGGTCTTGGGCAACCGCATCCGCCAATTGAGGTGGTCGTAGATGAACAGGCCTATGCGCAACATCCAGCGCGGCCTCAGATGCGGCTCGTGCGGCAAGACGAAGCGCAGCGGCCGGGCGAGATGCGGCATCTTGGCAAGCAGCAGCTCGCGCTCCTTCAGTGCTTCGCGCACCAGTCGGAACTCGTAGTGCTCAAGATAGCGCAAGCCGCCGTGGATCAGCTTGCTTGAGGCCGAGCTGGTGGCGCTGGCGAAGTCGTTCATCTCGCACAGACCGACCCGCAAGCCCCGGCCAGTGGCGTCGCAGGCGATCCCGGCACCGTTGATGCCGCCACCGACCACAAACAGGTCGAGCGGTTCCGTGTCGGCGGCGGTTGGGGTCATCACCGCAGTGTAACCTGCGCCCGATGGCGACGCGACGACGCCGTGAATTCACCCTGAATGCTTACGGCTGGCGCCGTCGATGACGCAGGGCGCGCCATCACACGTCGATCTCGACAAACAGCGGATAGTGATCCGAGGCCGGCGAGGCATCGTCGATCCAGGCGCGGCGCACCTTGCCGGCGAGGTCGGCGGTAACGAAGCAATGGTCGATGCGGCCTTCACCCGGATAGCTGTCGCGGTCCTCAACGTTGCCGGCAGCCGCCCAGGCATCGACCAGTCCATCCGCCGGGATCGCCCGACGACCCGCTGCATCCATGGGGCCACAGATCACAGGGTATTCAGGGTCGGCATGCGTGAAGTTGAAATCGCCCATCACGATCGCCGCGGGCGGAACGGGCGCGGCCGGCTCATCGAACACAAACAGGTCGCTGGCGCGATTGTCCCAGGCGCCGCCGCGGTCGCGGGCGCTGTGCACCAGCGCCAAGGCGGCCCTCACCTGCGGCAAGCGTTGCTCGGGCGCCAGGTGCGACAGATGCAGGCTGTAGACCCGCAGCGCCCCCGACGGTGCCACAACGACCGTCTCGACCATGCCGCGTTGCAGGTCGAACTCGGCCGGCAGAGCCGTCTTGGGCAGCAGATGGCCGCGCGCCTCGCGGATCGGCCAGCGCGAGATAACCGCGTTGCCGAAGGTCCGACGCCGGTTGACCACCTTGCCGCCGGCGTCGATGGTGCTGGAGTCGGCGTCAAAGGGCCCGTGGAACCAGGCAAAGCGGTTGAGTCGCCCGGCAATCTCGGCGGCCTGGTCGGCGAAGCCGCTGAGCGCCCAGCCTTGCGCCACCTCCTGCAGACAGATGACGTCGGCCGCCGCCACGACGTCGGCGACGCGCCCGACGTCGTAGATCTGGTCGCGCCCCAGCCCGAAATGGATGTTGTAGCTGGCGAACAGCATCGCAGTGGCCATCAGTCTCCGGTCAGGGCATCCGATATCGCCGGGTTGACGGGCCGATGTCGACGAATCGCCCCATGGCGCACATCGTGGCGGTGAAGATTGCGGCCTATGTCAATGAAATGCGTTGGCCATTCGCCGTGTCGAACAGGTGCACGTTGGCGGCGTCGACGGCGAAGCGCCGGGTCTCGCCGCCCTTGATCTGCACGTGGCCGGGCATGCGCACCGTGACACCCTCCCGCGACTCACCGAAGTGGCCGTGCAGCAGCGTATCGGCGCCCAGCGGCTCGACCATCTCGATCTGCAGCGCGATGGCGCCGGTGCCGCCATTGGCCAGCAGGTGCTCCGGCCGCACGCCCAGGGTCACGGCGCTTCCGACTTCGCCCTCGGCGGCGCGCGCCAGCGGCAAGGTGACATGCTGGTTGTCGGCAGTCGCCAACTCGACCGAACGCCGGTCGGCGGCGATCTTGCCCGACAGGAAGTTCATGGCCGGCGAGCCGATGAAGCCGGCGACGAAGGTGCTCGCCGGCGTCTCATAGACCTGCATCGGCGTGCCGATCTGCTCGGCGCGGCCGGCGTTCATCACGATCAGCCGGTCGGCCAGGGTCATCGCCTCGACCTGGTCGTGGGTGACGTAGACGCTGGTGGTGCCGAGCTCGCGTTGCAGGCGCTTGATTTCCAGGCGCATCTGCACCCGCAGCTTGGCATCGAGGTTGCTGAGTGGCTCGTCGAACAGGAACACCGCCGGCTCGCGCACGATGGCGCGGCCCATGGCGACCCGCTGGCGCTGGCCGCCCGAGAGTTGGCGCGGCTTGCGCTGCAGGAAGGTCGAAAGTTCCAGGATCTTGGCCGCCTGCTGCACCCGCTGGTCGATCGCGACCTTGGACATGCCGCGGATACGCAGACCGTAGGCCATGTTGTCGTAGACAGACATGTGCGGATAGAGCGCGTAGTTCTGGAACACCATGGCGATGTCGCGGTCCTTGGGCTCCAGCGCGTTCACCACCCGTTGGCCAATCGCGATGTCGCCGCCGGTGATGCGCTCCAGGCCGGCGATCATGCGCAGCAAAGTCGACTTGCCGCAGCCCGACGGACCGACGATGACGATGAACTCGCCGTCGGCGATCTCCATATCGATGCCGTGGATGACGTCGGTCTTGCTGTCGTAGCTCTTCTTGACGCCGCGAAGGCTCACGCCCGCCATGTCGTTTCCTCCCCGCGTCGCGCCGTCACTTTTCGGTTTCCACCAGGCCGCGCACGAACTGGCGCTGCATCAACACCACAACCAGCATCGGCGGCAACATTGCGAGGATGCCGACCGTCATGATCAGGTTCCATTGCGGCACGCCGTCGACCACGTTGGCCTGGCGCGACAGCGTCATGATCACCGTGTAGAAACTTTCCTCGGTGGTGATCAGCAGCGGCCAGAGGTACTGGTTCCAGCCGTAGATGAACTGGATGACGAACAGGGCCGCAATGCTGGTACGGCTCATCGGCAGCAGGATGTCGATGAAAAACCGGGTCGGGCCGGCGCCATCGACACGCGCCGCCTCGGTCAGCTCGTCGGGCACGCTGAGGAAGAACTGGCGGAACAGAAATGTGGCGGTCGCCGAGGCGATCAGCGGGATGATCAGCCCACCGTAGCTGTTGAGCATGCCGAAATTGGCGACCACGTTGTAGGTCGGCACGATGCGCACCTCGATCGGCAGCATCAGTGTGATGAAGATCATCCAGAACGCGGTCATGCGCAGCGGAAAGCGGAAATAGACGATGGCGTAGGCGGCAATCAGCGAAATCGCGATCTTGCCGATGCAAACGCCCAGCGCCATCACCAGGCTGTTGGTCAGCACCCGCCACAGCGGGGTCCGCGAGGCCTGCGCGAAACCCTCGGACAGGACCTGGGAATAGTTGTCGATCAAGTACGGCCCCGGCAGCAGCGGTACCGGCGGCCGCAGCATCGTGGCCGAATCGTGCGTCGAGGCGACGAACGCGATCCACACCGGAAAGGCGATCACGGCCACGCCGAGAATCAGCACGAGGTGGCCGAAGACCGTGAGCCAGGGGCGGTTCTCGACCATCGGCGCCTCAGTAGTGGACCCGCCGCTCGATGTAGCGGAACTGCACGACGGTGAGCGCGATCAGGATCACCATCAGGATCGTCGATTGCGCCGCCGAGCCTCCGAAATCCTGGCCACGGAAGCCGTCCTTGTAGACCTTGAACACCAGGATTTCCGTCGCCTGGCCCGGCCCGCCTTGGGTCAACGCATCGACGATGCCGAAAGTGCCGATGAACACATAGATCAGGTTGACGACCAGCAGAAAGAAGCCGGTCGGCGACAGCAGCGGGAAGACGATGGTCCAGAAGCGCCGGCCAGGGCCGGCGCCGTCAATCGCCGCCGCCTCGATCAGCGACTTGGGGATCGACTGCAGGCCGGCCAGGAAGAACAGGAAGTTGTAGCTGATCTGGTTCCAGCAGGCGGCGAAAATGACCAGCCACAGCGCCTGGGTGCCATTGATCTGGTGGTTCCAGTCGATGCCCACTGCGTTCAGCGAATAGGCGAGGATGCCGACCCGCGGATTGAACAGAAATCCGAACAGCACGCCAGCGACGGCCGGCGCCACGGCATAGGGCCAGATCAGGAACGTCTTGTAGCCCGTGGCGCCGTGGATGGTGCGGTCAGCCATCACCGCCAGCAGCAACGACAGCGCCAGGCCGATCACCGCCACCATGACGCTGAAGAACAAGGTCACGCGCACCGAATGCCAGTAGCCGCTGTCGCTCAGCAGCCGATCGAAGTGACGGAAGCAGCGCTGCCAGGCGGTGGCGCCCAACGGATCGCTCAGCAGCCCGGCGCAAAGGAATTGCGTGTTGCCGCCGAACGCATCCTCGAGGATGAACGACAGCCAGATTGTCTCGACCGATGGCCAGATGAAGAACGCGATTGTGACAAAGAGCTGCGGCGCCAGCAGCAGATAGGGCAGCAGCTTGGTGTCGAAGGTGACTCGCTTGTGCATGCTGTCCGGTCCGCCGGGCGTCCGCCGCCGATCGCGGCATGCGTCCCGCCGCTACGGGCGGGACGCGCCGTCGAGCCGCCTTACTTGTTGGCGGCCTCGAAGTCCTTGAGCAGCTTGTTGCCGCGGGCGGTAGCGTCGTCGAGCGCCTGCTTGGCGGTCTTCTTGCCCGACCACACGGCCTCGAGCTCCTCGTCCATCACGTCGCGGATCTGCACGAAGTTGCCGATGCGCAGGCCCTTGGAGTTCTCGGTCGCCGGGTTGAGCGTCAGCTGGTTGACGGCGATCTCGCGCCCGGGGAACTGCTTGTAGAAGCCGGCCTTCTCGGTGATCTCGGCGGCCGACAGGGTGATCGGCACATAGCCGGTTTCCTGGTGCCACTTCGCCTGGACGTCGCCCTTGGAAATGTACGAGAAGAACTTGGCGACGCCGGCGTACTCGTCCTTGGGCTTGCCCTGCAGCACCCACAGGGTGGCCCCGCCGATGATCGAGTTCTGCGGCTTGGCGATCACGTCGGGCCAAAACGGCATCATGCCGATGCCGACCTTCTCGGCCCCCAGCGCCTTCTGGATTCCGGACGCCGACGCCGACGAGCCAATATGCATGGCGCATTCGCCGGCGTTGAAGATGGTCGTCGACTTGCCCTCACGGCCGCCATAGACGAACACCTTGTCCTTGCCCCAGTCGGCCAGGGTCTGGATGTGCTTAACCCGCGCCGGGTCGTTGATCTTGAGCTCGATGTCGATGCCGCCGAAGCCGTTCTGCTTCGTGGCGAACGGCAGGTTGTGCCAGGCGCCGAAATTTTCGATCATCGTCCAGGTTTGCCATTGTGGCGTGAAGCCGCATTTGGCGCCCGAGGCGACCAGCTTCTTGCCCATTTCGCCCAGCTCCGGCCAGGTCTTGGGCGGCTTGTCGGGATCGAGGCCGGCCTTCTGGAACAGCTCCTTGTTCCAGTACAGCACCGGTGTGGAGGAGTTGAACGGCATCGACAGCAGCTTGCCGTCGGCGGTCGAATAGTAGCCGTAGACGGGGCCGATATACGTCTTGGGATCGAACGGCTCCTTGACGTCGGCCATCAGCTGGTGGACCGGATAAACCGCGCCCTTGGCCGCCATCATGGTGGCGGTGCCAACCTCGAAGACCTGCACGATGTGAGGATGCGCGTTCTGCCGCGCGCGGAAGGCGGCGATCGCCGCGGTCAGGGTCTCGGTGTACGAGCCCTTGTAGACCGCCACCACCTTGTATTCGGACTGCGACTTGTTGAACTCGGCCGCCAGCTGGTTGAGCGTTTCGCCCAGATTGCCGCCCATGGCGTGCCACCACTGGATTTCCTTTTGGGCCTGGACGGGCAGCGCGGCCAACATCGCCGCGAGACTCGTGGAAACAATCAATCCGGCACGCATCTGACGTCACCTCCCTCGCAAAATGACTCGACATCCCGCGCATACGGTCGCCGTGTCACCGCTTGATTGCGGATTTATGACACCGACGTTACCCGGCGCACGTCCGCGCGAAAAGGGGGGAAATCACCGGCCAGCCGACGTTGGCCCCGACTTGACGTGACCCGTTCGGAGCGGATCGGCTCGGGGTCACGCCGAAATCGCCGCTGAAATCAAGTCCGGTGAATCGGTAATGATGCAGTCGACGCCCATCGCGATCAACGCCTGGGCATGCGCTGCATCATTGATGGTGTAGACGCTGAGCAGGTAGCCCGCCGCTTTGATCTCGGTTACGCGCGCCGCGTCGAGTTTTTTGCCGTTTGTGTTGACGCCGACCGCGTCCAGCGCCGCGGCGCGCGAACGCCAGTCGTCTCCCAACTCGTCGATCAGGATGGCACGGGGAAACGCGGGACCCGATTTGCGCGCGGCCGCGAGCGCCTGATCGTCAAAGCTCGACAACAACGGCAGCGGCAGCCCCGTCGGCCAAAGGCGTTGCAGCGTCTCGACTGTCGCCGCCGCCGTCGCCGTTGCGCGACCGGGGCTTGGCTTGATCTCGACGTTGGCGCCGAGGCCCTGTTCGGCCAGGCACGCGATCGCAGCTTCGAGCGAAGGCACCGGCTCACCCGCGAATCGCGCCGCCTTCCATTTGCCGGCATCCAGGCGCTGGATCTCGGCCCATGAGGTGCGGGCCGCCGGTCGGTCAAGGCCGGTCGTACGCTTCAGCGACTCGTCATGCATGAGCATCGGCACGCCGTCGGCCGACAGCTTGACGTCGAACTCGACCCACGGCGCACCCCGCCGTTTCGCCTCGCGCAGCGATTCCAGGGTGTTTTCCGGCGCATAGGTGGCGGCGCCGCGATGGCCAATGACGCGCGGCAAGGCAACAAACGAAGGCATTAGGGTACACTAGGCCGCCGCGATGGTCGGTTCAACGACCGGTGCGCCAAGCGATCGTGTTCTGTGGTCGAACCACGTTGCCGGTTGGTACGATTCACCGGCTTGTTCGACAGCGCCGGTGCAGGCTATGCAACGGCGTCACTCTCCATTCGGAAGCCAATGAGCATCCTCGATTCCTTCCGGCTCGACGGCCGCGTGGCCCTGGTCACCGGCGCCGCGCGTGGCCTTGGCTGGGAGATGGCCAAGGCGCTGGCCGAAGCTGGCGCACATGTGTTGCTCAACGGCCGCTCGCCAGAACGCCTCCGGCCGCGCGTGGACGAGCTGCGCGCCGCCCGGGGGCAGGCCGATTCGCTGGCGTTCGACATGGCCGACCGCGCGGCCATGGAAGGTGCCGTGCGCGCCCGGCTCACCGCCGGACCGATCGACATCCTGATCAACAACGTCGGCGAACGCGACCGGCGGCGCATCGAGGGGCTATCGACCGCCGACTTCGAGCGCCTGGTCGATGTCGACCTTAACGCCGCCTTCGCGCTCGCCAAGCTGGTGCTGCCTGGCATGGTCGAGCGACGCGCCGGCCGGATCATCATGGTGACATCGATCGCGGCCGGTCTTGGCGCCCCGGCGGCAGCCTCCTACATCGCGGCCAAGGGCGGCCTCGCCGCGCTCGTGCGCGCCATGGCATCGGAAGTCGGCGTGCACGGCGTCACTTGCAATGCCATCGCACCCGGCTTTTTCCACACCGAGACCAACCATGCGCTGTTCACTTCCCCGGACGGTGAGGTGTGGCGCGCCCGCGTGCCGATGGGCCGCTTCGCCCGACCGCACGAGATCGCCGGCGCCGCCCTGTACCTCGCGTCCGACGCCGCGTCCTACGTCAACGGCCACACCTTGACGGTCGATGGCGGCGTGTCGGCCACCTTCATGATGCGCTGAGCATGGCCGCCGCCGATCAACGCGTACTCGAGTCCGAGCGCCTCGTCATGCGGCCGTCGGATGACGCCGACCTGGCCGACCTGGCCGCGCTAATGGCCGATCCGGAGGTCGCGGGCCGCCTGTACCACGGCGTGCTCGATGAGAACGGCGCCCGCGCCCTGCTGGAGGACTACAAGGCGACCTGGCGCGACCACGGCTACGGTATGTGGTCGCTTCGCCGCCGCGACGATGACGCCTTCATCGGCGTCAGCGGCTTGTGGAACCGCGACGACGGCCTGGGCGTGGCCACCCGCATCGCGCTCGCCAAGGCGGCCTGGGGCCAGGACTTCGCCGGCGAGGCCGGCCGCGCCATCCTACGTTTTGCCTTCGAGGTGGCTGGCCTGGAGCGGCTGGTCTCGATCACCCGCGCCAGCAATCCCGTCGCACAACGCGCGCTGATCCGGATCGGCTGGCGGCTCGAGGAGCGGGTCGAGAAGGATGGCCGCGTGTTGCTGCGCTACGCCATGACGCGCGAGGAGTGGCTGCAGCGCCACGACGAGCGACGGCGCTCGTCGGTGCGCCTGCCACCATGAAGCGAAACACCGTTCTTTCATCTCGCGAGCAGGCACTGTGCGCCCACAAACACCAGTCCCAGAGTCGCGAAATTCCAGCTGATAGTCCGGAGCCAGGGAACGCCCATCGCATAAAGTGGCAGGAACGCGAGGCGTCCGCCTAGATAGAGCATGCATCCAACCTGGCTGAGGGTACCGGAAACGTCGAGCAACCGCACCGCCAGGACACACGTGGCAAAGTACGGGAATGTTTCCAGAAAATTCGCGTTGGCACGATACAGGCGCGCCGAGACGCCTGTCGGCTGCAGACCCTCGTCGCGCGGGCCGACGGCGTACGTGTTACCGACCTGAGCCCTGAAGGAGAACGAGGCCGCGGACAGGTGAACCAGTCCCAGCAGCACAGCCGCCAGAAGCGCGTACAACTCCCACGTCATGTTCGCCTCCGAGTCGTTCATGTGTCATCGCCGCGGAAATCGCATACGCCGGCCTTCTCCAGGGCGGCAGGGAAGAGCGCCACAATTGACAGCCAAACCCAATCACATCGGCTATGAGTATCAAGCAAGGGGCTGACGCAAGGCTGGAAAGTGCAAGCGGGGGCAGCGAATGGTGAGATTAATCCCGGCTGCAGCGCTCGTGGCGCTGGCGTCGATGACAGGCGCCAGCGGTGCCATGGCCGCCGGCGAGGCGCCGCACATCGACGGCGCTCGCCTCGGGCTCATCTGGGTTCTGCCCTTTGTCGGGATTCTGCTCTCGATCGCCGTCATGCCGCTGGTGGTGCCGTCGTTCTGGCATCACCATTTCGGCAAGGTGTCGGCAGCCTGGGCGCTGATGTTCATCGTGCCGTTCGCGGCGATCTTCGGCGTGCCGACGGCGATCTACGAGGTGATGCACACGCTGATCCTCGAATACATCCCGTTCATCATCCTGCTTCTGGCGCTGTTCACGGTGACCGGCGGCATCAGGGTCACCGGCAACCTGAAGGGTTCGCCGACCATGAACACGGTGCTGTTGACCATCGGCACGGTGCTGGCTGGCTGGATGGGCACGACCGGCGCCGCGATGCTGTTGATCCGTCCCCTGATCCGCGCCAACGACGATCGCAGGCACAAGGTGCACGTCTTCGTTTTCTTTATCTTTCTGGTGGCGAATGTCGGCGGCGCGTTGACCCCGCTGGGCGATCCACCGCTGTTCCTCGGGTTTTTGAAAGGCGTCGAATTCTTTTGGCCGACGTCGCACCTGTTCGCCGAGATGCTGGTCTGCGCCATTGTTCTGCTGGGCGTCTTCTACGCGCTCGACAGCTACTGGTACAGCAAGGAAGGTCACCTGCCGCGCGATCCGACGCCGGACAGCCCGATTGAGATCGCGGGCGGGGTCAACGTCGTGCTCTTGCTGGCGGTCATCGGGGCGGTGTTGCTGAGTGGCACGTGGAAGCCGGGCGTCACGTGGACGATCAACCACATCGAGGTCGAACTTCAGAACGTCGCGCGCGATGTCCTTCTGGTGGCGATCACCATTGCGTCCGTCGCCTTCACGTCGAAGGACGTCCGCAGCGGCAACGACTTCACCTGGGGACCGATCCTCGAAGTGGCCAAGCTGTTCGCCGGCATCTTTCTGACCATCGTGCCCGCCATTGCCATCCTCAAGGCGGGCAAGAGCGGCTCCATGGAGCCCCTGGTGAGCCTGGTGAACCGTGCCGACGGCACGCCGATCGACGCCTGGTACTTCTGGCTTTCCGGCATCCTGTCGAGTTTCCTCGACAACGCGCCCACCTACCTGGTGTTCTTCAATCTGGCCGGCGGTGATGCCACGGTTCTGATGGGACCGATGGCGGCGACCCTGGCGGCGATTTCGTGCGGCGCCGTCTTCATGGGCGCGAACACCTACATCGGCAACGCGCCGAACTTCATGGTCAAGTCGATCGTCGAGGCCTCAGGCATCCGCATGCCAAGCTTCTTCGGCTACATGGCGTGGTCATGCGTCTTCCTTTTGCCGCTGTTCGTCGTACTGACGTTCATCTTCTTCCGCTGACGTGGCGCGACTGATACCGACGGCCCTTGTGATCGACTCGTTTGGCCGGTCAACGCCGCCTCTGCCTGAGGAGCAGCCCGCAGGGCCGCAGCACAAATGGTAAGGCGGCGGCGCTCGACAAACGGGTCAGGCCCCGAGGGCCGCAGGCATTCGACCAAGCCATCGGAGTGGCACGGCTAATCCGACATATTGCGGCAGCAATACTGACTTAGTTGTGAGCCTAAGCGATTGACCGCAAGGCCCGCTACGGGCGGTAAATGATCCGGACGGCGTCAAAGAAACATCGACGGGCTCGGCATCTTCCGCCGCCTTTAACTTTCCGGCAGCGATCCTGACCTGTCGCGGCCAGGGTGCCACACAGTTCGGTATCTACAGCCCCAGCTATTGTAGTCGGCGAAGCGGTAGACCTCGGCCCGTCCCTCTCCCGTCGCGACACTGGCCGTTGGCTGACGGCTCACGGCAAGGCACACGCGACGGACAAACTCGTCGAGCCCAAGGGCCGTTGGTGTGCGAACGCGCCCGGTCGTTCAGAACCGCATCTTTTCCTTCACGACGGCGGCGATCGGCATCAACTCCTCGCGGTTCAGATTGCCGGTCAGCGCGTAGCCCAGCGGTCCCTCAAGCCAGTAGAGGGAACGCACGCCGTTCTGGTCTCGGAACTGGACCGTGGTGCCCTCGTTGTTGGCGTTGGACACCAGATAGACCATCACCCGGCGCGGGGGATTGCTCTTGTCATCGTAGACGAACAGGCAGGCGGGTCCTTCCCGGCTGGGCAGCAGACGCCCGCCGACCAGAGTCCAGCCCAGCGGTGCCAGGTCGGGCGGCCGGACCTTGGTCTTCATTTTGTTCGACAACCAGTTGGTCAGGTGGTCGACCTCGGCGGCCGGCACCTCCACGGCATGGCGCCGTTCCGTGACATAGACACGGTAGGCGTTCTGCGCCTCGGACGGCAGAGTCGCCTGAAGGGTCGGGCCAGCCTCGCCACCACCGGCGTAACGCGCGGCGCCGAAACCCAACGCGGCACCGACCGCGAGGATCGCGACCGACGCGGCGGCGCGCACCGCCCAATCGCCCACCGACCAGCGCACAGCAGGTCGCTGGCTGCCCTTGGCGATCGCTGTCGTGATCCGCTCCGGGATCAGCTCGTCCAGCACCGGGTCGAACAACGCCGCCAGCCGCCGGTTCTGCTCCGTCCAGTCGGCGACGCGGGCCGCCGCCTCGCGGTCGGCGGACAGGAACGCCTCCACCTCGCGACGGCGCTCGAGGTCGAGGCGGTTGTCGACATAGGCGTGCAGATCGTCGTCCCCGACGGGCTGGTGAATTGTGCCCGGCGCGCTCATGTGGCGCTCCTCGGCTGGGGCATGCGCTCGCCGCTGGCCAGCTGCGACAGTCGGTCGCGGGCCCGCGACAGGCGCGACATCACCGTGCCCACCGGCACGCCCAGCACCTCCGCCACTTCGGCGTACTGCAACCCTTCCAGCGCGATCAGCAGCAACACCTGCCGATGCTCGACCGACAACAGCTTGAGCGCCGACAGAGTCTCGCTGGCCATCAGCTTTTCCACCTGCGATGCCGGCCGCGACGGCTCCGGGACATCGTCGATCGTGGCCAGCCGGGGCCGCGACGCCAGACGACGTTTCTCATTGGCGTTCAGGTTGTGCATGATCGTGAACAGCCAGGCCCGGAGATTGCCAGGCTGACGCCACATGTGGGCGCGCGTGAGCGCTCGTTCGACGCAGTCCTGCACCAGATCATCCGCCGCTGCGGAATCGCCGGTCAATGCGCGCGCGTAGCGCCGCAAGGCGGGCACGTGCTGGGGCAAAAGATCGGCAACTTCGCTCAAAAGGCCATTCGACGCCCCGGCAGAGTCATCCGCCACCGGGCCGTCGCCTCTTTCAACACGTTCCAAGCCGGATTATTCCGGCGGCCGGCTGATTCTCGTGCCCGCTGCCAGATTGGTGCAGTGGTTACTCCTCTTGCTACCAGTAACCCCTAACCAACCCGAAAATTCCCGAACTGCCAAGGGTCTTCCCGGTCGAGGGTTTCCGGGAACAGCTGGCCGCGACCCTCGACCGGCGTCCAGTTCGAGTAGCGGCCCACCACCGGACCGAGATAGGGCATGCAGATCTCGAGGTTTCGCTCGAAATCCATCTCGTCGGCCTCGACGACTCCGGCGCGCGGGTTCTCCAGCGCCCAGATAATGCCGCTCAGTACCGGGGCGCAGACCTGCAGCGAGGTGGCGTTGTTATACGGCGCCAGCTTTCGCGCGTCGCCGATCGACAGCTGCGAGCCGTACCAGTAGGCACCCTTGTTGTGGCCCATCAGCAGCACGCCCAGCTCGTCGATGCCGCTGTCGATCTCCTCGACGATCAGCCGTTGGCGCTTCTGCTGGCTGAGGTTCTTGCCGGCGATTTCGTGCATCGACATGATCGCCTGGTCGCACGGATGGTAGGCGTAGTGCACCGTCGGCCGGTAGACCACCTGGTTTCCTGCGCGCAGGGTGAAGTAGTCGGCGATCGAAATCGACTCGTTATGGGTGATGATGAATCCGTGGAACGGCCCCTCCTTGGGCGTCCAAGTGCGTACCCGCGTCAGCAGGCCCGGACGATTGAGGTAGATCGCCGCGTCGCAACCGAAATCATGACGCGCACCGTCCGGCGGTAGCACCTTCTCGTGCGTGCCCCATCCCATCTCGGCGGGTTGGCAGCCCTCCGACACAAAGCCGTCGATCGACCAGGTGTTGACGAACTCGCCGACCTCCTTGGGGTGCGACGACACCTGCGTGTCGCGCTCGGCGATGTGGATCACCTTGACGCCGAGGTCGCGCGCCAGTTCGCCCCATCCCTGCCGCGTCGTCGGCCTGGCGGCCGCGTGACCTGTGTCGCGGGCGATGTTGAGCAGCGCCCGCTTGACGAAGTGCGACACCAGGCCCGGATTGGCGCCATGCGCGACCACCGCCGTCGGACCGCCGCTGAACTTGGCGCGCAGCTCCAGCGCCCGCTCGCGCAGGGCGTAGTTGGAGCGATGCGACACCGACAGGTTCGGGTCGGTATAGCCCCCCGGCCACGGCTCGATGCAGGTATCGAGATAAAGCGCACCCTTTTCCTGGCACAGCTCGATCAGCGCGGTCGATGCCACTTCGACCGACAGGTTGACCAGGAAATCGCCCTGGCCGAGGCGCCTGTCGAGCGTCGCGCGGAGATTGTCGCGCGTCACCCGCTTGCGGATGAAAGTCACCCCGTAGCGCGCCAGTTCCGGCTGGCCACCGCGGTCCTCGGCCGAGATCACGGTGATCTGCGATGGCTTGATGTCGATGTGGCGCAGGATCAGCGGCAGCACGCCCTGGCCGATCGAGCCGAAGCCGAGCATGACCATGCGGCCGCCAAAGGCGACGTACTTGCGATCGCTTGCCCGGCCCGCAGGCCGGGTCGCCGCCTTCCGCGCCTTGGCACGTGCCGTCGCCGCGGCCTTCTTCGCCGTCTTGGCCATCAATGGTCTCCTGGAAGTCGTCGGGGGAAGAAACGCAGCAACAACGCGAAACGGGGCCCGGCGGGCCCCGTTTGCTAGCCGCGCGCGGCGGCGCGGGTCAAATGCAATAGGCTTTCAGCGGCGCGAAGCCGTTGAAGTTCACCGCCGAGTAGGTCGTGGTGTAGGCACCGGTCGCCTGGATCTCGACCTTGTCACCGACCTTCAGGGTCAGGGGCAGGCGGTACTCCGTCTTCTCGTACAGGATGTCGGCGCTGTCGCAGGTCGGGCCGGCCAACACAACCGGACCGGTGCGGCCGCCGTCGCGCGGCGTCGTCAGCCGGTACTTGATGCTCTCGTCCATGGTCTCGGCCAAGCCGCCGAACTTGCCGACGTCGAGGTAGACCCAGCGCTTGCGGTCGTTGGCCGACTTGCGGGAGATCAGCACAACCTCGCTCTGGATCACGCCGGCGTCGCCGACCATCGAGCGACCAGGCTCGATGATCACCTCGGGCATACGGTTGCCGAAGTGCCGCACCAGCGCGCGCTGCACCGCCTCGCAGTAGGCCTCGATCGACTGGACGTCGGCCCGGTAGCGGGCCGGGAAGCCACCGCCGAGGTTGACCATCTTGAGGTCGACACCGGTCTCCGCCAGGGCGAAGAACATCTGCGCCACCTGCGCCAGCGCCCGGTCCCACTGCTCGAGGTCGGTCTGCTGCGAGCCGACGTGGAAGGAGATGCCGTACGGCTCCAGGCCGATCTCGCCCGCCTTGCGCAGCAGCTCGCGGGCCATTTCCGGCGCGCAGCCGAACTTGCGCGACAGCGGCCACTCGGCGCCGTCGCAGTCGACCAGCACGCGGCAGAACACGCGGGCGCCCGGCGCCTGGCGCGCCAGCTTGGCCATCTCGGCCTCACTGTCGAAGGCGAACAGGCGCACGCCCTGCTGGTAGGCCCAGGCGATGTCCCGCTCCTTCTTGATGGTGTTGCCGAACGAGATGCGCGCGGCATCGACGCCGGTGGCCATCACCTGCTCGATCTCGCCGCGGCTGGCGGTATCGAAGCTCGAGCCGAGTTTGCCCAGCCGCGTCAGCACTTCCGACGCGGGGTTGGCCTTCATGGCGTAAAAGATGCGGGTCCCCGGCAGCAGCTCCCGCATGCGCTTGTAGTTGTACTCGACGACGTCGAGGTCAACGACCAGGCAGGGCGTCTCAGGCTGCTTCTCGTGGAGAAAACGTCGGATGCGCTCGGTCATTTCGAAGAAATCCGTGTCAGCTGGCTGTGGCACAGGTCGAATCGCGCAGCGCGACGATCCGACGCATGAACCTCTCCTGCGGCGCCCGTCGGGCGATCAGCAGGAGGCGCACATACTGGACAGCGGATTCTTCCGGCCGATCAGCAAGCCGTACGACACCGGGCCGGCATCGTGAGGCGCTAGGACAAGGACACGGGGCACGCGCCCCGCACGGATCGTATGCATGACAAAGGTCCCTTTCGGTGCCGGTCTAGGCCGGCATTTCCAAGAAGGACGCTTTCCGTCGTTGCATAACCACAATGGGCCATAGGCACGTGCGTGGGCGTCTACGCACGAGAGATACGCCTAATTGTGGCGTTCGCAAGTGCAAACCTCGCCATTAGTTCGAATCGGTCTGATTTTTTTGGATAACGTGTCCTCAAGGCAACACTTTTGCACAACGCACCGCGACGCGCGCGTCAATCGGCAGCGACGCGTTTTGCTTGAGGCGCCGACAGCGGAATGGCGGCGGCCAGGAACGCCATCGGCAACAGCAGCGCGGCGGCGCAGCCCATCGCCAGCGGCACGCCGATGCGGTCGGCGACGGCGCCCCACGCCGCCTGTCCAACCGTGAGACTTCCGAAGAACACGATCTGGTGAACTGCCATGCCGCGCGCCCGCACCCATGACGGCAGCAGCGCCTGGGTGGCGACGTTATTGTTGGCGATCACCACCATCCAGCAACCGCCGAGCACCGCGAGGCCGACGCCGACCGCCAGCACGTGCGGCACCGCCGCGCCGAGCCCGGTCGCCGCCGCCGCCGTCAGCATGGCCGCAATGTTGGCGCGATCCGGCCCGAGCCAGGCGTTGAAGCGCGGAATCATCATCGTGCCGGCGACCGCGCCGACACCGAAGCTGGAAAACAGCACGCCGTACGCCTCGTCGCTCAGATCGAGTTTGCGGCCCATCAGGGGCAGCAAGGTGGCGTAGGCGACCGCGGGCAGGAAAAAACAGGCGGCGCGGGCCCACACGCGCCACAGCGCTGGCGTGTCGCGGATGAAGGCGATGCCGCTGACAAAGCCTTCCAGCAGGCCTTCGCGCCGCTGCTGGGCACGCGCCTCTGCCGGACGGCGCCAGCTGGCGATGGCAGCGATCAGCGCCAAGAAGGTCAGCGCGTTGGTGGCGAACAGGACAAAGATTCCGGCCAACCCCTGCAGCACCTGGCCGATCACCGGCCCGACAGTCCGTGCCAGGTTGAAGGCGGCGCTGTTGAGCGCGATCGCCTGCGGCAGATAATGGCGGCCGACGATCTCCGGTACCACGGCGTGCCACGCCGGCCCGTTCATAGCGTTGCCGATGCCGACGCAAAACATCAACCCGAGCAGGCTCCAGTGGTCGAGCCGGCCTATGAACGCCAGCACCGCCAGCGCCGTCGCCGCCATCATCATCCAGATCTGGCAGGCCAGGATGTAGCGGCGGCGGTCGACCCGGTCGGCCAGCACGCCGGCGGGGAAGCCAAACAGGAAAACTGGGCAAGTGGTGGCGATCGCCATGGCCGCGACGAACAGCGCCTTGTCCCCGGCAGGCGCGATCTCGGTCATGATCCAGCCGGCGCCCGCCGTCTGCATCCAGCCGCCAATGTTGGAGACGATGTTGGCCATCCACAGGCGCTTGAAGGCCGGAATGGCGAGCGGCGCCCAGAGGGAGGTCGGCGCCGCCGGCGCGGCATCGGCAGAAGAAGGCGGCGGGGCGGACATGCCTGCGGATCTAAGACATCGGGGGCGTTCGTGTGGTTGGCCGAAGTCTACATACCCACCGCCGCGCTGTCACAATGGGCGCCTGCATGGCCGATCTGCCGCCTGCCAGCGCCATCAAAAAGCCGCGCAGTGCCAACGACGGCACGTGCTATAGGCTGCGCCCGGAAAGGACGACCTGATGAAAGCGATCCTGCTGAGCGCCGGCCAGGGCTCGCGGCTGGCGCCGCTGACCGCCGACCGACCGAAATGCCTTTTGCAAGTCGGGCCGAAGACCCTGATCGACTGGCAACTCGACACTTTGAAGCTCTGCGGCATCGACGACGTTGCGGTGGTCACCGGCTTCCAGGCCGAGATGATGGAACAACACCTCGCCCGCCACGACGCGCCCGGTTTTCGCGTTCGGCCGCTGTTCAACCCGTTCTACAAGGTCGCCGACAATCTGGGCTCGTGCTGGATGGCCCGCGCCGAAATGGGCACCGACTTCCTGATCGTCAACGGCGATACGCTGTTTGAGGCCGACATCCCCCGCCGCGTGCTGGGCAGCCCGGCCGCGGCCGTCACCATCACCATCGACCGCAAGCCGGCCTACGACGAGGACGACATGAAGATCGTCGAAGAGGACGGCAGGCTGAAGGCGGTCGGCAAGCGGCTGCCGCTGGACGCCGTCAACGGCGAATCGATCGGCATGCTGCTGTTCCGCGGCGAAGGGCCCAAGCTGTTCGTCGACACCGTCGAGGCGATGATGCGCACGCCGGACGGCGCCAAGGTCTGGTATCTGCAGGCAATCGACAGGATGGCCCGCACCGGCGTGGTGCGCACCTGCCTGATCCATGGCCTGCGCTGGGGCGAGGTCGACTTTCCGCCCGATCTCGACCGCGCCCGCGCCATGGTGGCGGCGTGGGAGCGTGCATAACATTGCTGTCAGGCCAGTTCCTTGGCCATCACCGTGACCTCCTCGCCGCGATAGGCGCGTTGCTCAAGGGCCCGCCATCCGAGTCCGGCATAGAGTTGCGGCGCGGAGGCGGTGAACAGGTAGAGTCGACGGTAGCCAAACCTCCTGGCCAAGCCTTCGATCGCACCGACCAACTGCGATCCCAGCCCGGCGCGGCGCGCCTCGGGCGGCACATAGACGCTGGCCAGCCAGGGATTGCGCGGATCGCCCTTCAGGTCGTCGAAGATCAGGCTGGCCATGCCGACCACCACGCCCGTCCGGTCCAGCGCCACGACGATGATCGGCGGACGATCGGTCCTCGTCGAGGCGCAGACCCGCGCCAGGCGATCGTCAAGCGTCGCGCCCAGTGCCAGATGGCCCCATTCGCCGAAGCCCCAGCGCGCCACGGTCAGGATCAGGTCTGGCCGCTCTGCCAGTGGCACGATACGCAGTCCCTGGCTCACAGCTTGCGAATCCTCTTTCAGTTCGACTTGCCTGCTCCCGACGCGCCAACGGAGAATGCACCGGCACGAACAAGCTTCAAGGCGAGGGAGGTTGACGGCAATGACACCGGACGCGGAACAGATGGCAACGCTTCGCTCCTACGCCTTGCGCCTGATCGACGCCAACGTGCCCTTCACCCGCAACGACCCGCAGTACAAGGAAATCGTCGAGTCGACCGGCTGGCGCAAGACGCCCGACAACCCCGGCACCACCTGCGGCTTCCTCTGTCACTGGCTGATGTGGAAGCTCGGAGTCGGCGACCCCAAGATCCTCAACTGGACCGACGAGAAGCGGAAGACCAAGTGGAAGATCGGCGAGAACATCAACCGGATCTGGAACAAGGGCCAGATGCCGTTCAAGCAGCTCGCCGAACCCTATGCCCCGCCCTCGAAGAAGAACCCCACGCTCAACATGCTTGAGTTCGGCGCCTCCATGGGAATCGGCGGCCCGCAGGCCGGCGACAGCGTGTTCATCCGCGAGCCCGGCGGATCGCCTGGATCGGAGCATGTTTTTGTCTTTCTGCGCGCCCGCAAGACGTCGGCAGGCCTGGTGTGGGACACGGCCGAGGCCGGCCAGGACCATGGCACCGACGCCAGGCTGAAGACACGCGACGTCCAGCTGACCGGCAATTTCCACGGCTATACCAAGATCACCGGCAACAATCCGATCCGCACCATCATCGGCTGGCTCGACCTGTCGCAGGTCGAGTACGACCCCGCCGGCCTGGACGGCGCTCTGACGGCGGCAGCCACCTTCAAGGCGTGAGCGCGGCCATCCGCGCCGCGCTTCTGGTGGCGTCGCTTCACGGCGCCCGGACGCGGTGCTAGCGTCGGCGCCGGTCCGGTGCGTTCAAAACCGGCATCGAACAGCCGTTGATACCCGTCACTCGAGGAGCGCCCGCCGATGAAAGCCGCCGTACTGCACGAGGTCAACAAGCCGCTGGTCATCGAGGACGTGGGCGTCCGCAAGCCAGGGCCGCGCGAAGTGCTGATCCGCACCGCCTGCGCCGGGCTGTGCCACTCCGATCTCCACTTCATGGAAGGTCTCTACCCGCATCCGCTGCCGGCGGTGCTCGGGCACGAATCTGCCGGTATCGTCGAGGAGGTCGGTTCCGACGTCACCTACGTCAAGAAAGGCGACCACGTCGTCACCTGCCTGTCGGTGTTCTGCGGCATCTGCGAGCAGTGCACCTCGGGGCGGCCGGCGATCTGCACCAATACCGAGGTCAAGCTGCCGCCCGGCGTGTCGCAACGCATGACTTGGAGCAAGCCTGGGCAGCTGCATCAGTTCATCAACATGTCGTCGTTCGCCGAGCAAATGCTGGTGCACGAGAATGCCATCGTGAAAGTGCGCGAGGACATGCCGCTCGACCGCGCGGCGCTGATCGGCTGCGGCGTCGTCACCGGCACTGGCGCGGTGTTCAACACCGCCAAGGTGGCGCCGGGCGAGACCGTCGTGGTGATCGGCTGCGGCGGCATCGGCATGGCGGCGATCAATGGTGCAGCGATCGTCGGTGCCGGCCGCATCATTGCCGTCGACAACAACCCGGTGAAGCTGCAGCTCGCCACCAAGCTCGGCGCCACCGACATCGTCGACACCCGCAACGGTGATCCGGTCGAGCAGGTCAAGCAGCTGACCAAGGGCCAGGTGCATCACACCTTCGAGGCGGTCGGCGCCAAGATCACGGCCGAACAGGCGTTCCAGATGCTGGGCCCAGGTGGCGTCGCGACCATCATCGGCATGATCCCATTCGGCACCAAGATCGAGCTGCACGGCTTCGATTTCCTGCGCGGCGAGAAGCGTATCCAGGGATCGTCGATGGGATCGAACCGGTTCCGCACCGACATGCCGCGGCTGGTCGATCACTACCTCAAGGGCCGCCTGCACCTCGACGACTGGATCTCGGCCCGGATCAAGCTCTCGGAGATCAACGAGGGTTTCGCGAACATGAAAGCCGGCAAGGTGCTGCGCTCTGTGATCATGTTCGACGCGTGAGGGGTTGGCTGTGGCACACGAACCTCTCCCTGACGGGGAGAGGTCGGGCCGCGAAGCGGACCGGGTGAGGGGGCGCCGCCGCAAACGCGATGCGTCGACCGAAGCACCGATGATTGCCGCAGCGCCCCCTCACCCGCCGCGCTTGCGCGCGTCGACCTCTCCCGCTGGGGAGAGGTGGTCTACCTACTGCGCCGCGTGGGCGAGATTTGCGCCGGAAGACGGGTTGAACCGGTCGAGCACGGCGCCTGGCCCCTTGGCGTGGCGCACGTAGTCGCGCCCGTCGAACGTCTTGACCCCGTTGCAGTAGACGCCGTGCACGCCGGTCGGCCGGCGGATTGTGCGCCGTCCGCCGCCGGGCAGGTCGGCCAGCCGCTCGGCCGGCGTGACGCCGACGGTCGCCGGGTCGAATAGCAGCAGGTCGGCGTACGCGCCTATCGCGATGCGGCCGCGGTCGGGAATGCCGTAGAGGTCGGCCGGATGGCTGGTCAGCCGCCGCGCCCCCTCGGCCAGGTCGAAGTCGCCGCGTTCGCGCACCCAGCGCGCCAGGAAATGCAGACCGAAGCCGGCGTCGCACATGTAGATCAGGTGCGCGCCGGCGTCGGACAGCGCCACGACACCCGCCTCGTGCTTCAGGAGCCGGGCGACGCCGTCGTCGCCGACATTGAGGAACTTGCCCAGAAAGGCCGTCTCGAGCTGTTCGTCGAGGCTGAGGTCAAGCACGACGTCGAGCGGATCGCGCCCTTCGGCGGCGGCGATCTCGGTGACCAGCCGGTTGACGTAACGCGCATTGGCTGGCTTGCGGGTTACTGCCACCATGACCCGTTCCCAGTTGCCCTGGAAGATCATGCCCGGCCGTGGCTGACGGAGGTTGTCGCGGAAGCTGGCGCGCCACGACGGGTCACGAAATACCGCCGTTAGCTGCTCGGGCGTGTAGGCCTTGATCGGATCGAAAGCGGCGTGGCTGTAGAATGGATAGGCGTTCGCCATCGTGAAGTCGAACGACAGCGGCTGGCAGGGAATCTGCACATAGAGGCCGTTGCCGCGCCGCTGCGCCGCCGTGCAAGCCTCGAAGATGCCGATCGCGCGGTCCGGCGCCTGGTCGTTGTACATCGCGACGCCGGTGCCTTGGAACATCGGCCGACCGTGCCGGGCGACCAGCGGCTCCAGCTCCGCCGGTGTCTTGGCACCGGACGCGATCTCCACCACGCCGCGGCCGCGTGGCCCCATGGCGCCGATCAGGGCGTCGAGCTCCGACAGGTCGGTGATGGTCGACGGCATGGGCACGCCGCCGTAGCCGGAGTGGTTCAACGAATAGGACGCGCCCAGGCCAATGGCGCCCTGCGCCATCGCATCGGCGACATATGCCTTCATGCATGCCAGCTCCTCCGGCGTCGCCTGTTTGCGTTCGGAGGCCGCCTCGCCCATCACCGCGGTGCGGATCACGGAGTGGCCGGCCAGCACCGCGACGTTGGCGTAGGCGCCGCGCCGGCGCAGCGCCGCCATGTAGTCGCCGAAACTCTCGAACGACCAGTTGATGCCGGCCCGCAGAGCGTCGAGGTCCATGCCTTCGACCACCGACAGGTTTCGCATGATCAGGTCGCGCGCCGCGGGCGGCGCCGGCACGATGCCGAAACCGCAATTGCCCATCACCGCCGTGGTCACACCCAGCGACGGCGAAGGCGACAGAGTCGCATCCCAAGTGATCTGTGCGTCGTAGTGCGTGTGCACGTCGACGATGCCGGGCATCAGGGCGAGGCCGCCGCCATCGACCACCTCACATGCCGGCCCTTTGGCCTCGCCGATGGCGGCGATGCGCCCGTCCCGCACCACCACGTCGGCCTGATATGGCGCGTGGCCCAACCCGTCGATCACCGTCGCACCGCGGATCAGCAGATCGTCCATCGTCGTCTCCTCCGATCCAGGCACCGCCCCGTTCGATCAGCTTCCGTCGAAAGGAATTCGGTGTCGCGCCCGCCGGCGCCGACCCTACTGCTTGAGGCCGCGGAGGAACTGCACCCGCGTGCGCCCCGCTTCCATCAGGAAGCTGAAATCGCTGCCGGCCAACACGAAGCGTGCCCCCATGCAGATGTACTTCTCCATCAGCGGCGGCACGTAGACGCCGCCCATGCCGGCCCACTTGCCGTGCTTGCGGCAGGCGGCGATCACGGCGGCATACGCCTTCTCCACCTCCGGTGTGCCGAGCTGGCCCGGCATGCCCAATTCGGTGGTCAGGTCGTTGGTGCCGATCAGTAGCGAGTCGATGCCAGGCACGGCGGCGATCGCGTCGGCATTGGCGATCGCCTGCGGCGTCTCGAGCATCACCACGACCAATACCGCGTCGTTGACCGCCTTGGTCGCCTCGGCCGGCGGGACGGCCTGGAAGGCGATCTGCGGCATGGCACCGGCCACCGAACGGTGACCGACTGGCGGATAGCGCAACCGGTCGGCGACCACCCGCGCCTCTTCGGCGGTGTCGACATGCGGCACGACGATGCCCATGGCGCCGCCATCGAGCACGCGGGTCGCCATGTCGAACTGGCCGTAGGGCACGCGCACGATCGGCGCAATGCCGTAGCCGTTGGCGGCGACGGCGATCTGCACCGCCATGTCGACCGTCATGGAATTGTGCTCCAGGTCGATGAACAACCAGTCGAAGCCGCAGCTTTTCATCGCCGGCGCGATGTCGGTGGTGCGCGCCTGGCGCAGGCCGACGCCCAGTGCCACCTCGTTGCGCTTCAGCCGCTCGCGCGCCGAATTCAGCAGGTCGACCACTTGTTCCTCCCTTTCAGTCCGTTCGCGCCATTGCACGTTGCCGTTGCTTTTCAGTGTCGCGGCGCCGACCGGTGCCGGCAACCGGCCGGCCGCACAACCCAGCCCGGCCGCCGGCACATGGTGTCAGCGCCGTGCGAGGATACGTTCGACCTGCGCCAGGTCCGACGGCTTGTCGACGTCGATCGCCGCCTCGGGCTGCGGCAGCACCACCGGCACGCCGCGCACGCCGGCGACGCGCGACAGTTCGCGGAAGGCGGCGTCGAGGTCCAGCCGGCCGAGAGCGTAGCGCAACAAGGGCAAGGCGCCGATGCGCCAGGCAATGCGCCAAGGCGTCTTGCGGTGGCGCTCCATCTGCACCCAGAACGCCACGGCCTTGGCCGCCTGCGGCCCGGCAAAGGCAAACAGGTTGCAACCGGAGTAGCCCTCACCGCCAAGCCGGATGTAGGTCCGCACCGACTCCGGATAGCGGGCCTGGATCGCGGTGCGCGTCGCAAGCCCGACGGCGACATCGGCTTCAGCCGGCACGCCAGCCAGGAAGCGCTCGACGATGTCGGCGGTGAGCAGCGCATGATCGCTGGTCGTGACCAGCAACGGGAATGCGTCGGGCAGCGCCCGGATCGCGGCTGCGACCGTCAATGCCGGCGACGCCTCGGTCGACAGCTGCGCGATCTCCTGACGCGCCACGGCGGTCGCAAGGTCCGGCAGCGACTCGATGATCGCGCGATCCTGAAGCGCCAGCGCGATTCGCCCGACCGAAGGGCTGGCCCGCAATGCGTCAAGCACGCGTAGCAGCATCGGTCGGCCGGCGACCGGCGCCAGCGCCTTGTGCGCGACACCGGCCGCCTGCGCCACCGGATCGACCGCGCCGCGGCTGCCGGCCAGCACCAGGGCGGTGAAACGGCGGGCGGTCATAGTCCCTTCCCCCGCAGGGGGAAGGTGGCGCGCAGCGCTGGAAGGGGGATGTTGCCGCACAGTAGATGTCGACCAAGAAGGACGAGGATGGTCAAAAATCCCCGTTCCGCCCCTCGGGCACCTTCCCCCTCCGGGAGAAGGTTGATGTCTCCCCTCACCCCAGCGCCTTCTCGTAGATGCGGTGCCGCTTGTAGATGCGGGCGCCGACGCTGCGGATGATGTTGTTGGTGGCCTTGTTGTCCTCGAGGATCCAGCCCAGCTCGGCGTAGCGCATGCCGATGCGCTTGCCGTTCTCGCGCAACGCGTCGATCGCCATCATCGCCAGCCCGGCGCCGAGCAGTGGATGATTGCGGAATTTCTTGCGCACGCCCATCAGCGGCACGCGCGCAGTGCGCGGCTTGTCGAGCAGCAGCCGGTAGGCCAGTTTCGCCCAGCCGAACGGCAGCAGCCTGCCATCCAGATCGCGCAGCGCCTCGTTAAGGTTGGCCAGCGCCAGGATGAAGGCGACGGTCTCGCCATCGACGTCGACGAAGATCGCGAGATCGCGGATCACGACCGGTTTCAGGGTCTTGGCGGCGACCGCGATCTCGGCCTGGGTGAAGGGCACGAAGCCCCAGTTGTCGGACCAGGCGTCGTTGAAGATGTCGACCAGGGTGCGGACTTCGGCATCAAAGCGTTTCATGTCGACGCTGCGCACCTTGACCCGGCCCGCCAGCCCGCCGCGCTCGATCAGCTTTCGGCCGATGGTCGGCGCTGCATTCTGGACGTCGTAGTCGTAGGACACCACGTCCTTGACCTTGGCGTAGCCCTGCGCCTCGACACGGGCGGCGGCATAGGCCGGATGGTACGGCACCAGCAGCATCGAGCGCTCGGCGAAGCCTTCGATCTGCAGGCCAACCTCCTCGTTGATCGATAACGTGAACGGCCCGCGCACCCGCGACATGCCGTGCTCGCGCAGCCACGCCTCGGCGGCGGCGAAGAGCGCGGCGTAGACCGCCGGATCGTCCTCCGCGTCGAGACAACCGAACAGTCCCGTCGAATCCTCGTAGCGCTCGAGATGGGCCCGATCGACCTGCGTCGAGATCCGCCCCACGACACGATCGCTGCGCCGTGCCAGCCAAAACCGCGCGTCGGCGTGCTGGAAATACGGGTTCTTTTTGGCGTTGAAGGTGTCGCGTCGCTCCATATCAAGGTGTGGCGCGTAGCCGGGGTGGCCGGCGTAGAGGCGTTTTGGCAGGTCGATGAAGGCACGCAGCTCCCGTCCACCATCAACCGGCGTCACGCGCACCGGCCCGGCATTGTCGCTCATGACATCTGGCCCCGAGGGCCTCGCGCGGGGCGCAAGCGTCACGCCGCCTTGTCGTGCGGCGCGCCTACCTGATCGGCGCCTCCGGCGCCACCGAGATCCGCGCCGATGGCTTCGGCTCCAGCGTGCGGCGTGTGCGGCCGCCAGCGCCGACCGTCGGCGCCGACCCGGATGCCGTCGGCTGACAGCGCCGCCACCCATGGATAGCGGCTGGCCATTGCCTCGTCATAGCCGAGGTTGAACACCGTTTCGCTTTTGGGCCTGTCGCGCGCCGTCTCGAAGCCGCTGCGCAGCAGACGGTCGACGACGAAGTTTGTGATGCCGTAGTTGCCGGTTTCGTTGTGGAAATGGTGCAGCAAGTGTAGCCGCTTAATTTCCTGCATCCAGACGCGCTTCGGCCGGTAGTTGAGGTGCTGGGCGCTATGGCAGAACTCGTAGAAGCAGGTGGTCAGCAACGCGCCGGCGACGCAGGCTGCAGCACCCGGCGGTCCACCGATCACCCAGCCCAGCGGCAGGGTCACCAAGGCGATGGTCGGCAAGGTCGTGTACAGCGCGCCGAACAGAACGCCGAGATTGTGCGGATCCTGGTGGTGATCGAAATGGGTGCGCTTCCACACCCGGGCGATCAGCGGCGAGCGATAGCCCAGCTGGCTGTGCAGCACCCAGCGGTGCAGCACGTACCAGACGGCCGGGTACACCACCATCGCGGCGAGGCCGGCCAAGACAACGCGCGCCACCTCGAGTGCCGTCCAGGACGGCATCCAGGCAACTGCCAGCACGAGGCAGACCGCGGCCAGCAGGAAGTACGCGGCGACGGCGTAGTGAGTCAGATACGCGACGACCAGATCGCGCATCGTCATGCGCGACAGGTTGTATTTGCTGCCGGCCCAGAAGCCGATTCGGATCACACTCAACTCCAGAGACGCCGGCGTCGCAAAGGGTTCGCGACCGCCGCAATTGGCTAGACAAGGCCAATCTAAGCGCCGGCCGACACAGCCTCAAGCGCGGCGCCGGCCAAAACCCTGTAACAGGCTGTCATTGTTGGTGAATTGCGACTGCGCCCCGCGGCATCTCGCCGCGTGCAACGACCCAGACCGTGCGCCCGGCGTGCCAAGCCACTGTCGCCGCTTGCCAGGCGACGATCAGCCAGAACGTGGCGCGGCCCAGGCCGAACGCGACGCCGACCAGGAACAGCGGCAGAAAAACGTTGCGGCGCGCAATGACCGCCCGGACCGCGCCGTCGATTGGCGCATGAGCGTGCAATCCCCTGCCCCTGTAGCGCCACTTGTAGACCGCCAACACCAGCCGATCGGCCACATATAATATCAATAACAGGATCGCTGCCCCGATTAGCGGATCGCGCGGCCCGTTCCCTTGCCACCAGGCTGCGACCGCTGGCAGCCCGATCAAGCCGACCGCCCAGGCGCCATACCAGAAGGGCGGGTGCACAATGTCCAGGCCGTGGTCGAGCACGTTGCCCAGTGCGGACGATGTGAAAGTCAGCCTCGCCACCTTGCCGTCCACCGAGTCCAGCACGCTCATGACATACGCCAACAGGAAGCCCCACGCCCACCAGCCCAATGCGAAGCACGGTACGGCCGCGAACGTCGCCGCGATGCTGACCCAGGTAATGGTGTTGGGATGCACCCGCCAGCGTGTCGCGAGCCGGGTCAGCGGCCATACCAGGTAGGGATAAACATAGCGGGTGAAGACATCGGTCGAGCCCTTGTAGCTGGCGTCGAACAGGAACCGCTCGACCTCCGCCCGAGACCGCGCATCAGTGATGCGGCGCACCCAGAACGGCACGTCGCGGCGCTGCAGAGCGAGGTGCGCGTCGAAGCCATCAACCGAGAGCTTGCGGGCGGAGCCAGACGTCAGAAGCTGGCCGGCCAACCTGTGCACGTCGGCGGCCGGCGGAACCACCGCGCCGGGCGCCAGCAGCACCGCAGCGTCGCCCGCCGAACCGGTTTCCGGCCAATCGCCGAACACCGCCGACCAGACCCCCGCCAGGGCGCGCGGCACGGTGGTGTCGCCGGTGACCACCTGGCTTTCGTGCTGCGCGGAAAGATGGGCGAACAGGCGCGGATCGACGACGCTGTCGCCGGCGACCGCGAATACCGAGTCGGAGGTCTCGGCCGCGAATGCGGCCAAGCGTGTGGCCGCGTCGCCTTCGCCGCGCCGTACACCCACGCCTCGGTCGATCATCGCCGGCGGCAAGTCGGGCGCTCCGCCGCCGGTGTCGATGACGATGCGCGCGGCCGGCACGCCACCTTTGAGGGCCGCCGTGACATGTCGTTCGACCAGCGACATGCCGAACGCGGTCAGGCTCGGTGGCGCAGCCGCGGCGTCGATCCAGACGTGCATCGGCGGACCTCGGCGTCGCTACAAGCCCTCGATACGCAGCAGCACGCTGCCGGCGACGCTGGCGAAAATGATTGGCGAGGCCCAGGCGGCGACCAAGGGCACCACGGCACCGGATTCGCCCAGCGCCAGGGACACGCCGTCGGTGATGAAGAACAGGAAGCCCAGCGCCACACCCGCCGCCAGCCGCGCGCCCAGGCTGGACATCTTCACGCGCGCCTGCGCCACCGGCGCGGCCAGCAGCAGCATCACTAGGATCACCGCCGGCAGCGCCAGCCGCCGCTGCAGCCAGGTATCATAAGTGTGGGTCGGCCGCGTGCCGACGGTGGTCCCGGTGCGCAGGACCAGCAGCTCACGGGCCGAGAACTGTGTCGCCGAGGCGGCGAGGTTGAAGAAATCGGCCGGCCGCAGCGGCGTCTGCCAAATCCATTCGGCCTTACGCTCGGTGCGCGGCCCCTGGGTGTCGATCGTCTGGACTGTGACGCCTTCAAGCTTCCACTGACCGCGCTGGTAGCGCGCCCCGGAGGCGACGATGCGCTCCACGACATTGGCCGAGTCGTCGCGGCGCACCAGCGACAGGTTGCTCACGTAGCGGCCCTCGCGCCGCACGTTGATCGCATTGACGATGTAGGCAGGGTCGCGCAGCCAGACGCCCTTGGCCTGGTCGCGCGAATTGGTTTCGTCGTCGGTCGGCTTTTCCAGCTCGTAGCGCGCCAGCCGCTTCTTTGCCCAGGGCGTCACCTGGTCGGCGATGGCGAGGTGGAACAGCGCCACCAGCCCGGCGGCCGGCATCAACAGCAGTAGCATCCGGTAGAACGACATGCCGGCCGCCTTGAAGGCCAGCACCTCGTTCTGTTGCGCCAGCCCGAGCAGGGTCAGCAGCGCCGCCAGCAGGGTGGCGAAGGGCGTGATCAGGGCGACCATCTCGGGCAGGCGGAACGCCATATAGCGCGGCACAATCAGGAAGCCCTCGCCGTAGCGCTTCTCGATCGTGTCGGCGTTGTTGAGCACGTCGAACAGCAGCGCCATCAGCGCGAAGCCGAAGACGATCAGCGCCAGCCGCTTGAAGAACAGCCGCGACAGGTAGCGCCCGGAAACGCTCATCGCCGCCCTAGCGCCCGAACGCGCGACGCACACCGGCGACCAGGTTGGCGCGCCAGCGTTCCACCGCCTCGAACATGGTCTCCACCGGATTGTCGCGCGGCCGTTCCTTGACCAGCCAGAACAGGAACAGGCTGAGCAGCGTCATAGCGAGCCACGGCGCCCACAGGCCGAGCCACGGCGACATCTTGCCGTAGTCGGCGGCCTTCTCGCCGAACTGCAGCACGTAGTTGTACAAAGCGAGCAGGACCACGCCGGCCACCAGGCCGGTCGCCTTCTGGCTGCGGCGCGACGCCAACCCGAGCGGCAGGGACATGAACGGCAGGAACAGCAAGGAGACCAGGCGGACCAGCCGCGCGTGCATTTCCGACTGCAGCCGGTTGCCCTTGAACTCGAGCGGTTGCGCTTCGGCGCCGCACGGCCAGGGAGGCGGGTTCGGGGCGTGACCGAGCCCCTTGAGCCGCAGCTGGCACAGCAGTTCGGGGAAGGTCAGCTCGCGCTCGCCGCTGCGGTCGCGAAACGGATCGGACGACGCGACTTCCATCGGCAGGTCGAAGCGTTCGAAGGTCAGCACTGTGACCTTGTCGCTGTCGCGCTGCGACTCGACGCGCCTGCCGTTGCGCAGCTTGAGCACGATCATGCCGGTGTCGGGCAGCCGTGACGCCTCGCCGGTTTCGGCGGTCATCAGCACGGCACCGCCATCGGACTTGCGCTGCTGCACGAACACGCCCTTAAAGGTCCGGCCGTTGTCGCCCATGTCCTCGATCAGCACCGTGTAGTTGCCGATGCCGTTGAAGAAGGCGCCCTTCTCGACCGCCAGATCCCAGGCGGAATTGGTCGCCGCCCACATCAGCGCGCGAAACTCGTAGCGGGTCAACGGTTGCAGCCAGCCGACCAGCAGCACCATCACCAGCGTGGTCGCAACCGTCAGCCCGACGATCGGCATCAGCAGACGGGTCAGCCCGACGCCGGCCGACTGCAAGGCATCGAGCTCGCTGTCGACGCTGAGCCGGGTGGCGCAGAGAGTGATGCCGAGGAACAGGGCCAGCGGCAGGGCGACGCCCAGATAGTGCGGAATGAGGTTGGCCAGAAGCTTCAGCACCAGCAGTAGCGGGCCGCCTTGGCTGACCATCAGCTCCATCAGCCGCACCATGCGCTCCAGCAGCAGCGCCACGAGCGCGATGCCGATCGAGGCGGTCAACGGCACGAGCGCCCGCTCCAGCACGTAGCGGTCGATGCGGGTGATGGTGAAGCCCGGCGACCTGTGGGCTATCGATGCCAGTGACATGGCGACGGCCGTCAGCCGACCTCGGCCCAGACGCGTTTGAGGTGTGCTGCGAGATCGGCCAGGACGGTGGGACCCAACGGCGGATTGAAGCCGATGTTGGGCGCCGCCGGCCAGCCCGGGTCAGTAAATTCCTGCCCGCCAAACTGCCTCGGCGCTGCATAGCGAGGCAGCACATGGAAATGTACGTCCGGGTCGACCATCATCAGCATCAGCCAGTTGATTTTGTCATAGGCGAAAGCCTTCCTCAGGCAACGTTCGATCCGCTCGACCTGCGCCTTCATGTCGGCGTGCGCCGCAGTGCTCATCGCCGAGAACGCAGTCACTGGCTCCTTACAAACCAAGACCAACGCTCCCAGGGTCGCCTGCGCCTGGCGTGCCTGAATGCACCAATACGGCGACTCCGCGATCAGGGTGGCGGGGTAGCCGAACTTGCTCATGGTGGCGTTGGGCGTGGCCATCTTGCAGGCTCCGAAACGACCAAGCGGCGGCGGCGCCTGAATGGTCAAGCGCCTCTAACCGTCCCGCCCGGCGTGGTAGGCGAAATCCAGGCAACTTACAATGAGGCCACGCTTCACGCCGCCCGGGCCGGTGTGACCACTGGTCGCGGCGCACGCAGCCGGAACCGCCGCTCGACGCGGCACCCGGCGAGGTCGCCAGCGATCATCCGCACCTCCACATCAATCGACCAGCCATCGGCATCGGCCCCAACCGCAATCAGATGATAGCCGCCGGCCCCGTAGCGCGACTCTGGCGTGGCCGACGCCGAAGCGGCGCCGAGCGCCGGTACGCCGCCCGCTGGCGTGTCAATCCGCGCAAGTTGAGCGCGGTGGTTGTGACCATATAGGATCAGCTCGGCGCCGGTCCGGGCGATGGCGGCCCGGAAAGCTGCGCCATCGGTCAGGCCCTTGCGCCGCGAGGCGCCGCCGATCTGCGGCGGATGATGGATCAGTACAATTCGGCACAGACCTTCGGCCGCAAGGTCGCGCATGACCGCCTCGATTCGCGCGATCTGCGCCGTGCCCAAAGTGCCGGCCGCCACGAAAGTTGGCATAGGCACGGCGGTGCTGAGCCCGACGAATGCCACCGGGCCGCGCCGGCGAACAAAGGGAAACACCGGTGGAGTGGTCGCCGCCGCGCCATCGCCGGCCATGTTCGCTGCCCATTGCTCGAAGCCCTCGCCAGCCGGGCGTCGGACATAGGCGTCGTGATTGCCGGGGATCACAGTCACCCGATCAGGTTGTCCGAGGCTCGCCAGCCATGTCGCTGCCTGGCGGTACTCCGCCATGGTCGAGATGTTGGCGATGTCGCCGGTCACCACGATATGGTCCGGCCGGGCCGCAACGATATCGGCCACGGTCGCAGCCAGCGCCTCAGGTCGATGGATGAAGCGCCGACGCCGGGTCCAGGACAGCCAGCCTGTTACGCGCTTGGAAAGGAGTTCGGCGGCCTGGACCGGCGGCAGCGGCAGGTGCGGGTCCGACAAATGCGCAAAGGTGAACACTGGCGCGATCCGGCGCCTAGTCGCGCCCCGCCTCCGAAGCCTCGGCCCGATCCAGGACGGCGCGGCCGCGCGACGTCAGCAGCACGGCCGAGGTGCCATCCTCGATGCGCACCAGGCCGTCGATCACCGTGTCTTCCCACACCGACTGGCGCGGGCAGGTGCTGCGCCACGCTTCCATGACATCGGCGCGGGTGCGTGGTCGGGCCGCAACCCAGGCCAGGAACTGGATGGCGAGCAAACTGACGGTTGGCAGGTTCGATGGCTCGCTGGATCGCCGGCTTCGGATGGTCACCCTGGGCCCGCGGCGGCTCGGAGGCTCGTTTCGTAGCTGCATGGCGACATTCTGCCACGGACAGTCGTTTTGCGCGAGGTATCAGGCGTCAATAGCCGCTGCTTGCGACATCGGGCGTTCTTCCCTAAACCTCGGTCCAACGGCCGCACCCATGATGGCCGCGTCCGCCCCCGCCGCCACCCGTGACCCAGACGACCACAGACACGACGCCTCCCTCACTGACCGTCTGTCTGGTCGGCAAGAGCGACGCACGGCCGTTTTCCCAGACAGCCCTGGAACGCGCGCGCCGGACCTTCGCGCGGGCCGGCGTCGACGATGTTCGGGATGAAGGGGAAGCAGCAGGGGGTGAAGGCCGGGTCGTGCTGCTGCGCGCCGACTACGTCTTCGACGACGCCCTGGCGCAGCCATTGGTCGAGCGCCCGGACATGGCATTGCTGGCGCCCGGTTCCGGCCGGCCGGTGGCGGCCAATGTGGCCGCCGACAGCGTCGAGTCGGCGCGGAACCTCCTGTTGGCCGCTTCGGCGGGCCGAACCGATGTTGAAGCGCTGGGCCTGCGGCCGCTCACGCCGGAGTCGCTGGGCGTGTCCTACCGCAAAAACCTGCGCAATTTCGTGCCACCCTACGTGTTGTCCGCTCGCGAAATGGGAGTCGCGGCGATCGAGCGGCACATGTTCATGGCCTCCTACAAGGGCCTGACTGATCTCGTGACCAAATACGTCTGGCCGGCGCCGGCACTGGTCGTCACCAGGTGGTGCGCCGCGCTGGGCATCTCGCCCAACGCGGTCACCCTCGTCAGCTTTCTCTGCGTCGTGGCGGCTGCCGTGCTGTTCTGGTTCGGCTGGTTCGCCACCGGCCTGCTGTTCGCCTGGACGATGTGCTTCCTCGACACGGTCGACGGCAAGCTGGCCCGGGTCACCCTGACCTCGTCGAAATGGGGCAACGTCTTCGACCACGGCACTGACCTGATCCACCCTCCGTTCTGGTGGTTCGCCTGGTACTGGGCCCTGGGAACCCTGACCGATACGCCGCCGGGCATGCAGGCCGCGATGTGGATCGTGCTCGCTGGCTATGTGCTAGGCCGGGTTGAGGAAGGCATCTTCCTGTGGGCCTTCAAGTTCGAGATGTTCACCTGGCGGCCGATCGACGCCGCATCGCGCCTGGTGACGGCGCGGCGCAATCCCAACCTGATCATCCTCTCGGTCTTCACCCTGCTGGGCAGGCCCGATCTCGGTCTGGCCGCCGTCGCCGCCTGGACGGTGATCTGCATCGCCTTCCACGCCATTCGCATCGCCCAGGCCTTCGCCGAACGCGCCCGCGGACGGCCGGTCGCCTCCTACCTCGCCGGATCCGGGGCACCGGCATGAGCGCCGCGACGTCGCTGGACGAGGCTCGGGCGATCTTGCGTGCCCTGATCGCGCGCGAGGCCGACCAGGACGTCGGCGCCGTGGCGCGCGCCATGAGCGATGCGATCGTCGCGCGCCACAAGGACTGCCTGCTCGCGACGCTGTTCTACGGTTCGTGCCTGAGGCCTGCCGACGCGCGCGATACGACAACGATCGGCCCGGGCAATGAGGACGAGCGGCTGATGGATTTCTATGCCGTCGTCAACGACCTGCGGCGGGCCAATGGAGGCTGGCTGGCGGCGCTTGGCAACCGGTTGCTGCCACCCAACGTCTTCTACCTGGAAGTGCCGTACGACGGCGGCCGCGTGCGCTGCAAATACGCGATCGTAACCCTGACGCAGTTCCGCCGCCTGGTGCGTGCCGAGACGCGACAGAACTATTTCTGGGGCCGTTTCTGCCAGCCGACCGCAATCCCGTTCGCGCGCGGCGCCGGCACGCAGGATGCCCTGGTCAACGCGCTGGCCGATGCCGTGGTGACGACGGTGCAGGCTACGGCGCCGCTGATGGCAGCGCCGTTCAGACCGCGCGATTTGTGGACCCGCGCGCTGGCAGAGAGTTACGCCGCCGAGCTTCGACCGGAGTCGGCCGACCGCGCGGTACAGGTGTACGACGCGCATGATGCGCGCTACGCGGCGCTGACCTCGGCATCTCTGACCGCCGCTGGTTATGAAGCGCCAATCGGCGCTGACGGCAGGTTTGCGCCAGTGGCAGACGCGACAGGCCAGCGTCGCGCGCGACGCGTCTGGTTGTGGCGTCGGGTGCTGGGCAAGACGCTGAACGTATTGCGGCTTGCCAAGGCAGTGTTCACCTTCGAAGGCGGCGCTGACTACGTCGCCTGGAAAATCCAGCGCCACTCCGGCGTGCGCGTCGACATCAGTGACTGGCAGCGCCGTCACCCGTTGCTCGCCTCGCCGATCCTGGCGGTGCGCTACTGGCGACGCGGCGCGTTTCGCTGACGGAAGCCTCGTCCAGCAGCCAACGCACCATCGCGTCGGCCCTGGGCGACGGCCGCGCCCGAGTCACGATGTAATAGCCGTGCGTCACGCGGCGCGGCGCGCCGAACGGCCGCACCAGACGGCCAGCGGAGAGATGGTCGTCGACCAGGACGCTGCGGCCGATAGCGATGCCGAGGCCCTCGATCGCCGCCTGGTAGAGGACCGCGCTGTCGGTGAAGTGGAGGCCTTGGGCCAGATCGATGTCGTCCAGCCCGGACTCGTGTAGCCACGGCCCCCAGTTGATCCACGGTTCGTTACGGCGCGCGCCGGAATCGTGCAGCAACGTATGACGCCGCAGATCGGTGATGCGTCGTGGCGGTCGCACGCCACCCAGCAGCAAAGGCGAGCAGATGGGAAAGGCCTCTTCGTGCAAAAAAGCGATGGCGCGCAGGCCTGGAAAACGGCCGGTGCCGTAGCGGATCGCCAAGTCGACGTTCTCGCGGTCGAGATCGATCACGGCGGTTTCGGCCCGCACGTGCAGGTCAATCGCTGGGTGGCGGGCCCGTAACCGCGCCAGTCGGTGGAGCAGCCAGCCGGAGGCGAAGGACGGCAGCACGCTGATCACCAGCGGTCCGGTCAGCCGCTCAGCACGGATGCCCGCGATAGCCGCCTCGAGCGCCTCGAAGCCCCGCGTCAGGCCAGGCAAGCAGGCCCGGCCGGCCTCGGTCAGCGCCAGGCCGCGCGGCAAGCGGGTGAACAACGCGGTCCGCAGCCGTGCTTCCAGCAGCTTGACGTGGTGGCTGATCGCGGCCGGGGTCAGCGCCAGTTCGGTGCCGGCCTTGACGAAGCTGCCGTGACGCGCCGCCGCCTCAAAGGCGCGCAGCGACAGCAGCGGTGGAAGACTCCTGGCCAGCGGTGTCCTGAGGCTCAATCCTGCTTAGCCTAAGACCTCAGCCTATTCGTTTGCCGCACCGCCGTCTGCTGCCTAGCGTGCGCCAATGGTCTCGGGAGCCCGACAATGACTACGCTGCACGACAACACCGACTCCGGCAACTGCTACAAGGTGCGGTTGGCCCTGGTGCAGCTCGGCCAACGGTTCCAGCGCATCGAATACGACACCGATCACGGCGCCACCCGCACGCCAACCTTCCTGGCCAAGAACCCAAATGGCCGCGTGCCGGTCCTGGAACTCGATGACGGAACGTGCCTTGCAGAGTCCGACGCCATTCTGTGGTATCTGGCCGAAGGCACCGCACTGCTGCCTGCCGACCGGCTGGAGCGGGCGCGCGTCCTGCAATGGATGTTCTTCGAGCAGTACAGCCATGAGCCGTACGTCGCGGTGGTGCGACACTGGGTTAAGCACAAGCTGATCGACGCGGCACGCGAAGCGCAGCTGCCCGAGCGACGAGCCAAGGGCATCGCGGCGCTCGACGTGATGGAGCGGCATCTGACGTCGCGCCGGTTCTTCGTCGGCGAGCGCTATTCGATCGCCGACATTGCGCTCTATGCCTACACCCACGTGGCGCACGAGGGCGATTTCGACCTGGCGTCTTACCCGGCCATTCGCGCCTGGCTCGACCGCGTGCGCACCCAGCCCGGCCACGTCTCGATCGACGACGCCTAACCGGATTTCTTGAAGCTGATCGGTCCTGATCCGAAGCGGCAAGGACGCATGCAGTCGCCTGCGGTTCTAGAAGCGCCGGCTGATGACCCGGCCGGCGCATCCTGGAACGGCGACGTGCATCGGCGACATGGCGGACCTCCTTCTTGGCCGCTGATAGACCCGCAGCGGGATCTAACTGTCCTGCGGCGTGTTGCTCCAGTCATCGCCTAATGGACCTGTGGATATGACTCAAAAAGGCCATGAAATCGCCCAGTAAGGCATACCATGCGTCTAGGGCGGTTCTGGCAGCTGCTGGTCATGGTATTTTTGGGCAGGCAGGGGGGTAGCGAGAGCGGCCGTACCATGATGTACGAGCGTTCCAGGGGCCTTGGCGGGCCTGTTTTCGGGCGAGAGGTCGGCGGACGCCTCCCCGTGCCCTCCCGGCGTTTCCGCCTAGTCGGCGCCAGCGCCTTGACCTACTAGATGTAGAAGAGACCGGGGGGCGTGCTGCGGCCATCTCGTGGCGGCCCCGCAAACGACACTCAGCTCTGCACCCGGGAAAATTTTGACTGTCGCCGGCGGGTCAGGATTGGCTCGCGTGTACCACCGACGTGGTGCCGCTTGATGGATAGAGCGCGCACGCCCCCTCCCCCTTGGGGGCACGCGCCAGTTTTGCTGGGGAGGAGAAGATCGGAGTGGCCGCGACGGTGGCGCTATGCGAGGGGTTGACCTCGCGGCCTCGCGCTCACGGCGTCACGGCCGGCTTGCGGGCCATGGTCGGCTGCGACGCGCACGACAGTGACGGTGCAGGGCGCTTCGGCCGAAATCTGAGCCATGACCCGTCCGGTGCCGCTGGTCGCGCCGACGACCAAACGATCGACCTTGTTGGTACGCGCGAACTCAAGGACCGCGGCGGCCGGCTGCCGCGACTCGAGCAGGTGATAGGTGATCTTGCCCTTGGGCAGGCGCAGCGGCGCCGCCCATTGACGCAGCTCGACCAGACGCTGGACGTGGATGTTCTCTCCCTGCGCATCGACGTTCTCATCAATGGCGATGAGCGACGTCGGCATGGCACTGACGCAGGCGATCCGCGCGCCCGGCACGTTGGCCAGCGCCGCGGCGGCCGCCTCAAGCAGCGCGGCGCGCAGGTCGGGCGCACTCGCGTGCTCGACCACTACGACAATGATCGGCGGACGTGGCGCCGGCTGCGTCGCGCTCGCCAGGATCTCGCGCATGGTCACGGGCAGGCGCAGGCGACGCGCCCACTTCGTCTTGAAGGGCTGCTGCGTGGTCCGCGTGGCACGTTCACCCAGCTCGACCAGGTCCATGTGGCGCAGGTCGAACAGCACATCCTCGGCGCTGCGGTAGCGGGCGTCGGGCAACGGCTCCAGGCAGCGCAGGATGATTTCCTGAAGCGCCGGCGGCACCTCCGATCGCAGCGCGCGCGGCGGCACCGGATCCTGCCACACCCGCCGGCGGACGTTCTTCATCCGGCCCGGCGAGCCGAACGGCAGGCTTTCGGTCGACAGCTCATACAGGATGGCACCCAGCGCGAAAACATCGCTGCGCTTGTCGCTGCGCACCCGCAGCAGCTGCTCCGGCGCCATGTAGTCGGGAGTGCCGGTCGGCCGGTGGAATTGCTCCTCCAGCAGGTCGGGGAGCTGCAGGTGCCGCGATAGGCCGAAATCGAGCAGCACCGCCTCGCCCGATTGCCGGAACAGGATATTGGCCGGCTTCAGGTCGAGGTGCAGCACCTGCTGCTGATGCAGGTCGGACAGCGCCGTGGCGACTTTGGTTCCGATCTCAACCACCTCAGTGACCGAGAAGCGCGTGTCGAGCCGGCGTTTGAGCAAGGTCGGGCCGGCGATGTACTCCATCACAATGTAGGGGAGCACAGTGAAGTCGCCGTTGGCGACAAACCGCGGCACATGCGGGCCTTTGAGCTCGGCCATGATCATCTGCTCGACCTCGAAGCCGACCAGCAGGGACAAGTCACCTTCGAAATCGAGGAACGGCACCTTCATGACGATCGGGAAGTCGATGTCATACCGGCTGACCCGCCAGATCGAGGCCATGCCGCCGCGATGAATGCGCTGCTCCAGGCGGAAACCGTCGATGATCATGCCGGCCGCCAGTTGCGCCTTGGCCATGCGGCTAGACCCCCAGGGTCAGGCGGTCGGCCAGCGCCGCCGGCAAGCCGGCGGCCCGGATTTTCCGGGCAGCGATATCGACATCGTAGGGAACACGCACATAGGTCAGCGTGTTGCTGGCGTCGTCGAACAGCCCGTAGCAGGCATCCGGGTTGCCGTCGCGCGGCTGTCCGATGGCGCCGATGACCGCCAGCCACCGCCGTTGGGCCAGTAGCGGGATCGGCTTGTCGTCGGCCGGCTCGTGCTGCTGCGGCAGCGACGTGGCGCTCTCATTGAACAGGGTGGGAATGTGGGTGTGGCCGCAAAAGGTGAGCCGTTGGTCGGTGGCGCGGAAGCTCTGGAAAGCCTCGCGCGCGCTGCGCACGTAGATCCAACTGTCGGGCGCGGCGGCGCTGGCATGGACGTAGAGGCGATCGACCTCCGTCAGGGTGATCGGAAGGCGGGCGAGAAAGGCACGATGGGCGTCGCCGAGCTGCGCGCGGGTCCATTCAATCGCAGTCCGCGCCAGCTTGGCCATAGACTCGCTCGGATCGAGCGCGCCGGCGTCGTGATTGCCGCGCACGCCGACGGCGCCGGCGTCGAACATGTCGGCGACCTGCTCGACGACCCAGACCGGGTCGGCGCCGTAGCCCACGAGATCGCCGAGGAACACGTAGCGGTCGACGCCGGCCCGCCGAGCGTCATCAAGACAGGCGGTAAACGCCTCACGGTTGGCGTGGATGTCACCGAACAGCGCGATCAGCATCGGCGCCGGCCGGGCACGACGGCCCGCCCCGCAGCTTGCTTACCGACGCGCCATCGTCAGCGCATGGCCAGGATGATAACCGCGATACCGATGGCGATCGCGCCGCAGATGGCGGTCAGGATCAGCGTACGCATCCCACGTGCCATTCATGCCTCCATTCGCAGGCGGGCGCGGCTAGCCGCGCCCGCGCAGCGTAGTCCGTCAAACGCCGCGCGACAAAGCTCAATCCTTGAAGATGTCGCGCTTGTGTGTTTCGGGCACGAAGATCGCACCGATGACGACGGTCATAACGGCGATCACGATCGGGTACCAGAGCCCGTAATAGATGTCGCCGGTCTGCGCCACCATGGCGAACGAGGTGGCGGGCAGCATGCCGCCGAACCAGCCGTTGCCGATATGGTAGGGCAGCGACAGGCCCGAGTAACGGATGCGGGTCGGGAAGAACTCGACCAGCGCCGCGGCGATCGGGCCGTACACCATCGTGACGAAGATGACCAGGATGGTCAGGATCAGGATCAACGTCATCTTCTGCGTGCTGAAGATGTCGAACATCCTGATGAAGTTGGCGAGGCCATCCTTGGGATCGATCTGGATCTTGACGATGCCCGGATCGTTGGCCGCCGGGTAGCCGGCGGCTGTCAGCGCCGCCGCCACGTCCTTCGCGAAGTTGGCATCCTTAGCCGAAAACTCCTTGTCGCCGATCTTGACCTTGGCCGGTTCGCCAGCCGCGCCGGCGACGGTGGTCGAGCTCACGGCGCTGCGTGCCAGGAGTGCCTTCGCCGTGTCACAGGTGCTGGTGAACTTCGCCGTGCCGGTCGGATTGAACTGGAACGAGCAGTCGGCCGGATCGGCGATGACCGTGACCTTGGTCTTGGCCTGGGCCTCGGCCAACTTTGGGTTGGCAGTCGCGGTCATCCAGTTGAACAGCGGGAAATAGGTGATGGCCGCGATCAGGCAGCCGGCCAGAATGATCGGCTTGCGGCCGATGCGGTCCGACAGGCCGCCGAAGATCAGGAAGCCCCAGGTGCCGATGATCAGCGACCAGGCGACCAGCACGTTGGCGGTGAAGTTATCGACCTTCAGGATGCTCTGCAGGAAGAACAGGGCATAGAATTGGCCGGTGTACCAGACCACCGCCTGGCCGGCGACGAGGCCGAGCAGGGCGAGCAGCGCGATCTTTGCGTTGCGCCACTGGCCGAACGCCTCCGACAGCGGCGCCTTGGACAGCGAGCCCTCCTCCTTCATCTTCTTGAAGGCCGGGCTCTCCTGCATCTGCAGGCGGATGTACAGCGAGATGCCGAGCAGCAGGATCGAGACGATGAACGGGATGCGCCAGCCCCAGGCCGCGAACGCGGTGAGCTTGGCGCCGGACGCCGTCGTGACCTCGGGATAGTTGGCGTTCACGTAGATCTGCGTGAACATGATGACGACCAGCGACAGCAGCAGGCCGAGGGTCGCTGTCGTCTGGATGAAGCTGGTGTAGTAGCCACGACGCCCCTGCGGCGCGTGCTCGGCGACGTAGATCGCGGCGCCGCCATACTCGCCGCCCAGCGCCAAACCCTGGGCCATGCGCAGCACGATCAAGATGATGGGCGCTATGGCGCCGATCGAGTTGTAAGTCGGCAGGCAGCCGACCAGGAAGGTCGACAGGCCCATGATCAGGATGGTGATCAGGAAGGTGTACTTGCGTCCGATCAGGTCGCCCAGGCGGCCGAACACCAGGGCGCCGAACGGACGCACCAGGAAGCCGGCGGCGAAGGCGAACAGCGCGAAGATGTTGCGCGTCGATTCGGGGTAGGCGCTGAAGAACTGCGCCCCGATGATCGCCGCCAGCGAGCCGTAGAGGTAGAAGTCATACCACTCGAAGATGGTGCCGGCGGAGGAGGCGATGATCACCTTCCTCTCTTCCGCCGACATCGGCCGGCTGCGCGCCGATGTTTCGATCGCTGGCGACTGTACTGACATGGGCCCCTCCTCCCCGCCTGCCGCGAGGTACGTTGATTGAGCTCGACGCGCGGCGAGCGGCCGCGCCTCGTCCAACTCGATGCCGATCGTCCGTCGTATGCTCGACGGTATTGGCTTGTCGCATCGATAGCCGCAGCGGATGCCGGAGTCGTCGCGCAGGGTCAATGCGACCACTTGCGCCAGCGGCCTTGTGCCGCACGGTGCGTCATCCTGGCGCGCTCGGACCGCATGGTCGCGGCCACGTCGCGAGTGGCACTATTGCGCGGCTTGCTCGCTGAGCAGCCCCGGCGCACCGGCAGCATGGGCCAGTGGCACGCGGAACGAAAACACCGAACCTTTGCCCGGTTCGCTGTCGACCCAGATCGCGCCACCGAACCGTTGCAGGATCTGCCGACAGATCGGCAATCCCAGGCCGGTACCCTGCGGTTTGTCCGTGAGCGTATTGCCGGCCTGCTGGAAGCGCTCGAAGATCCGGGCCTGGTCGTCGCGCGCGATTCCGATGCCGTTGTCGCTGACATCAACCCTGAGGAAGCCGGTCTCCTCCCAGGCCTTGAGCCGAACCCAGGCGTCTTGCTTGGCGCTGAACTTGACCGCGTTGGAGATCAGATTGACGAGAAGCTGTGTGAGCCGGTCGGCATCGGCCCTGACTGGACCGAGGCCATCGGCAATATGTGCCTCGAACGCGATGTACGGCGCCTTTGCGAACAATCCCGACGTGGAGGTAATGGCCTGCTCGATCACGCGCCTGGGTTCGGTCTCCGACATCACCCAGTCGGTGGTCCCCGCTTCCATCTTGGCCAGGTCGAGGATGTCGTTGATCAACCGGCTGAGGCGCTCGCTTTCCTGCACGATGATGCCGACAAATTCCTGCCGCTGATCGGCGTCCAGATCGGGGTTGTCGCGCAGGATCTCGCTGAACGAGCGGATCGAGGTCAGCGGCGTGCGCAGTTCGTGGCTGACCGTCGAGACGAAATCGTCCTTGAGCCGGTCAAGGTCTTTCAGGCGCTCGTTGGCGGCCCGCAGTTCGGCTGTAGCGCGTTCCAGCTCCTGCGACTTCGCCTCGATGTTGCGGGCGTAGACGACAAGCTGCGACGCCTCGTCGAGGATGTGCATCACCTCGTCGATGTCGTGCATCTCCTCGCGCAGCACCGAGGCGACCATGATACGGGCGGAGGCCGCGCCGATCGCGCCAGCGAGTTGTCGCTCGGCATACGCCACCATGTCCGAGTCGGCAGGACTGTCATCGGCGATGCGCCGCCGGCTGCCGCGTGCGAAATGTGCCGCCGCCGCCTCGGCCCGGTCAGCGCCCAAGAACCGGGCCAGCAGCTGACTTAGGTCGCCCACGGTCGCGCGGCCGCGCCAGGTGCGCTGGCCGGCGTCGCCGCGGCGGAAGACGTCGACGAAGCGCAAGGCTTGGCCGCGCTCGACCATCGATTGCGAGGTCAGCACCGAAACCCCTACCAGCAGGCCGGCGTTGACCAGCATCGTCCAGATCGTGGCATGGGCGATCGGATCGAGGCCTTCGAGCCCGAACAGCGCGTAGGGCCGCAGGCCGCCGATCCCGAACGGACCATGGTCGATGATATCGGTCGCGATCCAGCCGGATCGCGCGAACGACGGCAGCAAGAGCGTATAGCCCCACACCAGGAAGCCGCCGACCAACGCTGACAGCGCGCCGGCCTTGGTGGCGCCCTTCCAGTAGATGCCGGCCAGGATCGCGGGCACGAACTGCATTGCCGCCACGAATGACACCAAGCCGATCGTGACCAGGGTAAAGGACTCGCCGATCAACCGCTCGAACGCGTAACCGAGCAGCACCACCACGATGATCGTACCGCGGCGGATCGTCAGAAAGACGCCGGTCACGTCGCCCCGATCAAACAGGTACAGCTGTCGCATCCGGATCAGGATCGGCATCACCAGGTGATTGCTGACCATGGTCGCCAGCGCGACGGTCTCGACAATGATCATGCCGGTCGCGGCCGACAGGCCGCCGAGGAACGCCAGCAGCGCCAGCGACGGCAGCTGCTGCTGCAGCGGAATGGTCAGCATGAACGTGTCGGCATTGATGTTGCCGGCCGGGAACGTCAGGAGGCCGGCGAAGGCGATGGGCAGCACGAAAACGTTGATCACCAGCAAATAGAGCGGTAGCAGCCACATCGCCGTTCGCAAGTGCCGCTCGTCGACGTTCTCCACCACCACGACCTGGAACTGGCGCGGCAGCACGACGATGGCCCCCATAGCCAACACGGTCAGGGCGATCCAGCTGGTATGGGCCGGCAGGCCGTCGATGGTGAACAGCCGGCGCAGCGCCGGCGTCGCTTCGGCGCGCGCGAAGATGTCGCCCGGCCCGGCGAACAGCCCGAAGGTCACGAACAAGCCGACGGCCAGGAAGGCCACGAGCTTGACGACCGACTCAAAGGCGATAGCCGTCACCAGGCCCTGGTGGTGTTCGCTGGCATCGATGTGGCGGGTGCCGAACAAGATGGCGAAGGCGGCCATGATCAGGGCGACGTACAGCCCGGTATCCTGCAGCAGCGACGTCGCGGGCACGGCGCCGGCGGGCGATCCCAGCAGGACGGCGAAGCTGGTCGAGATGGCCTTCAGCTGCAGCGTGATGTAGGGCAGGATTCCGACGACCGCGATGACGGTGACCACGCCGCCCAGAACGACGCTCTTGCCGTAGCGCGACGCGATGAGGTCGGCGATCGAGGTGATGCGGTTGGCCTTGCTGATGCGGATGATCTTGCGGATCACGAACCAGCCAGCGACGAAAGTCAGGGTCGGGCCGAGATAGATCGCGAGGAACTCGACGCCGCTCGAGGCCGCCCTGCCGACCGAGCCGTAGAAGGTCCACGACGTGCAGTAGACAGCGATTGACAGCGAGTAGACCACAGGGTTCGAAACAAGGCTCCGACCCGTCCTGGCCAGGCGGTCGCCGTACCAGGCGATACCGAACAGCAGGAAGAGATAGAGCAGCGAGACGACGATGACGACGGCGCCGCTAAGCATCGCGCGGCTCCTCCGCTGCGAGCGATGCCGGTGGCCCCGCTGTACCGCCAGAGGGCCCGACGGACTCGTCCGGCAGGGCGCGCCGTCGTACCGCCAGCGCCACCAGCAGGATCAAAGCTGCCCAGCAGGCGAAAAGGTAGAAGTAGAGCGCCGGCAGGCCGAGGATACGTGTGGGGTTGTTGAAGATCGACAGCAGCGGCGGGGTAATCGCCAAGACGCCCAGGAGGAACAGGGCGAAGAGGCGTTCGTTGGCTCGGCGCGGGCCGGTCATCGAGTTCCCGTCAAGGGCGGCGCGGCCATCGCACCGGCGACTGCGGCTCGGTGCGCCATGACCGGTGTTGGCGGCGTGCGGCCGATCCCATCGACCTATCCCTCACCCGCCCTTGGCGCGGCATCAAGCACGGCTTTGACTCGGGCGATGGCGTCCTGTGTGGAGAACGGTTTGGTGATGTAGTCGTCGGCGCCCAGCGCGAGGCCCTTCTCCCGCTCGACATCGCGTCCGCGCGCCGTCAGCATAATGATGCGCACGTCCTTCAACGCGGGATTGTCTCGAACCGCCTGACAGACTGAAAAACCATCCAACTTGGGCATCATCACGTCGAGCAAGACGAGATTGGGCGGTGCGCGCAGGATCTCGGCCATGCCCTCCTCGCCGTCCTTGGCCGTACGCACCTCATATCCGGCCTTGGTCATCAGGAATTTCAGTGACAGCAGGATATTGGGCTCGTCATCGACGATGAGCACCGAACTGGGTTTGGTCATGACGCTCGCCACATGGTCAAGCACGATCCCATGAATTGGCACACACATGGGCTGACATGTCGAGCGCAGCGAAGGATCCTGGCGGCGATCCAAGTTTTCTCGCCGCGTCTTGATTGACACGCGGGTGCCCGGGTCAACCTGCGCAACCCTTCGGCGCTCGCGTGCCCGCCAAAACGAAAACGTGGGCCAGCGGCCCACGTCGTCCTTCAGATCGGCGGCCGGGCTACCCCGCTGCCGCCGCCGCACGCTTGCGCTGCAGCGACACGATACCCAGCCGCCGACCGATGCCTGTCAAAGTCTCGACCATGTGCTCGATCTGGTCCCGCGAATGGGCGGCCGACAGCGAGCAACGCAGCAGGCAGAGGCCCCCCGGCGTCGCCGGCGGTACCGCGACATTGACGTAGATGCCGGTCTCCAGCAGGGCGCGCCAGACCTCCACTGTCGTGTCCTGGTCGGGCATCACAACCGCCACCACTGGGCCGTGCTCCGGCCCCAGCCGGAAGCCGGCGGCCGCCAGGCCATCGTACAGAGTCGCCACATTGTCCCACAGCCGCTTGCGCAGTTTCGCGCCATCGCGCCGCACGATTTTCAGGGCGGCGCGCACCGAAGCGACAATCGACGGCGGCAGCGAGGCGGTGAACATATAGGCGCGGGTGGCGATGCGCAGCACCTCGAAGCCTTCGTGATTGGACACGCAGAAGCCGCCAATGGCGCCCAAGGTCTTGGAGAACGTGCCGACCACGAAGTCGACCTGATCCAGAACGCCCGCCTCTTCCACCAAACCGCGGCCGCCCTTGCCCAGTGCGCCCAGCGAGTGCGCCTCGTCGACCAGGATGTAGCCGCCGTGCCGCTTGGTTACCTCGACCAGCTGCTTCAGCGGCGCCGTGTCGCCCAGCATGGAGTAGATACCCTCGACGACGACCAGCTTGTTGCCGGGCTCGTCCTTCAGGCGGCGCAGGCGCGCCTCCAGGCTGGCGGGATCGTTGTGCTTGAAGCGGATCACGGTCGCCTGGGTTTGTTTGCAGGCGTCGTAGATCGAGGCGTGGCTGTCGGCGTCGATGACCAGGTAGTCGCCTTCACCGACCAACGCCGAGATGATGCCGAGGTTGGCCTGGTAACCGGTCGTGGTCACCATGCAGTGCCGCATGCCGTAGAAATCGGCTAGTTCGGCCTCCAGCGCGGCGTGCTCAGTGTACGTGCCATTGAGCATGCGCGAGCCGGTCGTGCCCGTGCCTTCTGCCCGGGTCGCCTCGATGGCGGCGGCGATGCACGCCGGGTCGAAAGTCAGGCCGAAATAGTTGTTGGTGCCGACCAGCAGCGTCTTGCGGCCGTTGATCATCGCCTCGGTCGGCGACAGCACCCGCTCCATGGTCACGGTGAGCGGGTCCTCGCCCGACGCCCGCATCGCCCGGTAAGCGTCGAGCAGCGGGCGGTGGCGATCGAAAATACCCATGGTCAGCGACTCCCGACCTTGCGCAGGACGGCGTCGGTCAGCTCGTCGACGGTGTGGATCTCGGCCACGTCGTTGAGCGGTATGGAGATGTCGAAGCGGTCCTCGAGCTCCATGACCATGTCCATCACGGCCAGTGAGTCGATGTTCAGGTCCTTGGTAATCACCGTGCCGCCCTGGATCGGCTTGGCGTCGACACGGTAGGGCTCCAGCCGCTGCACGATCTCGGCGACCACCTCGTCGCGCGCTGGCGAATCGGGGTCGCTCGTCACCGTGTCGGTGAAATCATAGACCTTGAATTTGTGCGCAGCTCGCATGACCCCGGCGGCTTTCTCTCAAACGGCGCGCATTGGACAAAACCCCGGCGAATCAAGCCATTAACAATTTGTTACGCACTGTTACGGAGGCACTACAGCCACTTGTGCCGGACATACCAATCGATTGTTTCTGTGAAGCCGCGCCGGATATCCAATCGAGGGGCAAAACCAAGTGCACCCGCAAGGCGGCGGTCACGAACGCGCCAGTCGGGGTGAAAGATCTCACGAACCTTGCCTGGACTCAGGATTGCGGGCTGGCCGGTGAGCCGCGCTATCACCTGTTGCAGACCAGCAACACCGGTTAGCAACGGTCGAGGGAGCGGTACAGGTCGCGCCCGGCGACCGAGTCGCTCCGCTGCTACCGCCGCCATCTCCCGCAGGCTGTAGCCGCCGTCGGTACCGTCGTCGATCTCATAGATGCCATCTGCTGGTGGACGGCCCAGGGCGGTCGCTACCGCGCCGCACAGGTCGGCGACATGAATCAGCGATACCCGGCCGGGACGCCCGCCCGGCAGCGGCGCGATGCCGCGTTTTACCCATCTGAAGAACGCCAGCGTCGCCCGGTCGCCCGGCCCATAGACGGCCGGCGCCCGGATGACGTGCCAGCCGCCGACCGGCGGCGCGGCCAGGAGGTGGTCCTCGCCAGCCCGCTTGCTGGCGGCATAGTCCGACAAATGCGGTTCGCGCGCCGCCAAGGACGACATCAGCAGCACGCGGGCCCGGGTGTCGGTTGCGGCCAGCGCTGCCAAGAGATCCGCCACAGGCTGGGCGTTCTGGCGGAAAAAGTCGGCGCGTCGAAGCGCCTTGATCGCGCCTGCCAGATGAATCACGGCGGTGGCGCCACTCACCAACCGGCGCAGGGTGGGCGGGTCGGTCACGTCGCCAAGTACCAGCTCGATCGAGCCGATCGCGGCGTCAGCAGGCAAGACCGGCAAGCGACGCACCAGCAGTCGCAGACGCACGCCGCGCGCCGACAGGGTCGCGATCAGGTGCTGGCCGATGAAGCCCGTGGCGCCGCTGACCGCAACCAGGCCGCTCATGATCCGCCGGTGGGAGCCGCAGCGGCGCCATTGGGCTTGCGACCGCCGTCGGCATAAAGCCCGGCCAACCAGTTGGCGCGGGCACGCGCGCGGCTGAGTTTGCCCGACGAGGTCATTGGCAACCCGACCGACGGCACGATCAGCTCGACCGTCGCATCGACGCCGGTGGTCTCCTTGACCATCTGCGCGACGGCGGCGCGCAGCCCCTCGCGCGCACCGGCGTCAACCGGCCAGGCCTGGACGACCACCACCACGCGCTCGGCGCCGTCGTCGTCAGGCAGCGAAAAGGCGCAGGCGTCACCGCGGCGCAGCGGCGCGATGGTTTCGATTGCCCATTCGATGTCCTGCGGCCAGATGTTGCGGCCGTTGACGATGATCAGGTCCTTGGCGCGCCCGGTGACGACGATTTCGCCATCGCGCCAGTAGCCGAGGTCGCCGGTATCCAGCCAGCCGTCCTTGAGCACGGCAGCGCTGGCCTCCGGCTCGCCGAAGTAGCCGGGCATGATGCTGGGGCCACGCGCGAATATGCGGCCGATCCGCCGCTCGCCCAAGACTTGACCGGCCTCGTCGCGGATCTCGACGGAATGGTCGGGCAGCGGCCGGCCACAAACCACGAACTCGCGCGTGTTCTCGCCGGACGCCGGCGCCGCGACATGATGGTCGACCAGTCGTGCGCGATCGACGGTGTCGGCGGCGAATCCTGCCCCTCCGCGGCTGAACGACAGGGCAACGCACACTTCGGCCATGCCGTAGCACGGCATGAAAGCGCGAGCGGCGAACCCGGTGGGCGCGAATGTCTCGATGAAGCGCCGCAATACCGGTGCCTGGATCATGTCGCCGCCGATACCGACGACCCGCAGGCTCGATAAATCAAGGCCGGCGACCGACTGGGTCAGCGCGCGGCGCGCCGTCAGGTCGTAGCCGAAGCTCGGACTGTAGGTGATGGTGCCGCGGCGTTGCGAAATCAGCGCCAGCCACTGCAACGGCCGGCGTGCGAACTCGCTGGACGGCATGACGTCGATGGCGCGCTGGCTGCACACGGCCGCCAGCAGGAACCCGACCAGGCCCATGTCGTGGTACCAGGGCAGCCAGCTCACCGGGTGATCCTCGGCCTTCAGGTCGATACCATGCTCGGACAGGGTGCCGTCGATGTTGGCCATCAACTGGTCCTGATGGATGTCGACCCCCACCGGAAAGCGTGTGCTGCCGGACGAGAACTGCAGGTAGCAGCGATCGCCACGGCCGAGCGGCCGCAGGTCAACCGGCTTTTCCGGCAAGGCCTCGAAAGCCGCCATCGGCCCGACCAATCGCACAGGCAGCCCTTCCGCCGCTATCGCCAGGTAGTTCGCCAACGGATCAATCGCCAGCGCCGCCACGGCGCCCGACGCTTCCAGCTGCCGGCGCAGCTGGGCGATGTAGGCATCGCGTGCACCAAGCCCGGCCGGCAGCGACACCGGCACCGGGAGGAGGCCGGCGTATTGTGCACCGAAGAAGGCTGTCAGGAACCCCGGCCACGTATCACCCGTCAGCAACAGCCGATCGCCGACCGCGAAGCCGGCGCCGATCAGGCGCCGGGCGAATGCTTGCGCCGCCGGCCGCACCTCCGACCATGGTGCTACGGCGGTCAGACGCCCGCGGGCGTCGAAGAAGTTGACACCGGTGTCGCCTTGGGCGGCGTAGTCGAGCGCGCCGGCCAGGCAGGCGAAGCCGCCGCGCCGAAAGGGCAAAGCGGTGTTTCGCGTCGGCGTCGGGGTCATCTGGCGTGTCGGTCGGGTGGCGGGGGATTCGGCAGTCGCCGCAGGGTGGCGCTCGGCTGGCCGAAGGCGGCGGTCGTGTAGCAAAAGACGCCTGGCATCACAAGCCGGTGGTGGCGGCAGAACACCAGTGCCTCGTGTCGAATTCTCACAAGATTCAGCATCGCTGCAGCTGGCGGACGTCAGCCGACCAACGCGCGGATGCGAGCGACTGCGGCCGGCAGCGGGTCATCGGGTGGCACGGTGTCGACCAGCGCCTCGCCGAGCACATGGACATGGCCGTCGCGCGCCAGCGCTTGCCACAGCGTCGCAATGTCGCGCGGCCGCACGATCCAGCCGCCGGCGTGCAACGTGTCGATCGTTCGGCCGGACAGCAGCGACAGCGCGCCGCGCGGCAGGCGTTCACGAAACGCCTGAGCGAACGGCACCGGCGCCACGGTCACGGGTTTGCCACTATGGCAAGCCTCGGCGATCATCGAGGCGCTGTCGCCGGTCACCACCAACCGGTCCGCCACGCCGACGAAAGCAGCGTAGGCATTCGACGTGTCGCCGGACCGCCAGGGATGCGCCAACAACGGTACCTTGATCTCGGCCAGCATCGCCGCCAGCACATCCGCCGGCGTGCGGCGGCTGCTGACGGCCAGTACCGAGGCACCCAACGCGCGTGCCAGATTGTTGGCCTCGCGGCCGATGCCACGGCCGACGTCACCATCAAAGCGCAGAGGCCGGGCGCGTCCACCGATCAGCAGTGTGAGGAATGGTGGCTTCAACTCGGCAAGCTGCGGCGCCCATGCCGCGACCGCGTCGTGCACGAGCGTCGGCTCGAGTCGGTTGAACGGCAGCGCGACCGACAGCACGTTTGCTCGCGCCGGCACACCGTATTGCGGCGTCGCGATCACCAGGTCGAAGGCGCCGAGCGATGCCCAGGGCCGGCCGACGGCGATCAACTTGCTTCGGCCGCCGCTTCGGGCGCGGATCGAGCGCGCCACAGGCGTCGCCCGGCGGCCGGCCGAAAGCACGACGTCGGGCCAGGGCGGTTCCAGTCCGGCGGCGGAGACATCAGCCAGGGTCGCCACTGTTGCGCCCAGCAGCCGATTTGGCAGGCGGTAAAGGCCGTTGAACTGCAACGGCTTCTCGGTGGTCGGCCAACCCAATGCGCGAGACAGCACGCGCAACTGTGCCGTATCGCCGCCCTTGTCGCCGGTCAGCAGCCACAGCTGCGGGGCGCCGCCCCCGGTTCCTTGCATGCGAGGTGTTTTAGCCGACAGAATCGGCCGCCTCCACAGGCGCCATGTGCCCGCCGCCACGCGGTTGACAGCGCCGGGGCCGGTCCGGATAGTGCCGGCCTGCGGCGTTTTCCAATCATCGGCTGGGTCCGAGGCTTGGAGCGTCGCGCGTTTTTTTGGACCTGTTGCCGGACGTGCCAGGGAGGAAGTCGTGATCACCGCCGTGATGCCCACCTACGCGCGCAAGGATGTCGCGTTCGAGCGCGGCGAAGGTTCCTACCTGACCGCCACCGACGGGCGACGCTTCCTCGACTTCACCTCCGGCATCGCCGTCAACAACCTCGGGCACTGCCATCCGCAGGTTGTGAAAGCGCTGCAGGAGCAAGCTGGCAAGCTGTGGCACACCTCGAACCTCTACCGCATTGCGCATGGCGAACGGTTGGCCCAACGCCTGGTCGAGACTTCCTTCGCCGACACGATGTTCTTCGGCAATTCCGGCGCCGAGGCGATCGAGGGCGGCATCAAGCTGGTGCGCAAGTACCAGTACGTGAACGGCCGGCCCAAACGCTACAAGATCATCTGCTTCGAGCAGGCGTTCCACGGCCGTACCGGCGCGGCGCTGGCGGCGACCGGCAACGAGAAGTACCTGGAGGGCTTTGGCCCACGGGCGCCAGGCTTCGTGCACGTGCCCCTCAACAACACCAACGTCGTGCGCGACGCGATCGACGACGAGACCGCCGCCATCCTGGTCGAGCCGGTCCAGGGCGAGGGCGGGGTGCGCGCCGGCACCGGCGAGTTCCTGCGCTCATTGCGGCAGATCTGCGACGAGTTCGGCCTGCTGTTGTTTTACGACGAGATTCAGTGCGGCTTTGGGCGCACCGGCAAGTTGTGGGCGCACGAGTGGTTCGACGTGAAACCCGATGTCATGGCGATTGCCAAAGGTATCGGCAACGGCTTCCCGCTGGGCGCCTTCCTGGCCACCGAGAAGGCGGCCGCCGGCATGGTGCCGGGCACGCACGGCTCGACCTACGGCGGCAATCCGTTGGGCGCGGCCGTGGCCAACGCCGTGCTCGACGTGATGCTGGCGCCGGGCTTCCTCGAGGGCGTGCGGGCGCGGGCCGACTGGTTCAGGCCCAAACTCGAGGCGTTGGTCGCAAAGCACCCAAAGATTCTGGCGGATGTGCGCGGCACCGGATTCATCACCGGTCTGCGTTGCGTCGTGCCCAGCGCCGAAATGGTCGACGCGCTGTTCGAGCGCCAAATGCTGACGGTCGGGGCCGGCGACAACGTGGTGCGCATTTATCCCTCGCTGGTAGCGCCGCAAGCGGATCTCGAGCACGGCCTGTCGATTATCGACGACGCCTGTCGGGCGTTGACGGCCAAGCTCGCCGCCCCGGCAACAGCCGGAGCGGCGCATGGGTGAACCGCGTCACTTCCTCGACCTCGACCGGCTCGACTCCGACTTGTTGCGCCGCATTCTCGATCGCGGCCACGACTACAAGCGGGCCCGGGTAAATGGCGGCCACGACCAGCCGCTGGCGGGCAAGACCCTGGCGATGATCTTCGAGAAGCCCTCGACGCGCACCCGCGTGTCGTTCGAGGTCGGCATGCGCGAACTGGGCGGCCGCACCGTCATGATGGGCACGGCCGACACGCAACTCGGCCGCGGCGAGACGATCGCCGACACCGCCCGCGTACTGTCGCGTTACGTCGACATCATCATGATCCGCACGACCGAAGAGACGAAGCTGCTGGAGATGGCGCGCCACGCCACCGTGCCGGTGATCAACGGCCTGACCGACCGAACGCATCCCTGCCAGCTGATGGCCGACGTCATGACCTTCGAGGAGCACCGCGGCCCGATCAAGGGCAAGGTGGTGGCCTGGTCGGGCGACGGCAACAACATGGCCACCAGCTGGATCCACGCCGCAGCACAGTTCGACTTCGAACTGCGAATCGCCTGCCCGCCGGAACTCAAGCCGCCGGCCGACGTGCTGGCGTGGGCCGCCGCCCGCGGCGCCAAGGTCAGCGTCACGCACGATCCCGCCGAAGCACTCTCCGGCGCCGATTGCGTGGTCACTGACACTTGGGTGTCGATGGGTGCCGAGGACGAGGCGAGTTTCGGCCGCCGCCACAACCTGCTGCGTGCCTACCAGGTCGACGACCGGCTGATAAAGCATGCGAAGGCGGACGCGATTTTCATGCATTGTCTGCCGGCGCATCGCGGCGAGGAAGTCACGGCAGAGGTGATCGACGGCCCGCAGTCGGTGGTATGGGACGAGGCCGAAAACCGCCTGCACGCCCAGAAGGGCATCCTCGCCTGGTGTCTGGGCAAGGTCTGATCGGCGACCTTTGACAGGGGCCCGGCTGGCGAGTCTTGATGGCGAGCTGGGCTAAGCGAGAGTCCCCTCGCATCAGCATTGCTGCGGTGGTTCTGGATTTGCTGGTTTCGTGGATTAGTAGGATGAGTCGGTATGAACAGTCCGTTTCACGCAGCTTCGCGCGCCGGCGGCGACTCCGTGCTGCCGTTCCAGCTTGCGGCCCTGGGCGTGCGCGGCCGGGCGGTGCGTCTAAACTCGGTGGTCGACGCGATCCTGTCGCGACATGATTATCCCGAGGCGGCCGCTGGCCTGCTGGGCGAGGCGCTGGCGTTGGGCGCTGCCTTGGCGTCATCGCTGAAATACGACGGCATCTTCACCCTGCAGCTGCGCGGCAATGGGCCAGTGCGCCTCATGGTGATCGACGTCACGTCCGATGGCGCCCTGCGCGGCTACGCCCAGGTCGATGCCGAACGGTTGGCGGCAGCGTTGCGCGGCGTGACATGTGATCCCCTGTCCGGCCTGCCGGCCAATTCCGTGCCGCGGCTGCTGGGCGCTGGCCACATGGCCTTTACCGTCGACCAGGGGCCCGACACCGAGCGTTATCAGGGCGTGGTCGCGCTCGATGGCGCCACGTTGGCGGATTGCGCGCACCACTACTTCCGGCAGTCCGAGCAACTCCCCGCCGGATTAAAGCTTGCCGTCGGCCGGGATGGCGATCGCTGGCGCGCGGCCGGCCTGCTGTTGCAGGCGCTGCCCTCGGTGCAGCTGGTCGCCGAGCTCGACGCCGACGAGCGCGAAGACCGCTGGCGCAAGGCGGTGGTCCTGCTCGGCAGCGCCACCGCGGCGGAGATGCTCGACCCGACAATGCCGGTTGAAGGCCTGCTACTGCGCCTGTTCCACGAGGACGGCGTGCGCGCCTTCGAGCATCGCATCTTGCGTGACCAATGCCGCTGCTCGCGCGCCCGCATCGACCGCGTGCTGCGCACCATCCGCCGCAGCGAACTCGACGATTTGCGCGATGCCGGCGGCCGCGTCGTCGTCACCTGCGAATTCTGCTCGACCGCCTATCGCTACGCCGACGCCGACCTGGACGCGCTGGCAACCGCCTGACCCGGCCTGCTGACGCCGGCCGCCGTTGCCGCAATCGCGCCGTAAACGGCGGTATAGTGGTCGGTCATGACCTCGGCGCCGACCCGCCTTTTCCGCTTCGGCTGCCGCTTTGTCGCGGCCGTTGCCGTGCTGGCGGGCTTGGCTATCGGCCCGGCGCTGTCCCAGCCACCGCCCGGCGCGCTGCAGAATCCGCAGGCGCCGCAAGCGACGCAGCCGCCATCGGCAGCACCGGTGTCCGAACCGGCGGCACAGCCGCCGCAAAACGCGGCGGCGCCGCGCGAGGCGCCGCCACCCAAAAGCGCGGCGCCCGCCAAGCGACGGTCGTTCGATTTTTCGGTGCCCGATTTTGGCTCGGCGCCGTTGCGCCTGGACGTGGCGCGGGTCGAGGTCGTGCAGGCCTACGCACCGCCGCAACGGCCGCCCAACATCGAGCACCGCATGATCGTCTCGCCGCTCGCGACGCTCGAAGATTGGGCCCGCCGTCACATTGAGGCGGCCGCGCCTGGCCGTGACGACTCCGCGGGCGTGTTTGTGATCGAGGACGCCAGCGTCGTGATCGAGAAGGTATGGATGCGCCGCAGCGTGATGGAGTCGCTGGTCCGCGAGGAGGCCGACAAATTCACCCTGCGACTGGCGGTGACCCTGCAGGTGCGCGACCGGTTGGGCGCTACCCAGGGCGGCACCAGCGCCGAAGCGACAGCCTGGCGCACCGTGCCCGAAAGCCTCAAGGACACAGACCGCGCCGCGATCTGGCACGAGTTGCTGATCGCGGCCATGGACAATCTGGTGCCGGCGTTCGAAGCCAACGCCCGCGCGTACTTGACGCGGTTCCTGAAATAGCGCGTCGCCGCTTCGCAACGGGGCGACAGCCCTACTTATTCTGCGCCAAGCTCAGCTGCGTTCGGCCCACTCGATCATGCGGTCGAGAAACGCGTCGCAGGCCGCGAGTTGCGACTTGAGCACGAACTCGTTGGGCTGATGCGCCTGGGCGATGTCGCCGGGGCCGCAGACGATGGTCGATACGCCGGTCGACTGGAATATGCCGGCCTCGGTGGCATAGGCAACCATTGTCGAAGCGTTGGCGCCGCTCCAGGCGCGCGCCAGCTGCTCGGCCTCGCCGCGCTCCTCGCCCTTGAAGGCCGGTACCACGAAGCGCGGCGTCATCTCGATTCGCGCCGAAGCGTGCCGCCGCCGCATCGCCGGCAGCAGTACCTCGTCGATGTGCGCCTGCACGCGCCGGCGCGCTTCGTCAGGATCGTCATCGGGAACCTGCCGGTACTCCCAGACCAACTGACAGTCGCGGGCCAGGATATTGCCGGCGGTACCGCCGGCCAGGGTGCCGACGTTCATCGTGCCGTAGGGCGGCATGTAGCCGTTGTCGCTGGCGCGGGCGGCGAACTCGTCCTGCAGCTGGTTGATGAAGTGGATCAAGTCGCCGGCAAAATGGATGGCGCTGACGCCAAGATGGGTCATCGAGGAATGTGCCTCGAAGCCGGTGAACGCCACCTGGTAGCTGTTCTGGCCCTTGTGGCCCTTGACCGTGCCCATCATGGTCGGCTCGCCGATGATGACGGCGCGCGGACGCGGCACGTTGCCCATCAGCCGCTCGGCCAGCGAATGGGCGCCGAGGCAGCCGACTTCCTCATCGTAGCTCAAGGCGAAGTGTACCGGCCGCTTGAGCTTCGCCGCCTTGATCCGCGGCAGCGCGGCGAGCGCACAAGCGATGAAGCCCTTCATGTCGCAACTGCCGCGGCCGTAGAGCTTTCCGTCCTTGTCCGTGAGTGTCCAGGGATCGCTATCCCAAGGCTGGCCGTCGACCGGCACGACGTCGGTATGGCCAGACAATACGATACCACCTTCGATGGCCGGTCCGATCGAAGCGTAAAGGTTCGCCTTGGTGCCGGCGTCGTTCGGTACCAGCGTTGCCGTCACACCGTGCGCAGTGAAGTACTCGCGTACCCAGTCGATCAAAGCGCGGTTGGATTTGGCCGACGTCGTGTCGAAGCCCACCAGGCGGGCCAGCATGTCGGGGGAGGATAGGGTAGTCATTCCAGTCACTTCATAGCTGGGGGCGCGTCACTGCCGCTCCGCCCATTCCACCATCCGCCGCATGAAGCTTTCGCAGGCGTCGATCTGCGAGGCGACGATGAATTCGTTGGGCTGGTGCGCCTGCGCGATGTCGCCAGGGCCGCAGACCACGGTCGGCACGCCCAAGGTCCGCCGGAAAATGCCGGCCTCGGTGCCATAGGGCACGCTGCCCACGACATTCGAGCCCGACCACGCCCGCGCCAGGGCCTTGGCTTCGTCGTTGCCTTCCGGCGAGAACGGCGGCGTCGCCGAGCGTTTCTCGGTGACGATGTTGGCGTCGGGGTGGCGCCGGCGCATCGCTGGCAGCAGGGTGTTCTGCAGATAGTCAAGCGCGCGCCGCTCGATCTCCTCCTGGTCGTCCGACGGCAGCAGGCGCGAGATCCATAAAAGCGTGCATTTGCGTGCCAGGATGTTGCCGGCGGTGCCGCCCTGCACCGTGCCGACGTTGATGGTCGACATCGGCGGCGTGAACTCGCTGTCCTTGGACGCGCGCGACTCCAGTTCGGACTCCAGCCGGTTGAGGAAGGCGATGAACTCGCCGGCGAAGTGGATGGCGCTGACCCCGAGATGGGTCATCGACGAGTGGGCCTCGACGCCGGTGAAGGTCGTCACATAGCCGCGCGCGCCCTTGTGGGCGTGCACTACGGTCATCATGGTCGGCTCACCGATGATGATGACGCGCGGCCGTGGCACGGCGCCCATCAGCCGCTCGGCCAGCGAATGCGCGCCAAGGCAGCCGACCTCCTCGTCGTAGCTGAGCGCGAAATGGATCGGCACCTTCAGCTTGGCGCGCATGAACTGCGGCACCATCGCAAGCCCGATGGCCGAGAAAGCCTTCATGTCGCACGTGCCGCGACCGTAGAGCTTGCCATCCTTGGCGGTCAGGGCCCACGGATCGGTGTCCCAGGGCTGGCCGTCGACCGGCACGACGTCGGTGTGGCCCGACAGCACGACGCCGCCTTCCGCCGCCGGGCCGACGCTGGCGAAGAGATTGGCCTTGGTCCCCTCAGCATTGGGTACCAGGGTCGACTCGACGCCGTGGCCCTTCAGGTAGTCGCGTACGTAGTGGATCAGCGCCAGGTTCGAGTCGCGCGACGTGGTGTCGAACGCCACCAGGCGTCGCAGCATCTCGACCGAACTGACAATTTCGCCGGGCATCCAGGAACTCCGCCGAGAGGGGTACGACCGGATATCGCCACGTCAGTGCCGTTGAATCAAGCGACGCTCTCCCCTTCCCCGCGCTCGCGTGGGGAAGGCGCCGCGAATAGGCGGATCGGGAGCGCTTGTGGTCTCTGTTACTGGGACAGCGATACGTCCCCTCCGGCCGCTCGGGCCGCGTCCCCAAATTCGTTCGGGAGGGGTCTCAGGCGTAGCCGCCGGTGCCGTTCTTACCGATCATGGCGAGGAACTCGCGGCGGGTCGACGGATCGTCGCGGAAGGCGCCCAGCATCCGGCTGGTGACCATCGCCACGCCGGGCTTGCGGATGCCGCGTGTCGTCATGCATTGGTGCGCCGCCTCGATGACCACCGCAACGCCGCGCGGCTCCAGCACATCCTGGATGCAATTGGCGATCTGCGCCGTCATTTTCTCCTGGATCTGCAGCCGCTTGGCGTAAGCCTCGACGATCCGTGCCAGCTTGCTGATGCCGACCACCCGGTGCGCCGGCAGATACCCGACATGTGCCTTGCCGATGATCGGCACGATGTGGTGCTCACAATACGATTCCAGCCGGATGTCGCGCAGCACCACCATTTCGTCGTAGCCGTCGGTCTCCTCGAAGGTGCGCGCCAGGATCTCGCGGGGGTCCTCGGCGTAACCGGCGAAGAATTCCTCGTAGGACCGAACCACCCTGTCGGGCGTTCCAACGAGCCCCTCGCGGTCGGGATCGTCACCGGCCCAGCGGATCAATGTGCGCACCGCCGCTTCCGCCTCATCGCGCGACGGCCGGCCGTCGGTCGCGGCGTTCGCCGCAGCGCGCAGCGAATGCTGCTTCAGCACCTTGTTCATGCCACGCTCCTTTCCCGGTGTCCGACAAAGCGCCTCAGTTCAGCGTGCGGTGTTCCTGCGACAAATCCGACCGATGCTCGCGCGGCAGGTCGAGCGAGAAAGTCGGGATCTTGATGTCGAACCGTTCGCCGTTCTCGGCCACCATCTGATACGTTCCGGTC
>DATFGV010000360.1:0-21446 GCA_035249115.1 Vineibacter sp.
GGCGCTAGCCTCACGGTTCGGCACAGTGGGGAGGTCCGCATGGCGCGCATTGGCTGGCAGGGCGTGTTCCCGGCGGTCACGACGCAGTTCAAGTCCGACTTTAGCCTCGATATCGCGGCGACGCAGCGCGTGATCGAGGCGCTGATCCGCGACGGCGTCTCGGGCCTGATCATGTGCGGCACGGTCGGCGAGAATACCTCGCTGCAGGCCGACGAAAAGCGGCGCGTCATCGCCGCAGCCAAAGAGGTGGTGAACGGCCGGGTGCCGATCGTCTCCGGCGTCGCCGAGTACACCACGCAGATGGCCTGCGACTACGCCCGCGACGCGGCCAAAATCGGCATCGACGGACTGATGGTGATGCCGGCGATGGTCTATTCGGCCAAGCCGCACGAGACGCTGCATCACTTCCGGCAGGTGGACAAGGCCAGCGACCTGCCAATCATGGTCTACAACAACCCGCCGATCTACAAGACCGACGTCACACCCGACATGCTGGCGCAGCTCGCCGATTGCGACACTGTGGTCTGCATCAAGGAGAGTTCCGGCGCCACCTCGCGCTACGTCGATCTGCAGAACGCGGTCGGCGACCGCTTCGTATTGTTCTGCGGGCTGGACGACGTGATCGTCGAGTCCGTCCTGCTGGGGTGCGTCGGCTGGGTGTCGGGCATGTCGAACGCCTTCCCGGCCGAAGGCAACCGCTTGTTCGAACTGGCGCACGCCCGGCGGATCGACGAGGCGATGGCGCTTTACCGCTGGTTCATGCCGCTGCTGCATCTCGACGCCCGCGCCGATCTCGTGCAGTGCATCAAGCTGTGCGAGAAGATCATGGGCCGCGGCTCCGATGTCACCCGCCCGCCGCGCCTGCCGCTGCAGGGCGCCGACCGCGCCCATGTCGAGAAGGTGATGGCCGACGCGCTGCGCACCCGGCCTGTGCTGAAGATGGCGGCGGAGTGACATCTCCTTCCCGGGAGCTGGTGAAGGCCTGCTGCAAGCTTTCGCCGCACTTGACGGTCGCGCCGACTTCCGCCAAGTCGCCGGCTCGATGCCCCATACGACCACCCTGAACCGCGACGCGATGACTGCCGGCACCGAGGACAAGGCGGCGTCGGCAAGCGCCGCCGGCGCCACGTTGCGCCGCATCGCCATCGTCGGCACCACCGGCTCGGGCAAGAGCGTGCTGGCCGGGCGGCTGGCGCGGCAGCTGTCGCTGCCGGCGATCGAGCTCGACGCGCTGTTCTGGCTGCCCGAATGGCAGCCAGCCCTGCCCGAGCTGTTCCAGCACCGGGTCGAGATCGCGACCTCGGGCGAAACCTGGATCATCGCCGGCATCTACGGCCAGGTGCGCAAGCTGGTGTGGGGCCGCGCCGATACCTTGATCTGGCTCGACTTCCCGCTGCCCGTGGTGCTCTGGCGCCTGCTGCGCCGGACCTTTGCGCGCGCCGTGCGCCGCGAGGAGCTGTGGGGCACCGGCAACCGCGAGAGCTGGCGCCGTGCCTTCTTCAGCCGCGACTCGATCCTGCTGTGGGCGCTGAAGACCCACAGGCGCAACCGCGCCCGTTTCCGGGCCGAGATTGACGGCGGTGCCTATGCGCCGCTCGACGTGCTGGTTTTCCGCTCACCGAGCGACTTGCGGCGCTGGCTGCGCGACGTCGCGCCGGCGCGCGGCTGAGCCGGCAGGCGACGCGGACGTGGCCCAGCACACCTTCACCTGCCTCGACGGCCACACCTGCGGCAATCCGGTGCGCCTGGTCACCGGCGGCGCGCCGATCCTGCGCGGCGAGACGATGAGCGCCCGGCGCCAGGACTTCCTGGCGCGCTACGACTGGATACGTCGGGCGCTGATGTTCGAGCCGCGCGGCCACGACGTGATGTCGGGCTCGATGCTCTATCCGCCGACCCGCCCCGATTGCGACGTCGGCATCCTGTTCATCGAGACCTCCGGCTGCCTGCCGATGTGCGGCCACGGCACCATCGGCACCGTCACCATGGCGCTGGAGAACGGCCTGATGACCGCGTCGCGCGACGGCGAGGTGGCGCTGGACGTGCCGGCCGGCCGGGTCGTGGCGCAGTACGAGCGCGCCGGCCGCTTCGTCGAGAAAGTGCGGCTGACCAACGTCGCGTCCTACCTCGCCGCCAGCGGTATCACCATCGACGTGCCCGGCCTCGGCGAGCTGGTGCTCGACGTCAGCTACGGCGGCAACTACTACGCCATCATCGAGCAACAGCGGAACTTCGCCGGCCTGGAGTCGATTTCGGCCGGCGACGTGCTGCGCCTGTCGCCGATCGTGCGCCGGCTGGCGCAGGACAAAATCCAGCCGGTGCATCCCGAGGACCCGACGATCCAGGGCGTCAGCCACGTGATGTGGACCGGCAAGGCGCGCGATCCCAGGGCGCACCGGCGCAACGCGGTTTTCTACGGCGATCGCGCCATCGACCGATCCCCCTGCGGCACCGGCACCTCGGCGCGCATGGCGCAACTGGCGGCGCGCGGCGAGCTGAAGGTGGGCGCCGAGTTCTTACACGAGAGCATCATCGGCTCGCTGTTCGACGGCCGGGTCGAAGCCAGCGCCAAGGTCGGCAATTACGACGCCATCGTGCCGTCGATCTCGGGCTGGGCGCGCCAGCACGGCATCAACACCATCTTCGTCGACGACCGCGATCCGCTCGCGCACGGGTTCTCGGTGCTGTAGCTCGGGACTCAGACCGATCGCCTCATCCTGAGGAGGCCGCGCAGCGGCCGTCGCGAAGGATGAGGCACATCGCGCGACGATTCGTCTTCAAGGTGCGACGCGCGCCGCAGTCGCCCATGAGTCGTCTCGCGGCATTGGTGCGATGCCCCACCCTTCGCGACGCGCGCCTGCGGCGCGCTCCTCAGGGTGAGGGTAAGCGGCTGTCTGGCACTGGCCTCTGGCGCTACGTCGTCCCCCACACCTTGCGGGCGGTGTCAGCGATCAGGCTGAGCTTGGCCCATTGCTGGTCTTCGTTAAGCGTGTTGCCGCCGGCGACGCTGGCGAAGCCGCATTGCGATGACAGCGACAGCCGTTCCAGCGGCACGTGCTTCGCCGCCTCGTCGATGCGGCGACGCAGGTCATCGACGCTTTCCATTGCGGGAGACTTGGACGACACCAGACCCAGCACAACGTGGCGGTCGGCCGGCACGTGGCGCAGCGGTGTGAAGTCGCCGGCCCGCTGGCTGTCGTACTCCAGGAAATAGACGTCGACCGGGAAATCGTTGAACAGTTTGCGCGCCACCGGCTCGTAGCCGCCCGACGCCATCCAGCGGCTGCGAAAATTGCCACGGCAGAGATGCATGCCGACGGTCACGCCGGCCGGCCGGTCCGCGAGGATGCGGCGCACCACGCCGATATACAGGTCCAGCAGCGCGTCGGGATCACCGCCGTTGGCCCTCGCCTGCTCGCGCACCAGCGGGTCGCACAGCATCGCCACCGGCACCTCGTCGAGCTGCACGTAGCGGCAGCCGGCGTCGACCAACTCCTTCAGCTCGGCGCGGTAGATGCCGACCAGGGCGTCGAAATAACCGGCGGCGCTGCCATACGCGGCGGGCTCGAAGGCGTTGGTGAAGCGGAAGAAGTGGAAGGCGCTGGGCGTCGGCAAGGTCGCTTTGGGCAGCGCGCCCCTGGTGAAGCGCTTGAGGCGCGCGAACTCGGCGAGCGTGACCGGCGCCCGGCGCGTGATCGGCGCCGATGCAACGCAGGTCGGCCACTCGAAGCCATGGCCCTCGGCGTCGCGGAACTTGAAAAGCGACGGCGCCAGGGTGAAGCCGTCGAGCCCCTCGAAGAAGAAGCCGAACCACGAGGTGCGACCGAACTCGCCGTCGGTGACCACCCGCAGGCCGATCTCCTCCTGGCGGGCGACAACCCGCGCGATCTCGCGCTCCAGCACGGCCTGGGCGTCGGCTGCCGTCGCCTTGCCGGCGGCGACGGCGCCCGCCGTCTCCTTGAGCACGCGCGGCCGCAGTAGGCTGCCGATCACCTCGGCACGGAACGGCGGTGCGCCAGGGTCGAGGCGCGACATGGCTTCCTCCCTGCGTTGGCGACGATCTTGTGAATGACTGGTGCCCTGCCGAGTGACCGTCAGGCCGCCACCTTCTCGCGCGACACGTTATCGCGCAGCCAGGCGACGAAGGCCTTGATCTTGGGCCGCCGCAGGCGTTCGGCCGGCGCCACGATGTAGTAGGCGCTGTCGCTGTGCAGCTTGACGTCGAACGGTGCCACCAGGCGGCCGGCCTTCATGTCGGCCTCGACCAGCGGCCCGCGGCCCAGCGCCACACCGATCCCGTCGGTCGCCGCCTGGATGGCCGCCAGCGCGATGTCGAACTTCAGCCCGCGGGTCGGATCGACGCTCTTGACGCCGGCGGCGGTCAGCCAGACCTGCCAGTCGTCACGCCATGTCGAGACGTGCAACAGCGTGTGGCCCTTGAGGTCCGAGGGCCGACGCAGCGCCTTGGAGCCCTTGAGCAGCGCCGGGCTGCAGACCGGGAAGATGTCCTCGGCGACCAGCCGCTCGGCCGCCACGCCGGGCCACTGGCCGCGGCCGTAGCGGATGCCGATGTCGACGTCGTCGCGCGCGAAATCGATCAGGTTGGTGTTGGTCGAGATCCGGACGTCGATGTCGGGGTGCTGTTCCTGGAAGGCGCCCAGCCGTGGCACCAGCCACTTGGTGGCGAAGGAAGCCGTCGTCGTGACGGTGATCGGGCCGCTGGCGTCGGTCTTCAGCAGCCGCTCGGTCGCCTCGTGCAGCAGGTCGAAGGCCTGGCGGATGCCGGGCAGATAGGCCTGGCCCGCCTCGCTCAGCAGGATCTCGCGGTTGCGCCGCACGAACAGCTTCAAGCCCATGCGATCTTCCAGGCCGCGGATCTGGTGGCTGATCGCGGCCTGCGTCACGGCAAGCTCGTCGGCCGCGTCAGTAAAGGACAAATGCCGCGCCGCCGCCTCGAAGGCGCGCAAGGCGTTAAGCGGCGGAAGCGATCGTCGCATCGGTCTCTCCCCGGCGCCCGGCGGCGCCGCAAATCCATGAGGTTTTCTTATCCTGCCCCGACCCATCGTCGTTTGTAAAGGCCACGCCGCGGAGGCAAACGGTGGGCATCCAAATGTCATCCATGGAGGTTCCCATGGCCTATCTCACCGAGACACCGAAGACCCTGCCGACGCAAGGGAAATTCATCCATGCGTCGGACTACCGGCTGCACGAGGCGCGGGCCCGCAAGCTGCGCGCCGAAGCGGTCCACGCAACCGCCAAGGCGATCTCACTGGCAGTCCGCGGCTGGTTCGCGCGACGCGCCGGCACCGTAAGCACTCGCACCGCCTGAAACGCCACCACGCCACTGCTTTCTACAGGAGAGTTCCATGGCCTACATCACGATCAACGAAGCCCGCGGCATCGCCGCCTCGAACAACGGCAACACCCTGTTCGCACGCGCGGTCGGCGCCGTGCTGTTGTGGCGCCAGCGTTCCCGCGATCGCGCCGAGTTGGCGCGGCTCACGCACCGCGATGCGCGTGACCTGGGGCTCGACCCCGGCATGATCACCTACGAAGCCAGCAAGCCCTTCTGGCGCGCTTGAGGACGGTTCCTGCCACCGTCCGCGCCGGCGACCGCCGCCTCCCCCGGTCGCCGGCGCTTTCTTTTTGTACCGACCGCCGATGCTGGTCGTGGGGAGATGCTGCAGGCATGTTGGTGCCGTTGTGGCGCATCTCGGCGCGATAGGGGCGACCCGCTGCGGACAGCCAGGACGACAAGGCGCGCGACAATCGACCACCGCCATTTGACGACGCCGAACGACCCCAAATTCCCCATGTTCCTCGCCGAGAGCGGCCTGCCCTACAGCATCAAACCGTCGGGATTTCACGGAACTCGATCCGGTTGATGCTGCGCGCGTCTCCGTCGCGCCTAGCGTCCTCTTGATCACCTGCGCGATACCAACCTTCAGCGTGCGTAGAAGCGGCCGATCGCGGCCCCATATTTTGCCTCGATAGCTATCGTATTCGGCCGCGCGTGTGGCACGCGGCCAGGCGACAGTGTGCTTCCGGCTGCAACCAGTCGGGCGCAGGGTCGTTGACCTTGATGGCGGATCCGTGTTCGGCCATCGGCCGAGCCACGACTTGCAATCATCGCAGCAGCCATTTCCGCGAGGTGGGAATGCAAGCCATCACCGTCTTGCCCGGGGTCGCCGACTCGCTGCGTCTCGAGAACTTGCAGCAACCGCCGGGGCACGGCGACCTCCTTGTCGAGGCTGTCGCGCTCGGCGTGTGCGGCACGGACCTGGAAATCATCGCCGGCCATTACGGCCAGGCGCCGCCGGGTCGCGAGCAACTGGTGCTGGGCCACGAATCCCTGGGTCGTGTGTTGCGTGCGCCGGGCAGCAGCGGGTTCGATGCCGGCGATATGGTCGTCGGCATCGTGCGTCATCCCGACCCGCAGCCCTGTCCCGACTGCGCTATCGGCGAATGGGACATGTGCGGCAACGGTTTCTACACCGAGCACGGCATCAAGGCACTGGACGGCTTCGGCGCCGAACAGTTCTTTTTGCCGTCGGCCATGGCGGTCAAAGTCGATCCGGCGTTGGGGCTTGCGGCAGTCCTGCTCGAGCCGGCCAGCATCGTGGCCAAGGCCTGGGAGCATGTCGATCGCATCGGCCATCGGGCACTGGCCTGGCAGCCGCGCAGTGTGCTGGTGACGGGCGCCGGGCCGATCGGCCTGCTGGCGGCGCTGATGGCGTCCCAGCGCGGCCTCGACGTGCATGTTGTGGATCGCAACACGACCGGTCTCAAGCCATCCCTCGTCCGCCAACTCGGCGCTACACCTTACGACGGCATGTCTGCCTTGGGCGCGCTGGCGCCAGACATCGTCATCGAGTGCACCGGCGCCGGCGCAGTCGCGCTCGACGTCATGCGTCGGATCGCACCGGGTGGTATCGTATGCCTGACCGGTGTCGGCGTGGACAATCCGGCGATCGGCGTGGATTTTGGCCATCTCAATCGCAGCCTCGTTCTGGGCAATATCGTCGTGTTCGGCTCGGTGAATGCCAACCGCCGGCACTATCAAGCCGCGGCCGCCGCACTCGACCGCGCCGATCGAGGCTGGCTCGATCGCGTCATCTCGCGGCGAGTGCCACAGGCGCGCTGGCGCGAGGCATTTGAACGCCGCCGCGACGACGTCAAGGTCATCATCGAGTTCGGCAAGTAGCGGGAGTTCCCGTGGCACTGAAGATCGAGGACTATGGGTTGATCGGCGACGGCGAGACCGCCGCCCTGGTCGGGCGCGACGGCTCGATCGACTGGCTGTGCCTGCCCCGATTCGATTCCGACGCCTGCTTCGCCGGCCTGCTGGGCACCCGCGATCACGGCCGCTGGCTCCTGGCGCCAACCCAGGCTGCAAAGGTTTCACGCCGCTATCGCGACGACACCCTGATCCTCGAGACGCGCTTCGTCACCGAAAGCGGCGTGGTTACCGTCGTCGACTTCATGCCGCCGCGCGATCCGACCGCGGCGCTGGTCCGGCTGGTGATCGGTGAGGAAGGACGGGTGCCGGTCGGCATGGAGCTGGTCCTGCGCTTCGGCTACGGCGCGACCGTGCCTTGGGTGACGCGCATGGAGGACGGCACGCTGCGGGCGGTGGCCGGTCCCGAAATGATCCTGCTGCGCACGCCGGTCGCCCTGCGCGGCGAGGATTATCGCACGGTGGCCGAATTCATCGTCACGCCGGGCGATACGATCCCCTTCGTGCTGACCTGGTGCCGCTCGCACCTGCCGCTGCCCGCGACGCCCCTCAATCCGCATGCCGCGCTGGCCGCCACCGAATCGTTCTGGCGGCAATGGGGGTCGCAGTGCGCGCCGGCGGGCGAATGGTCCGACGCCGTCAAGCGGTCGCTGATCACGTTGAAGGCGCTGATCTACGTGCCGACCGGCGGCATGGTCGCGGCGCCGACCACGTCATTGCCGGAGCGTCTGGGTGGCCAACGCAACTGGGACTATCGCTTCTGCTGGCTGCGCGACGCGACCTTGACCCTGCTGGCGCTGATGGAGGCCGGTTACTACGACGAGGCGCAGGCTTGGCGCGCCTGGCTGTTGCGCGCCATCGCCGGCGCCCCGGACCAGATGCAGATCATGTACGGTGTGGCCGGCGAGCGGCGGCTGACGGAGTGGACCGTCGGCTGGCTGCCGGGCTACGAGGGCTCGGCGCCGGTGCGCATCGGCAACGCCGCGCACAACCAGCTGCAGCTCGATGTTTACGGCGAAGTGATGGACGCGCTGCACCAGGCGCGCCGTGGCGGGCTGGACAGCGGCGAGGCGGCCTGGGCGGTGCAGCGGGCGTTGATTGAGCATCTCACGGCCGTCTGGGACCAGCCCGACGCCGGTATTTGGGAAGTGCGCGACGCGCCGGAGCATTTCACCTATTCCAAGGTCATGGCCTGGGTGGCGCTCGACCGCGCCATCAAAGGCGCCGAGACGTTCGGCCTCGACGCGCCGATCGAGCGCTGGCGGCAACTCGCCGCCGCCATCCACGCGGATGCCTGCGCCAACGGCTTCGATCCGCACCTGGGCAGCTTCGTGCGCGCCTACGGCTCGCAGCAACTCGATGCCAGCCTCCTGCTGCTGCCCGCCGTCGGCTTCCTGCCGCCGAGCGACCCGCGCATCCGCGGCACAATCGCCGCCATCGAACGCCATCTGCTGGTCGACGGTTTCGTGCTGCGATACGACACCACGGCCGTGTCCGACGGACTGCCGGCGGGCGAAGGCGCCTTCCTCGCCTGCAGCTTCTGGCTGGCCGATGCCTACGTGCTGATGAACCGCCACGACGACGCACGCCGCCTGTTCCAGCGGCTGCTGTCGCTGCGCAATGACCTTGGCCTGCTGTCGGAAGAGTACGATGTCGTGCGAGGGCGACTGGTGGGCAACTTCCCGCAGGCGTTCTCGCATATCGCGCTGGTCAACACCGCCTACAACCTGACGCAAGTGCAGAAGCCGGTCGAGCAGCGGGCCGAACGCGACCGCGAAAAGCCGGTGAGGGCCGGCGTTCGCTCGACCTGAACGACTCTTTGATGCCAGCGGCCCCCTCTTGTCGACGCAAGCGTTCATGGTGAGCTTTGTCTAACCATGACGGTGTTGCACGACCGATGGCGCGCCACATCCTCGCGCCGCTGCGATCACACAACCGCGCCGGCAGCACGCAGCGTGACAATGTCGGCGTCGGCGTAGCCGACTTCCCGCAGGATCGCGTCACTGTGCTGGCCGAGCGACGGGGCTCGCCGCGGCGGCACCTGCGGCGCGCCCGCCAGCTTCAAGGGATTGGCGATGGTGCGTGGCAGGGCGGGATCGTCGGTCGCCACGAACGTGCCATTGGCCTCGAGCTGCGGGTCGTGCGGCAGGTCGCGCAAGCCTGGCAGAGCCCCGAACGTGATATCGGCAGCGGCCAGCCGCACCCGCCAGTCGTCGAGATCGCGGGTCGCGAACTGGGAGTCGAGCAACCCCATCAGCTCCGGCACGTGCCTGGCGCGGTCGGCGCGCGAGGCGAAGCGTACATCGTCGACCAGGTGCGGCAACTCCATGGCGCGGCAGAAACCGGCCCACAGGCGCTCCTCGCGCACGATCACCAGCGACAGCCATCGTCCGTCGCGCGCCCGGTAGACATTGGCCAGCGCGTTCTTGGCGAACTGCCGGCCGCGGCGCGGCTCCGGAAAGGCGCCGAGCAGCGCGGCCTGCGCGAAGATGCCGTTGGCCCAGATGCCGTTGTGGATCAGGTTGGTCGCGACCTCGCCGCCGTGTCCGGTGCGCTCGCGCGCGTACAGCGCCAGCATGATGCCACCGAACAGGGTCATGGCGGTCGGATGGTCGCCTTGCGCCGGCAGGGTCAGCGACGGCGGACCGTCGGCGACACGCATCGCATCAACGATGGCGGAACGGCCGAAATAGGCGCTGACGTCATAGCCGGGCTGGTTGGCCTCAGGGCCGGTTTCGCCATAGCCGGAGAGCGAGGCGTAGATCAGCCGCGCGTTAAGCGGCGCCACGTCGGCATAACGCAGCCGCAGGCGCGCCCGTGCTGGAAGGGGATAGTTGGTGACCAGCACGTCGGCGCACGCGATCAGGCGGTCGAGCACGGCGCGGCCGGACGCCGATTTCAGATCGAGCGCGATCGAGCGTTTGTTGCGGCCGTCGAGTTCCCAGGAATAGTCGATGGCGCATTTCGGCATGCCGGCGCCGTCGCGCATGCGGCGCAGCGGGTCGCCGTCGGGCGGCTCGACCTTGATCACGTCGGCACCGAAATCGGCCATCACGACTGTCGCCGCCGGCGCGGCGATGAATGAGGCGACATCCAGCACGCGCAGGCCGGCCAGCGGAAGCGTCGCCGGCGCACTGGCGCCGGCGGCGGTCGGGGCTGTTTCGCTCACGTATCCTCCCGGAGGTCCATGGCATGGTGCACCGCGGCGAAGATCGCGACGCCGTCGGCGCCGGTCAACCCGTCGCGCAGCGCAGCCGGCAACCGGCGGTCCGAACGCAATCGCCCGGCCGAACGGGGATGTGTGTCAGAGACGTGTAAGGGATGAGGTCTGGCGTGAAGCTGTCTTGCGACAGCCTCACGCCAAGACGCCATGGACGGGGCAAGGCACGGGGTCGCGCCGGCCAATACCCCAGAGGAGGCGAATGCTTCCATCGACAAAACTGAGCCGAGGGAAACATCCGGTCAGTGCGCATACGCGCTCGGGGACGGATAGTGACCAACGGCCGTGAGGAGACCGTGAACAAACGGACTCGCGATCCGTCGCAGGGCAGCGGAACGGCGTCAATTCATGAGCGCCACGCGAAGCGACGGCGAAAAAAACGGGCGCGCTATTTGATGCGGTGCATCGTGCGGCGCACGCCTCTTATGCGGTCGCGCCCGCTGCCCGAAGGGCCGCGATCTCGGCTTCCGACAGGCCGGCCTCGCGCAGTGCGGCATCGGTGTGTTGACCCACGGACGGTGGCGGGCCGGCCGGCCGAGGGCGGGCGAAGCCCAGCCTGATCGGATTGTTGATGGTGCGTTTAACGTCGGGTGCGGTCGTTTCGGCGATGATGCCGGCGTGGCGGGCCTGTTCGTCACCGGGCAGTTCCTGTAACCGCTCTATGACACCGAAAGTAACCTCGTGTGCCCGCAGCAGCTGCCGCCAATGAGCCCAGTCCTCGGTCAAAAAAGAGGCATCCAGGATCGCTGCCAGCGCCTCGGCGTGCGTCCGTCGTGACGGGGTCGTCGCAAATCGCGGGTCGGCCGCCAGATCGGGCCGATCGAGGGCCTGGCACAGCCGCGCCCAACCCTTGTCCTCGCGCACCAAGGTCAGCTGGATCCAGCGATCGTCTCGCGTGCGATAGATGTTGGCCAGCGCGTTACGCGGCCTCGTCCGAGGCGGCCGAGGCGTGGGAAACGCCCCGACCAGCGCCGCCTGCGCCAGTGTGCCGTTCGACCAGACGCCGTTGGCATAGAGCGAGGTGCCGACCCAGCCGCCCTTGCCGGTGCGGTCGCGGCGGCGCAACCCGAGCAGGATAGCGCTGACGATGGTGACGGCGGCGCAGCGGTCGCCCTGCGCCGGCAGCGATGATCCCGGCGGGCCGCCCTCATATCGCTGGGCCTCGAGGATACCGGACCGGCCGAAGTAGGCGTTGACGTCAAAGCCGGGCATATCGCGGTCCGGGCCGCTTTCGCCGTAGCCGGTGAGCGACGCGTAGATCAGCCGCGGGTTTGCCGCTGCGACGTCCTCATAGCGCAGCCGCAGTCGCTCGCGCGCCGGCGCCGGGAAGTTCACGATCATGATGTCGGCCTGGGCCAGCAGTCGGTCGAAGGCGGCGCGCCCGTCGGGGTGTTTCAGGTCGAGCGCCACCGAGCGTTTGTTGCGGCCATCGAGCTGCCAGGTAAAGTTGACCTCACTGCGCGGATAGTTCGGGTTCAGATAGCTGTTGCGATGCGGATCGCCGGCACCCGGCGGTTCGACCTTGATGACGTCGGCACCGAAGTCGCCGAGGATGACGGCGGCGGCCGGCGCGGCGATGAACGAGCTGACATCCAGCACGCGCAGTCCGGCCAGCGGCAATTCCTCATCTGGTGGCGCGTCGTTGATCACCCTGGATCTCCGTTGTTCTGGGCGGCGGTCGGCATTCGATATCTCATGTTAGCAGTTTTGCCGGCGCCACCTTCGCCTGCGAGGCAAGCCTCACCCTTCGAGACGCATCGCTAGTCGACTTTCCTCAGGGTGAGGTGAGAACCTTCAGCCGTCGTGGCGTCCGTCAAGCCGCGGTGCCATCGCTCGCCACGGCCGCCGGCGCCGCCTGCTCGTGGACATGCGGCGTCGCGCCGCCGGTCTGCAGGGCGGCGATTTCGGCGTGGGTCAAACCGGCTTCGCGCAAGACCTCCTCCGTGTGCTGGCCCAGCGCCGGGCCCGGTCCGCCGACGCGCGGCCGCGCAAAGTCGAGGCGGATAGGGTTGCCGATGGTGCGTGGCATCTCCGGATTGGCGGCCTCGACGATGGCGCCGGCGTGCACCGCCTGGGCGTCGTCCGGGATGTCCTGCACCCGGCTGATGACGCCGAAGGTGATGTCCAGCGCCGCCAGCGTGTCGCGCCAGTAAGCGTAGTCGCGGGTGATGAAGGCTTCGGCAAGGAGCGTGGCCAGCTCCGGCGTCCGGCTGCGCCGCGCCTCGATGGTGGCGAAACGCGCATCGTTCTCCAGCTCCGGCCGTTCGATCGCCCGGCAGACGCCCGGCCACAATTTCTCCTCGCGCACGACCGTAAGCTGCAGCCAGCGGTCATCGGACGTGCGGTAGATGTTGGCCAGCGCGCTGCGCGGCCGCTCGCGCGGCGGGCGCGGCGGCAGGAAGGCGCCAACCAGTGCCGCCTGGGCAACGATGCCGCACGACCAGATGCCGTTGGCCAGCAGCGACGTGCCGACCCAGCTGCCCTCGCCGGTCTTCATGCGTCGGATCAGGCCCATCAGGATGGCGGACACCAGGCCGATGGCGGTGGCGCGATCACCCTGCGCCGGCACGGCGGTACCGGGCGGGCCGCCCTCATAGCGCTGGGCATCGAACAGGCCGGAGCGCGCGAAATAGGCGGTGGCGTCGAACCCCGGCCGGTCGCGATCCGGGCCGCTCTCGCCGTAGCCGGTCAGCGACGCGTAGATCAGGCGCGGGTTGACCGGCTTGACGTCTTCGTAGCGCAGCCGCAGGCGCTCGCGCACGTTGGGCGGGAAGTTGCAAATCAGTACGTCGGCCGTCGCGATCAGCCGGTCGAGCGCAGCGCGGGCCGCTGGCCGCTTGAGGTCGAGCACCACCGAGCGCTTGTGGCGGCCGTCGAGATGCCAAGCGTAGTTCACCTTGCTCTTCGGGTAGCTGGGCGTGTCGCGCACCATCACGCGGTTGGGGTCGCCTTCGGGTCCTTCGATTTTGACCACGTCAGCGCCCCAGTCGCCCAGCACGGTGGCCGCGGCCGGCGCGGCGATGAACGAGCTGATGTCGAGTACCCTCAGGCCGGCGAGTGGCAGCGCCTCGTTGGCCGCAGCGTCAAGATCGGTCACGACATCATCTCCGCTCCGGTGGGGTCGAACGCGGCGTGAAGAATCGCGGTGATCCCGGGCAGGGTCAATCGACGGGTGCAAAGAATCGACCCTGTCCCGGCCGTCAGGCGAAAATGGCCTGCTTGGCGGCATTCGAAAACGGGATAGCCCTCTGCCGGATTTGCGTTTTGACCCGATGTGGGCCCGGCGCATCTATGGCGGCCGGCAGCCCACGCCATCGTTGACGTGTCCGGCCGCGCCGCGATGCGCCGCCCGACCGGGAGAGGAACGCCTATGGCCTACGACATCGTGATTCGCGGCGGACAGATCGTCGATGGCACCGGTACCGGTCCGGTGCGCGGCGATGTCGGCATCGCGGACGGCGTCATCACCGCCGTTGGCAAGGTTGACGGCAAGGGGCGGCGTGAGATCGACGCCGACGGCCTCACGGTGACGCCGGGTTTCGTCGACATCCACACCCATCTCGACGCCCAGATCGGCTGGGATCCCGACTGCACGCCGGTCAGCTGGCATGGTGTCACGACGGCGCTGCTGGGCAACTGCGGCGTCACCTTCGCGCCCTGCAAGCCGGCCGACAAGGAACTGTTGGCCGGCATGATGGAGACGGTCGAGGACATCCCGCGGCACGCCATCCTGACCGGCCTGCCCTGGACCTGGGAGGATTATGGCGGTTACCTCGATGCGATCGAGAAGGTGAAACCGGGCATCAATATCGCCGGCCTGGTCGGGCACAGCGCGGTGCGCTTCTACGTCATGGGTGACCGCGCGGTGGAAGAGCAGGCGACACCAGAGGAACGGCAACGGATGGCCGACGTGGTGGCGACGTCGATCGACCGCGGCGCCGTCGGCTTCTCCACCAACCGCTTCGCCGAGCACAAGCTGCCCGACGGCCGCGCCATTCCCGGTACTTTCGCCGATCCGGCCGAGCTGGTCGCCATCGCCCGAGTGGTGGCGCCACGCGGTGCGCTGCTGCAGGCGGTCGGCGCCGACAACGCCACCTTGCGCACCATCGCCGACGCCACGAACGGCCGCATGCTGTTCAGCTACGGCAGCGGCGGCGGCGATCTGGCGCTGGCCGAGAAGCGCCGCCTCGCGCTGGAGGAGCTGTGCGCCGGGCACGACATGACGGCGATCACTCAGGTGCGCGCCTCGGGCATGATCTACGGCCTGCAGGCCGGCCTGCCGGTGCGCGGCGCCGCCTGGTCGCGGCTGCGCCGCTTGCCTACCCTGGCGGAGCGCGTCGCGGCGCTGGGCGACGCCGACTTCCATGGCCAGCTGATCGCCGAGGCCAAGGCCAACGGCTTCAAGCAGAACCTCGGCACGCCGGTCGAGAAGGTCTTCTACCTCGGCGACGGCCCGACGCCGGCCTACACGGCGGGCGAAGAAATGAGCCTCGTCGCCATGGCCAAGGCGCGCGGCGAGCACTGGGCCGAAACCTTCTTGCGCCTGGGCCGCGAAACCAAGGGCAAAGCGCTGTTCACCCTGCGCATGTTCAACTCGGACCTCGACGCGCTCGCCCACATGTTCCGCAGCGACCGTTGCTTCCCCAGCCTGGGCGACGCCGGTGCGCACGTGACGCAGGTGATGGACGCCGGCTGGGCGACCTTCATCCTGTCCCACTGGGTGCGCGAGACCGGCTTTTTCACCCTGCCCGAAGCGGTGCGCCTGATGACGGCGAAGCCTGCCCGCATCATGGGGCTGAAGGACCGCGGCACCTTGGCGCCCGGCAAGCGCGCCGACGTCAACGTCTTCGACGCCGGCAAGGTGGCTGAGCTGCAGCCGGAACTGGTGAACGACTTCCCCGGCGGCGCCGCCCGCTTCATCCAGCGTTCGACCGGCTACAAGGCGACCATCGTCAACGGCCAGATCAACGTGCTCGACGGCGAGCTCACCGGCACCCGCGCCGGCCAGGTGCTGCGGCACGCGCGGTAGCTCGTTTTTCAACCAGCGTTTGGTGCCTCTCATCTGACCTTCTCCCCGCGCAGGCGGGGAGAAGGTGGCGCGAAGCGCCGGATGAGGGGCTTCCGGCCACCGTAACGATCAGCGACGGCATGCACTTATAGATAGCACCATCCGTCACACTTTCTCCAGAATCTCTTTCCACTCTCGTCGCATGCCAAGACCATGGCGTGACGTCCACACCGACAGGGCGCGCGTGTTGCGCCACGACGGCACCGATGCCGAACGCCGCCTCTGGGGCATGCTGCGCAACCGGCGCTTGGGCGGATTCAAGTTTCGCCGTCAGTACGCGATCGGCAACTACATCGCCGACTTCGCATGTGTCGAGATGCGGCTTGTGGTCGAACTCGACGGCGGCCAGCATGCCGATGCGATGGACTATGATGCGTCCCGCTCTTGTTGGCTTGGAAAGAATGGCTATCGGGTGCTGCGCTTGTGGAATAGTGACTTGATGAGCGACGCGGAGGTCGTGCGGGACGCCATTTGGACGGCGCTGCAAGGACAGCACTGACGCCTCGCCGACGGAAAGCCCCTCATCCGCCCCTTCGGGGCACCTTCTCCCCGCCTGCGCGAGGAGAAGGACACTCTCAACTCCGCCCTGGCGGCACGAAAAAGCAGCGACGAACACCATTGGGCTGGTGGCAGCGCCAGAAGCGGCCGTCTTCGCTGGGCAGGGTGTCGACATAGGGCACGACCTCGCCGGTCGACTCGATGTGCCAGCCGGCCGGCGTCGGGTCGACCTGGCTGGCCGGGATCGGCACGCAATCCTCCTTGCCGCAGCACCACTCGTTAGTCAGCGGGCTGCGGTAGCCGCCCTTGCGGATCCAGTCGTGCTCATCGTGGGCGAACGCGCCCGGCGCAAGGCCGAGGGCCGTGATCGCCGCCAGGATCGCGACCGCCGCTGGTGCCAGGCTGCGGCGCTCAGAACGGACGACAGCCATCACTCGCCCGTCCATTGACGCTGCGGACCGGTATCGACATGCACAAAACCGGAGCGATAAACGCCGATGCCACCGGCACCGCAGCGGTGAGCGATCTCGCCTAGCTTCGACGCCGCGATGCCGGCCACCGTGAAGTCGACCGCCTTGCCGGCGACGTGCTGGCTGTTCTCGGCGACGTCGTAGCCGACCAGCCGCATGAAACGGTTGTTGCGCCACGAGCGGAAGCCGCTCAGCACTCGCAACGGCAGGCCGACCTCGGCATGGATGCGCGACAGCAGCGTGAACAGCGCAGGGTCGATCGGCTTCACCTCGCCGCTGGAATAGTCGCGCAACAGCCGGTTCAGGCGCGCCAGCTTCTGTTCGTCAAAAGGCTCGCCGCCAGCGAACGTCTCGCCGGTATGTGCCGCGACCAGGCTGAGAAAGCGTGTCCCGGAGCCGCCGCGCGCGCCGACCAGGACCACCGCCGGGCCGTTCGCCGGTGTCGGCACACCAACGCAGAGCGCGCCGGCCGCGATCCCCGTCAAGCCGGCCAGCGCCGCCCGTCGTCGCAGGCCGCCGTGCGCCGTCGTGGCCATCGACGGCCGAAGCCGCAGATCGCTCTCGGCGCGCAGGCCAGGAACGGAACGATCGGGCGCGGGAGCGTCGCCATCAGTCATGCGTGCGCCTTGCCGGTGGTGACGCGGCGATTCGCGGACGTCGCATGTAGCTTTGCGCCGAACCTCGGATCAGGCAAGCGCCAAGCGCGCCATCGTCCCGCCACATCCGGTGGCGGGCCTCGGACGCCGGCCTACGCCCTACCGACGGCGGCGTGCCCGATCGCGAACACCTCAACCGGCCGCTCCCGGCCGCGCACCGCCACGGTACCGTTGGCCACCGCGCCGTCGCCGGCCGACCCGGCGGCGCGGAAGGTGGCGTCCGAGATCAGGCAATCGGTGTCCAGCTCCTTGGTCAGCGCCTGCAACCGCTGCGCCAGGTTCACCGTGTCGCCATAGACGGTGTAGGTCTGGCGGCCGGCGCCGCCGACGCTGCCGGCCGCGACCGGACCACTGGCCACGCCGATGCGCAGCGCCAGCCGGCGGCCGGCGAAGTCGCGTACTGCGGCCATCGCCAGCAGGGCGCGCGCCGCTTCCACCGCCCGCGCGGCGTGATCGGAGGCCGGCAGCGGCGCGTTGAAGGCGATCACCATGGCGTCGCCGACGAAATTCACAACCACGCCGCCGCGTTGCGCGACCAGCGACGCCGCCTGGTCGAAGAAGCGGTTGAGCAGCTCGATCACCTCGGCCGGCGACAGCAATTCGGACAGGCGGGTGAAGTCCTTGATGTCGGCGAACAGCACGCTGGCTTCGCGGGTCTGCGGTGCCAGGGACTCGCCGGAATCGATCAACGCCGCCGCCACCTGCGCCGGCACGTACTGGCCGAACAGGCGTTGCACGTGGTTGCGTTGGTGTTCGGCCGCCGCACGGGCGCGCACGACCTCGCGGGCGCGATGCACGGCCAAGGCCGCGATGACGGTCACCATCAGGATCGTGAGGCTGTCCATCACGCGGGTTTGCAGCGCGATGAAGTCGGGGTCGAGCACGACCGAGAAATACTGCTCGCGCGTTGGTGACGGCGGCAGATCCGCCCATGTCAGGACGCGGTCCATGCCAACCAGGATCCAGGCGATGGCGGCCCACAGCGCAACCACGGCGCAGGCGCCGGTCCACAGCACCAGGGCCGGCGACAGGGTCAGCACCGAGGCGGCGATGATGATGAACACCAGCGTCACCCCGCGAACGAAGGCGAGGTTCTGCGGCACCTCGTCGCCGCCACTCAGCGGCACCAACGCCAGGTAGGCGCCGAACACGGCGACGTCGAAGGCGAACAGCGCGTAGCGATGCCAGGCGCGCTCGTGCCGCGTACCGAGCAGGCGCAGCGAGAGCAAGCCCAGCGCCGCCACCGCCAGGATCGCGGCGAACGCGTAGAGCCCGTTCGGCCAGCTGATGACGTAGACGTAGTAGGCCGCGACCGCCGCCAGCGCCACCGAACGGCCGATAACGGCCAGGCGAAAGCCGGCACGCCCAGCCTGGTCGAGGTCCGCCTCCACCGCCGCATCGATGGTCCGGGGTACCTCACGGGTGAAGCGCCACATCGCCGGCGACGCTACACGACCCACGCCTCGGCCACGATGACGTTTCCGTGCGTCATCAAATCCGGGTACAAGATCGCAGCCCGTGGTGCCGGAGGCTTCGATGTTTGCCGCCCTCGCCCGCTCGCTGGTGCAGAAATTCGGTGGCGCGCCTGACGAGCCGCTGCCGATGGCGATCTTCGATCCCGACGGCAACACGGTCGATGCCAACGACCGCGCCGCGATCCGCTTCGCGCGCTTTCGCTGGGCCGCCTGGCGGTTGCTGGAGCCGTACCAGGCAGGTCAGTCGATCACCGACTACGTGCTGGAATCGACCGCGACCAGCGGCAAATGGTCGATCACCATCTCCGCCCTGTCCAACAGCGGCACCGTGATCGCCGTCAGGACCGACGGCGAGATCGCGCCGCCGGTCGGCGTCTTCGCCGCCAAGCTGGCGGCCAAGCTCAAGGGCTGACGTCATGGTTAGGGCGATCGCAAACGATCGCCGGAGGCACGCTGGGGGCGCGTCACTCCAGTGACGCGTCATGTGACGGCATCGGATTAGACGCGCGACTGGAGTCGCGCGCCCCCAGCGTGTTGCACTCAGCCCACCACCTTGATGTAGGTGTCCTTGCGCACGATCAAATCGCCGCGGAACGTGTAGAGGTCGCAACCCAGCCATTCCTGGCGCTCGCCGCTGCGCAAGGTCGCAGTGCGATGCCATTCGGTAACGGCCCGGTCGCCGGCGACGAATTCCGCCGTATGCCGCCACTGCACGTCGGGACTGCCGGCGAACAACGCGGTGAAGAAGGCGCGGATCTCGGCCTTGCCGCGATACGTGCGGCCCCAGACATCCGGCCCCTTGGCGTTGCGGAACTCGCCATCGTCGGCAAAGGCGCCGACGATGCCTTCGACGTCGTGCCGCGCAAAGGCGGCGCCGATCTCGCGCAGGCGCTCCAGGCTCACGGTTGCGGTCGACATCGCCGATCCCTCCTGTCTGTTTCCGGGGTTATCGCACCGGCACCTTGCCGCAGCGCGGATTCATCCGGCCACCATCGGCCAGCGCGATGATGACCACGATCTCGTCGGGCAGCGGCGCGTCGGGCAGCGATACGGTCAAGGTGTCGAAGTGGTCGAACGACCAGACATCGTCCTTGTGGCCCAGCGGCACGTCGAGCGCCGTGCCGACGGCCACCAGCTTGACGTTGGACGGGATGATCGCCTGGCCGCCACCGATGGCGGCCCGCATCGGCCGGCCGAGCATCGGATGGACGCAGGCACCGCCATGCTCCATCTCGCCATCCAGCCCGACCAGCGCGCCCTTGCCGTAGGACACCGCCGGCCCGTCCAGCCGCGCCACCAGCTCGGGCATCAGCCGCTCGCCGATGGCGCGGCCGGCCTCGAACAGCGGCGACAGGTCCTCGACGAAACGGCCGGCGAAGGGATTGCCGATCACCGCCAGCCCAGCGACCCGCACCGTCGGCCGCGCCGGCGCCGGCCCGAACCGCGCCCGCGCGACGTCGCGAACGATCAAGCTGCGGCGGATCTCGGTCATGCCTTCTCCGGTGATGATCCGCACAGCATAGCGCGGCGCGCGGGCCTGGGCCATTCGTGCCGGGCGCGCGCTGGGAGAGCGCCACGCCAGTGGCGCGTCATTTGGCGGCACAGACCAAGACGCGCGACGGGAGTCGCGCGCCCCCAGCGTCATCCTCAACTACAACTATTAGTATATTTTCTTCTCCTTCAATCGTTCTATAATTGTTCCCCTCATCCAGGAGCCAATCCATGGTCGCGCGGGTCCGCACGGTGGCGTTCCAGGGCATCGACGTCGTGCCGGTCGATGTCCAGGTGCAGGTGTCGGGCGGCTCGCCGTCCTTCACCGTCGTCGGCCTGCCCGACAAGACGGTCGACGAAAGCCGCCAGCGGGTGCGCGCGGCGCTGGCGGCGATGGGCCTGGCGCTGCCGCCCAGACGCATTACCGTCAACCTCTCGCCCGCCGACCTCGCCAAGGAGGGCAGCCACTATGACCTGCCGATCGCGCTGGGGCTGATGGCCGCCATTGGCGTCATCCCGCCCGACCTCGCCGAGGGCTATGTCGCGCTGGGCGAGCTGGCGCTGGACGGCGCGCTGACCCCGGTGGCCGGCGTCCTGCCAGCCGCCGTGCACGCCGCCGGCGCCGGCCGCGGCATCGTCTGTCCGGCGGCCTGCGGCGGCGAGGCGGCCTGGGGCGGCTTCGATGCGGTCGATGCCGCCAACGAGGACGAGGAGGCGTCCGGCCGCCGCGCGGCGCGTTGCGGCGAGGTGTTGGCGCCGCCCTCGCTGCTGGCGCTGATCAACCACTTCAAGGGCGCCCAGGTGCTGGCACCGCCGCAGGCCGCGCTGGCAACGGACACCAGCCGCTACCCCGACCTGCGCGACGTCAAGGGCCAGGAAAGCGCCAAGCGGGCGCTGGAAGTGGCGGCGGCCGGCGGCCACAACCTCTTGATGATCGGCCCGCCCGGCGCCGGCAAGTCGATGCTGGCCGCCCGGCTGCCCGGCCTGCTGCCGCCGCTCGACCCTGACGAGGCGCTGGAAGTGAGCATGATCCAGTCGCTGGCCGGCCAGCTGGGCGAGGGCCGCCTGACCCGCCGCCGCCCGTTTCGCGACCCGCACCATTCCGCCAGCCTCGCCGCCCTGGTCGGCGGTGGTCAGCGCGCCAAGCCGGGTGAAATCTCGCTGGCGCATCACGGCGTGCTGTTCCTCGACGAGCTGCCGGAGTTCAACCCCTCGGCCCTGGAGGCGCTGCGCCAGCCGCTGGAGAACGGCCGCGTGACCGTGGCGCGGGCCAACGCCCACGTCACCTACCCCGCCCGCTTCCTGCTGGTCGCCGCCATGAACCCCTGCCG
>DATFGV010000361.1:0-2997 GCA_035249115.1 Vineibacter sp.
CGTCACGCTTGACCACGGTGTTCACCGCGCCGATGCGCGCCGCCGCGGGAGTCACGGCGTCGACCAGCTTCAGGGCGTCGAGCTTGTGCGGCATAGTGAGATTGCAGCCCCGCGCATGCGGCGTGCGGCGGATGAAGTCGAAGGTGGCACGCAATGCCGCACCGCCTGCGGGTACCGCCAGCCGGCCGTAGTGGCCGTCAATCCCGTGCGTCTTCAGCCAGTAGCTGTGCAGCGCCGGCGAGCGCGAATGCGTCACCGGCCAGCCGACGATAAAGGCGAACCGGCGGCCGGCCGCTTCGGCCAGCAGCGGGGCGAAATCCGGCACCGGCGCGGTCATGTCGGCAGCACGCCCGCGGTGCGCAGCCAGGCCAGCAAGGGCAGCAGCGGCAGACCGAGGATGGTGAAATAGTCGCCGTCGATGCGCTCGAACAACTGCGCACCGGGCCCTTCCAGCCGGTAGGCGCCGACCGACGTCGTCAGGGTCAGGCCGGCGGCGGCGATGTAGCTGTCGATGAACCGGTCCGAGAAGGCGCGCATGGTCAGGCGCGCCGAAGCGAGGTGGCGCCAGGCCACCACGCCGCCGCGCGCCACGCTGACCGCCGACTGCAGTTCGTGTACCCGGCCGCGCAGGGCGCGCAACTGGGCCCTTGCCGCCTCCAGGTCGCCGGGCTTGTCGAACAGCCGTCCATCGCACGCCAACGTCTGGTCGCCGCCAACCACGATCGCACCGGGGCGCCGCTCCGATATCGCCAACGCCTTGCGGTCGGCCAGCAAGCCCGCCAGCGCCGCGCCGTCGGCGGTCGGCTGGGCGCGCTTGAGCGCGTCCTCGTCGACCTCGGGCGCGACGCAATCGAAACGCAGTCCAGCCCCGCGCAACAACGCGCGGCGGCTGATGCTGGTCGACGCCAGAACCAGCGGCGGCGCGTCGTCATGTTGCAGCGCGGCAGCCTCGCTCATGGGCCGCTTCTAGCCGGCGCGACAACCGCCGGCAATGGCAGGTCACGTCGGCTCGATGCGGTAGAGGCCGCCACGGTCGGCGTTGGTGCACAGGTAAAGTGCGCCATCCGGGCCCTGCCGCACGTCGCGGATATAGGGCAGGGTGTCGGGCACGAGGCGTTCCTCGCCGACGTAGCGCTCGCCCTCGATCTCGAGCCGGAACAGGGCGAAGGCCGACAGCGCGCCGGTGAAGAACGAGCCCCGCCAGCCGGGAAAGGCGTCGCCGGTGTAGACCAGCAGGCCGCTGGGCGAGATCGACGGCGTCCACTGCTTCACCGGATCCTCCATGCCGGGTAGCGAGGTGTGCGGGCTGATGCGCGGGCCAAAGTATTCGGTGCCGTGCGTCGCCAGCGGCCAGCCGTAGTTGGCGCCCGGTTTCAGCAGGTTGAGTTCGTCGCCGCCGCGCGGGCCGTGCTCGACCGACCACATGCGGCCGGTATCGGGATGCATCGTCAGGCCCTGCGGATTGCGGTGGCCGTAGCTGTAGATTTCCGGCCGCGCGCCGGCACGTCCGACGAACGGATTATCGCGCGGCACACTGCCGTCGTCGCGCAAGCGGAACATCTTCCCGGTCATCACGTCGAGGCGTTGCGAGCTTGGCCTTTCGCCGCGCTCGCCGCTGGTCATGTACAACAGGCCGGCCCGATCGAAGGCGATGCGGGAGCCGAAATGGATGTCGCTGGGATTGGGCGGCGTGGCGTCCAGCAGCGGCTTCAGGTCGCGCAGGCCGTCGTCGGCCAGCCTGGCGCGCGCCAGGCGCGTCAGGCCGCCGCCCTGCACCGGCGCCGCGTAGCTGAGATAGAGCGTATTGTTGCGCGCGAAATTCGGATGCAGGCAGATGTCGAGCAACCCGCCCTGCGCGTTCGACCAGACTTCTGGCACGCCCGAAAGCGGCCGACGTTCGAGCTTGCCGTCGGCGAAGACGCGCAGGCGGCCGGGACGTTCGGTGATCAGCAGCCGGCCGTCGGGCAGGAACTGCATGCCCCAAGGCTGCTCGAGATCACGCGACAGGGTGACGAAGCGATAGGATTCCTTCTGGCTGCGAAACACCTTGCCCTGTGCCCGCAGTATCGCCGGCATCGCCACCGTGGTGGCGCCGGCGGCGGCACCAAGCACAAATCCGCGACGGTTCATGGCCGATCTCCCAGGTATTCGCCACGGCCGCCGGTCGGCGCCGCCGCGCCGCCAGTCGATGACGCGGCTGCAAGCCTGCTGTAGTTTCCGTCGCGCTTCAACCGATCCCGCGGCGGAGGATGTCGATGACCAGAATTGTGATGATCGGTGCGATGCTGGCGGTGCTTGCCGTCACGCCGCCTCTCGCCGTGCGGGCGCATCCGATGGAAGGTCCGAGGACGCCGGAAACCGAAGCCCTCGAGAAGGAGGTGATCGCGTTCCGCAACGACCTGATCGACGCGATGGCGACCAAGGATATCGGCAAGCTGCGGGCGATGTACGTCGACTCGTTCTCCCACACGCATGGCTCGGGCAAGGTCGACGGCAAGGACTCGCGTATCGTGGCGCTGCTCGCCGGCGACCCGGTGATCGAGAACGCGCCGGTCGAGGATCTCAGCATCAGGACCTTCAATGGCGACACCGCCATCGTCACCGGCAAGAGCCCGATCCTGAACAAGGCGGAAAACCGCATGTACGATTTCCGCTGGATCGCCGTCTATGTGAAGGGCCACGGCCAGTGGCACCTCGCGGCCAGCCAGGCGACGCGGCTGCCGGTCAAGCCCTGATCGTGCCGGAGTCGCGGGGCGGGTCAGCAGGCGTACGCGACCTGCGGCAAGGTGTAGCCTTTGAGCGTCACCTCGCGGCGGTCTGGTGGCGGCGCCTCGGTGCCCAGGGCTTGCCACGCCGATTCGCTCAGCAGGACTTCGCCTGGTGCCGCGACCGACTGCAAGCGCGCGGCGCGGTTGACGACCTGACCGACGGCGGTCAGGTCGGTATGCGTCGTGCCGAACTCGCCGAACGTCGTGGTGCCACAGTCGATGCCGACCC
>DATFGV010000362.1:0-2527 GCA_035249115.1 Vineibacter sp.
GATTAGCCGGTCGTTCTGCCGGACCCTGGTGAGATCAGCGGTCTTGCCGTCGAGCGTCAGGAAAGTGCGGCTGATCTGCAGCCCCTTGGCCGCGGCCGGCAAGGATTGCGCCGGCACGCCGCGCACCGACACCGTAGCCCACACCTCGCCACCAGCAGCGTTCTTGACCGTGACCTTCTTGCCGGCCTTGACGTCGACGTCGAACGTCGCCGGGTCGCGCTCCGGTTTGACCGGCTGGCCGTCGACCACGAGGTCGAGCTTGCCGCTGGCGCCCTGCAGGGTGGCGTAGGCGGCCATCAGCATCCACGCCTTCTCCTGGGTCGTGGTCCAGTTGGCCTCGAGGCGCTTCTGCTCGAGCATCAGCGCCGTCAACCGCGCCAGCGCCGGCCGCTGGTCCGCCTCGGACACCAGCGACATGAGCCCGGCGAGATCGCGCAGCGGCGTGCCGTAGTAGTCGTCCTTGGGCTTCTGGCCGACGGCGGCGATGGCCAGCTGGAACTGGCCCTGCGAGCGGCCGCGCTCGCCGACAAGGGTCAGCGCCGCCGACAGATGGCCGCGGCCGAGCGCGCCGACGATCTTATCGCCGTCGGTGTCCTGGAAGTAGCGGACCCGGCCGGCGTCGGCCAGGCCGGCACGTGCCAGCACGTACCACGCGTAGGCCTGGGCGTTCGGAGTCATCTTTTCGGCGACGCGCTGCAGCCACATCAGGCCGCGCCGATACGGTGTCTCGGGCACGACGAAGCCCTTCTCGCGTGCCCGCATCAGGAAGTCGAAGGCATAGACCTGCAGCCAGGGATCGGCGATTGCGCCCTGAGCCGTCCACATGCCGAAGCCGCCGTCCGGCGCCTGCCGGTCAAGCACGCTGAACACCGCATCCTGCACCCGGCGGGCGATGGCGCGGTCCTCGCGCTGGGCGCCGAGCAGCGCCACGTCGTTGAAGTAAAGCAGTGGCAGGGCGCGGCTGGTGGTCTGCTCCAGGCAGCCGTAGGGGTAGCGATCCAGCGAGCGCAGGATCGAAGCGACATCGAAGCCGCGCAGCGCGGAGACGGCGACCGCGACGTTGGCGGTGCCGGGCAGGAAATCGGCGGCCGCTTCGCGGTCGACCGTCAGCTCCTTGCCCGCCGTCAGCGACACGGCGAACTGCTTGGTGATCGGCGCCTGGGTCGGCCGCACCTCGATCTGCCAGTCGCGCGTGACCTTGAAGCCATTCGGCCCTTCGACAGCCAATGTCACCGTGCCGATGCCGGCCTCGCGCGCCGCCACCGGCACGCTCAACTGTTCGCGCTTGTTGGCGGTCAGCGCCAGGCTGCGCTCGCCGCCGGTCACCGACACCGGGCCGGTCGCCGTGACATGCACCTTGTAGTCGCCGGGGCGGCCCTCGACATTGTGCAGCGAGATGGTTGCCCGGCTGTCGTCGCCCGGCGCCAGGAAGCGCGGCAGCACCAGGTCGCTGGTCACGGCGTCGCGCACAAACAGCCGCTTGTCGGCGGCGCCGACTCGCGTCTTGTCGAACGCCACCACCATCAGCCGAAGCTGGCCGGAGAAGTCCGGCACGTCGAGCGCGATGCGCGCCTCGCCGTTGCTGTCGAGCTTCACCAGGCCTGAGAACAGCGAGGCGATCTTGATCGGCACGGCGTCCAGCCCGGCGCCACCGGCGCCATCGCCGCCGCTGCGCAACTGGCCCATGAAGTCGGCGCGGGCGTCGAGCAGCTTGCCGTAATCGTCGCGCATCGCGACGCCCAGCAGGCGCTTGCCGAAGTAGTGATCGACCGGCGCCGGTGTCTTGTGCTTGGTGATTTGCAGGATGCCCTCGTCGACCGCGGCCAGGGTGACGAACACCTCGCTGTTGCCGGCGTTGGCGACCTTCACTGGCATCACGGCGCGCTGCCGCGGCGCAATGCGCTCGGGGGTGCCGATCTGCACCTGCAGGCTGCGTGGCCCGGCGTCGATGGCTAGCCACGCAAGGCCGACGGTGCGGGCCGGCATGCGGTCGGCGGTTTGTTGTAGCGGGCGATAGGCGGTCACCAGGGCGTAGGCGCCGGCACCCCAATCAGCCAAGACCGGGATGTCGACGGTCGTGCCGCCGGCCGCCACCTTGACGGCGCGCGTCTCGAAGATGCGGTCGCTGGCCAGCACGATCAGCGCCTCGCCGGCGAACGGCGCCTCGATGCGCAGCTTGGCCGTCTCACCCGGCCCGTAGGCCTTCTTGTCGGCGACGACGCCAGCGGTATCGGGCGTGTCGCGCTCGTCGGACGACGAGCCCCAGCCGACGTAGAACTTGATCACGGTGCGGGTGTCGTTCTCGGCGTCGACCACGGTCAGCCGATGGCGGCCCCATTCGTAGACGCCGCGCACGGCGGCCGGCCGGTCAGCCGCAACGTCGAGCGTGCCCTCGGCGACGATGGCGGCGCGGTCGTTGTCTTGCCAGCGCCAGCGGCCGTCCTGGTCTTGGAACCACTGGTAAGTGCGGTGCAGGCGCTCGACCCGCCATGCGAGGCCGCGGCGTGCGATACGATTGCCCGCCGTG
>DATFGV010000363.1:0-10667 GCA_035249115.1 Vineibacter sp.
CGCAAGCGCGTGCAGTTCGCGCTGACGTCGCTGGGCTACGAGGTCAGCCCACTCAGCGGCTTTTTCGGGCCGCGCACGCGGGCGATGATCGCCGCCTGGCAGAAGGCGCAAGGTCAGGCGGCCACAGGTTTTCTGAGTGGCGCAAACTGGCAGGCCTTGCGTCAACAGGCGGCGCCGGCGCTGTCGCAGTTCGACCCCGACCAACGTTAGGGCCGTCACACACGGAGCTTGGCGCGCGCCGGCCGCCCGCGCCAAACGCGGATGGCCGCTCAGGCCGTGCCGCTGCGGGTCGTATTGCGGCGCTTCGTCTTGCCGGCCGCCGTCAGGGCGGCCGCAAGCAGGCCCTTGGCCAATTGCGTCGTGCGTTCGGTCGGCGCCTCGTTCATGGAGGCGCGTGCCGAGAGCGCGATTGCAAGCGCCTGCAGTACATCGCTCGACGCCAGCTTGGGGTGCTTGCGCGCCTCGGCGTCGATTTGCGTCATGATGGTCTGCACGAGGGCCGCGACGGTGTCGACAGAAACCGTCTCGGGATGAAGCGGGAACGCGAACTCGATCGTTGTGCCGGCCGGGGTACGGGCCTCGAACTTCATCACATTGGCCATAGGCCGGGCCTCCGCTTCGCCGCGTGCCAGCGGCCAGTGCAGTTGACGCAGCCAGCGGTGTGTCCCGACGACACACTAGCGTCAACCCGTGCGCAAGGTTGATCGCCACCTGGTGCGATGCGATCGGCAGCGGTGGATGGCGGCCGGAACTTTGCTGTTCACAGCCCTGTTCTGGATTTGGGGCGCCGTCGCGCCGCTTGCCTCGGCCGCCATCGCGCCCGGTGCAATCAAATCCGAAGGCAGCCGGCGAACCGTGCAGCATTTGGAGGACGGCATCGTGCGCGAGCTCTTGGCGCGCGACGGCGACAAGGTGGTCGCCGGCCAAGTCGTGGCACGGCTCGACGACGTCGCCAGCCTTGCGCAACATGCGGCGCTGAAGTCGCAGCGCATTACCCTGCTGACGCAGCAGGCGCGCCTGGTCGCCGAGCGGGCCGGGCAACGTGATGTTGTCTGGCCGCCGGACATCCTGTCGGAACGGCTGGATCCGCGCGTGGCGGACGCGATTGCCGCGCAGACCGCCTTGTTCATCAGCCGCCGCACCTCGATCGACAGCCAACTCAAGGTGCTGTCCGAGCGGATCGGGCAACTCAACGCGATCATCGCCAGCGTCCGCTCTCAGATCAAGTCGCACGACGAGCAGCTGGAGCTGCTGCGCAGCGAGATCACCATCGTCGCCGAGGTCGTGCGGCTTGGCCTCGAAAAGAAGGCGCGGCTGCTCAGCCTGCTGCGGCAGGAAGCAGCGCTGCTCGGGAACCACAGCGACTTGGAATCGCAGATCACGCGCGGCACGGCCAGCATCGCCGAAACCCACGCCCAGATGGAAACGCTGCGCGCTCGACAGGCCAACGAGATCGCCGGCGAGTTGGCGGACGTGCGTCAGAAGCTGGTCGAGGTCGAGGAAAAGGAGAAGCAGGCGGCGGATATCGCGGGGCGACGCGAGATCGTGGCGCCGGTTGGCGGCACGGTACTCAATTCGTGCTTCTTCACGGTCGGCGGTGTCGTCAAGCCGGGCGATCCGTTGATGGATATCGTGCCACTGGAGGACAGGCTGGTGGCGGAGGTGCAGGTCGCGCCAGGCGACATCGACGTCGTGCATACCAGCCTGGTGGCCCAGGTACGGTTGCCCGCCTTCAAGCAGCGCCTCGTTCCGTTCCTCACCGGAAAGGTGACTTTTGTCTCGGCCGACGCCGTGGTCGACGAGAAGGCGCAGCGCTCGTTCTACCGCGCGCACGTCGTGATCGACGCTGCTGAACTGGCGCGCCTGGACAACGTCCACCTGACGCCGGGCATGCCGGTCGAGGCGCTCATCCTGACCGGCGACCGCACCTTCGCCGAGTACATCATCCAGCCGCTACGCGACAGCTTCGCGCGGGCGTTCCGCGAACAGTGAGCCGCGGCGCCATCGCCCTCAGGTATATTGCCAGTAGGACTCCGGCCCGGTCGGGTGGAAAGCGCTGCTTTCGTCGCCATCGCGGAACGAGAATTCGTACATAAAGGCGGTGCGATGGTCCTGGCCCTGTGAGTCTCCGTAGTCGACGTAGCCGAATGCGGCGATCGGGACTTCGGACCTTGCCAGCTTGTCGACGGCGGCCGGCGGCAGCTTGAACACTTCGATCGGGCGGGGGGATCGGAAGGTGCCTTGGACGGGAACCACCTGCCGGATGGTGCTGGCCGGGCCGTAAGCCGGCGCTTCCGGCAGCTGGCTGGTGGTGACCGACAGGCTGATGCCCTTGATGAGCGCCGGACTGCGGCCGTAGTTCACGAACTCGTAGGTCAGGAACACCGGAACTACTCCATTGCCGCCGGGTGGCTGTTTCAGGCCGTGCAGGCGCAGGCTGCTGGCGAAGACGTGCGGACGGTCGGCGGTGATCGCGGTGTCGGCCCGTTGCTTGGCGCTATTGGCGAGGTCGCGGGCTGTTTCCGCCGTGTCGCGGGCGCGGGCGATCGACGCCGTCAGCTCGCTCAATTGCTTTTCCGCTGCCATGGCCGTCTGCGCCGCCGCCTTGGCGGCGGCGCTGGCAGCCGTCGCCGACGCCTCGGCGATGGTCAGCGACGACGTCACCTGGCCGGATTGCGCCGTGATGGCGCGCACGCTCTCGGCCGCCGCCTTGGCCGCCTCGTCGGCGGCCGTGGCGGCGCTCTCGGCCATCGCCAGCGATGTCGCGACGTTGGCGGTCTGAGCCGCCAGACTCTGCGCCGATTCAGCAGCTGCCTGGGCGGACTGTTTGGCGATCTCCAGCGACGTTCGCATGTCCTCGCGCTGATCGGCGACGATTTGCGTCAGCCTGTCCGCCGACTGCCAGAGCTTGCCCAGACGGCCGACCAGCAAACCGATCGCCAGCAGGAGCAGGCCGGCAAACACGGCGAGCACCACATCGGTGACCCGCAGATCCGTCAGAAACCGGTCGGCCAGCTCGGCCGTGCGCAACCCAGGCATCCCGGCCTGCGGCGAAGTCGCCGGACCGGGCTGCGCCTGGACTCCGCAATCCACCGCAAATAGCAGGCCAAGGAGTGCCGCGGAGACGGCGCGATAATGCCTCGACAAGATTGAATCGCCTCCCGGGTGGCGCAGTAGCCGGCCATATAGCAACCTTGCCGGGAAATCCGCAACGCCGACCCCGCATGACGCCGTCGCGCTGGGCGATTGGTGCCCTGCCGTGACACAATCCGCCAACCGACCACGGACGGAGGCGCGCCCATGACCAGCCTGAACCCCGAACTGCGCGAGGCGCTGGCCCGCGTCGGCACCTCGACCTTGACCGGCGTCCTCAATCGCCGCGGGCTTCGCGGCATGTGCCTGTACGATGTCTGGCCGATCCGGCCGGACATCCCGCGCATGGTCGGCATCGCCTTCACCATGCGCTTCATTCCCTCGCGCGAGGACAAGGACGGCCCCACCTCGACCAATCGCAGCATGGTGCAGCCGCAGGCGATGGAGGAGTGCCCGCCCGGCCACGTGCTGATGATCGATTCGCGTGGCGATTCGCGGGCCGCATCGTCTGGCGATCTCTATGTCGGACGGCTGAAGGCGCGCGGTTGCGCCGGCATCGTCACCGATGGCGGCCTGCGCGACACCGACGGCATCTTCAAGACCGGCCTGCCGGCCTATCATCGCCGGCCGTCCTCGCCGCCCAGCCCGATCGCGCACCGGCCGATCGACCTCAACCTGCCGATCGCCTGCGGTGGTGTGGCCGTGTACCCAGGCGACATAGTCGTGGGCGACCGCGACGCCGTGCTCGTGATCCCACCGGAGATCGTCGACGCGGTCGCCGAGGAGGCGATGGCGACCTATGCCTACGAGGAGTTCGCCGAGGCCGAGGTGGCGCGGGGCCGTTCGCTCAAGGGCCTGTTCCCGGTGGCCGGTGACGAAGCCAAGCGCGACTACGAGGCCTGGAAGAAGGCACGCGGGGGCAAGTCGTAAGCGGACCTGGATTACTAAGGCGCGGCCTGATCGATTGGAACCTGGGAGCGCGGGCCTCCGGCCCGCTCATGAGCGGGCGAGACGCCCGCGCTCCCGGGTTGACCGATTCCGTCTGGTCGGAACCTGCTGTAGCGTTGCTTGCGGTGACAAACTTGGCGGACGCCGGTCAGGAGGCTCCCGCCGTCACACCGCCGCCAGCGCCTGGTCGAGGTCGGCGATGATGTCCTCGGCGTGCTCGATGCCGATCGACAGTCGAACATAGCCGTCGGTGACGCCGGTCTGGGCCTGCTCCTCCGGCGTCAGCTGCGAATGCGTCGTGCTCGCCGGGTGGATCGCCAGCGACCGCGCATCGCCAATGTTGGCGACGTGATAGAACATCTTGAGCGCGTCGATGAACTTGCGGCCGGCGTCGCGTCCGCCCTTCAGCTCGAAGCCGATCAACGCGCCGTAGCCGCCCTTCAGGTAGGCGTCGGCCCGGCGCTTCAGTTCGCCCTTCTGCAGGCTGGGGAAGATCACCTTGGTGATCTTTGGATGCTTGGCGAGGTAGTCGGCGGCGGCGACGGCGTTGGCGCAGTGCTGGCGCATGCGCAGCGCGAGCGTCTCCAGCCCCTGGATGAACATGAAGGCGTTGAACGGCGACATCGGCGCGCCGATGTCGCGCAGCAGGGTGACCCGCGCCTTGATGATGTAGGCGATCGGCCCCAGCGGCTTGACCGCCTGGGTCCAGACGGCGCCGTGATAGCTGGGATCCGGCGTGTTCAGCATCGGGAAGCGGTCGGCGTGTTTCTCCCAGTCGAAGTTACCGCCGTCGACGATGATGCCGCCGATCGAGGTGCCGTGGCCGCCGATATACTTGGTCGTCGAGTGCATGCTGACGGCGGCGCCGTGGTCGAGCGGCCGGCAAATAATCGGTGAGGCGGTGTTGTCCATGATCAGCGGCACGCCCAGCTCGCGGCCGATCTTGGCCACCTCGGCGATCGGGAACACCGCCAGCTTGGGGTTGGGCAAGGTTTCGCCGTAGTAGCAGCGGGTGCGCGCATCGGTGGCGCGGCGGAAGTTCTCGGGATCGGACGGGTCGACGAAGCGGCATTCGATGCCCATCGTCTTCATGGTGTTGGCGAACAGGTTCCAGGTGCCGCCGTAGATGTCGGTCGAGCAGACGAGGTTGTCGCCGGCGTGGCAGATGTTCTGGACGGCGAACAGCGACGCGGCCTGGCCCGACGCCAATGCCAGCGCCGCCACGCCGCCTTCCAGCGCCGCGACCCGCTCCTCGAACACCGCCTGGGTCGGATTCATGATCCGGGTGTAGATGTTGCCGAATTCCTTGAGCGCGAACAGGTTGGAGGCGTGCTCGGTCGAATTGAACTGATAGGACGTGGTCTGATAGATCGGCACCGCCACCGCCGTGGTCGCCGGGTCAGACCGGTAGCCGGCGTGCAAGGCGACAGTCTCGGGGTTCTTGCTGTTCGTTGGCATCGTGTGGCGCTCCTCGGCAGGCTCGTGGACACTCGGACGCCATCACTCTAGGGGGCGGCGAGCGGAACGCAAAGCCCGTCGGCGCCAACTAGGCCAAGGCCGTGCGCCGGCCCTGCCGCACCAGCAGCCACCAGCCGATGGCGGCATTGGCGACATTCCAGGCGATGCCGTTGAGGAAGGCGGTGCGATAGGAACCGGTCATGTCGAACAGCACGCCGCCCATCCAGCCGCCCAACGCCATGCCGACGATGGTCGCCGACATGGCGATGCCGACCCGCAGGCCGGCCTCGCGCGGCGGGAAGTATTCGCGCACGATAATGGCGTAGCTCGGCACCAGCCCGCCCTGGAACAGGCCGAACAGCGCCGACACGATGTACAGTGAGGTCAGCGAATCGGAGATCGTGTACAGGATCAGGGCCACGGTCTGCATCACCGAGCCGATCAGCAAGGTGACGACGCCGCCGACCCGGTCGGCGATCCAGCCCGAGGCGATGCGGCTGATGATGCCGAAACCCAGCATCAGGGACAGCATCTCGGCGCCGCGCGCCACGCCGTAGCCGAGGTCGGCGCAGTAGGCGACGATGTGCACCTGCGGCATCGACATCGCGATGCAGCAGGCCAGCCCGGCGACGGCGATCAGGGCCTGCAGCGCCTGCGGTGACAGGCCGGCCGAGCGTGGCGGCGCGGCAGCGCCGGTCGCCTCGTCGGCGTGGAACGGCGGCGGACGGCGCAACGCGAGCGACAGCGGCACCATGGTGACCAGGCAGATCACGCCGATCGTGAGATAGGTGGTGCGCCAGCCATGGGTGCGCATGCCCAGCTCGATCAGTGGCGGCCAGATCGTGCCAGCGAGGTAGTTGCCCGAAGCGCAGATCGCGACTGCCATGCCGCGGCGCTTCTCGAACCAGTGCGAGGCGTCGGCGACCAGCGGCGCGAAGGTCGCGGCCGAGCCGAAGCCGACCAGCACGCCTTGCGCGACGGCGAACCAGCCGGGCGAGGGCGCCATGCCGGCGCTGGCGAAACCCGCCGCCAGCATCAGGCCGCCGATTCCGACGGTCGGCGCGATGCCCTTGCGGTCGGCCAGCCAGCCCATCGCCACGCCGCCGGCGCAGAATCCGATCATGGTTGTGGTGTAGGCGAAGGAAATGTCGGCACGCGAGATGTTGAAGTCGCCCTGCACGACCGGCAGCGCCACCACGATGCACCACATGCCGAAGCCGCCCAGCGTGCTCAGCGCCAGGGTGACTCCCAACCGTGCCCATGCGTAACCGGAATCAACGCCACCCGCCTGCCGCACCTCGCCCTCCGTCCGCCGCCGGAGCGCCATAAGGCCGGCGGCTTGCCGGCGCAGGCCACAGCAATCTTGTCACGGGACATTCAGTAATCACGTGCGCGCGCCGCACCCTGCCTCCGCGGGGTGGGGCGATCGCATATGGCACGGACCTCACCCTGAGGAGGCCGCGCAGCGGCCGTCTCGAAGGGTCGGCAACCGCACGAGCGTTGCGACACTTGCTGGAACGATCGAACGAGGTTGTCGCCCATCCTTCGAGACCCTTCGGCAAGCTCAGGGCAGGCTACCGGCTGCGCCGGCTCCTCAGGATGAGGTTGTGCGTAGCCATATTCGATCGTCCCGCCCCGCGGATGTCAGCCCGGAGTCTTGCGGCGCCAGCGGAAGTCGCAGAATGGCGCGCCCTGCATGCGGGTCTGGGTGCGGGTGAATTCCCAGTCCGGGCGCATGTGTGCCTCGGCCGCGAAGTCGACGCCGCAGGTCATCAGGGCGCCAATCCCGGGCTCGCCGATCGAGCGGAAATAGTCGGCGAAGGCGCAGCGCGTGACGTTGTGGCCGTACGTGGTTTCACTGTCCTCGACGACCTCATGCTCGACCGGGAAGGCGGGTGTCTTGTCATCGTCGCCGCCGCGCGGATGGCTGTTGGGCGTGAAGCCGAGCTTGTCGCGCCAGCCGACATAGCTCTGGGCGATGGCGCGGCCGACGATGGCATGCGCACGCTCCTTTCCGAGCTCTGCCTCCAGCGCCTTGACGATCGGGATGACTGCTCGCGCCTGGATGCGGGTGGCTTCGAGGATCGGATTCTTTTTCGACTCGTCGGGCATGGATGCTCCTCCGTCGCAGCCGGCGTTCGCCTCCAACTCGTCAGGCCAGCGCCGCCTCGCTGACCGGATCGCCGGCGATGCGGCTGTGCCACATCACGCGCGGCTGGGTCATGTCCCATGGCGTCGCCTGGTGCAGCAGGCAGCGATTGTCCCACACCACCGCTTCGCCGGGCTTCCAGGTGTGGTGGTAGATGCGCGGCGGCCGGCAGGCGAAGTCGACCAGCTCCCGCAGGAAGCGTTCCGACTCCTCCTTGTCCATGCCCGGGATGTTGTGGGCATGGCGGCCGATCAGCAGCGACTTGCGACCGGTCTCGGGATGGGTCTTCACCAGCGGCCGGCGCGGCACCGGACCGTCATGGAAGCCGTAGCCGTGGTATTCGCTGCCTGCCTTGGGCTTATGATCGAGTTTGGACTGGCTGTAGTAGAGCGAATGGAAGGCCGTCAGGCCCTCGACCTTGGCGCGCAGATCGTCGTCCAGCGCGTCGTAGGCGGCGCGCATGTCGGCCCAGCCGGTCTGGCCGCCACTCGCCGGCACGATCTCGGCGCTGAACACCGCGCCCTTGGCCTGCACCGGCATGTAGGTGCTGTCGGCGTGCCAGCCCATGTTGCCTTTGAGGATCTTGATGACGTCGTCGTTGCTCGCCTCGGCGCGGATGGTGCCGTCGGCCTTGACGTTGCTGATCGCCGACATCTCGAACTCCAGCGGTCCAAAACGCTTGGCGAAGGCGATCTGCTGGTCGCGCTGGAGGAACTGGTCGGGGAAGATCAGCAGGGCGTATCTCAGCCAGGCGGCGTGCAGCTCGCCAAACGTCGCGTCGTCAGCCTCGGCGACCTTCACGCCGCGGATCACGGCGCCGAACGAGGCGTCGAGCGGTTCGATGTCGAATGAGCGTGCCATGTGTCCTCCCGCGCGGTTGCGGCGCCGATGGCTTGTTCGTGAACTATAGCGAATCGCCGGCGGCAGGACGAGCCGGCCGGCGCAAGCCAGCAGCGACCGGTTCGCATTGCACCTGGGACCGCGGGCGTCCCGCCCGCACCCGTCGCGCCGGCGCCACCTGCGGAGGACTTCGCTCTGCGCTTCGCTGCAAGCGAATGCGGGCGAGACGCCCGCGCTCCCAGGTTAGAGCAGGTCACCGCCGCAGGCGCCGGCCGTAGTGCCGGTGGCCTTGAACGCCTTGATCAGGTTGCGACCGGTGGTCCATTTGTGGACCTCGTCCGGTCCGTCGACCAGGCGCTGCGAGCGGATGCGGGTGTACCAGCCGGCCAGCGGCGTGTCTTGCGAATAGCCCAGCGCGCCGTGCAACTGGATCGCGGTGTCGACCACCTTGTGCACCATGTTGGCCAGGAACACCTTGGCGATGCCGTTCTCCTGGCGGATGTCCATCTTGTTCTCGGCCTTGTAGGCGATGTGCAGCAGCATCAGGCGGGCGATGTAGAGCTGGCTGGCGCACTCAGCGAGCATGAACTGGACCGCCTGGCGCTCGTCGAGCTGCTTGCCGAAGGTGGTGCGGCTGGTGACGTGCGCCGTGGCCATGTCCAGCGCCCGCTGCGCCATCGCGACGTTGTGCATGCCGTGCCGCAGGCGGCCATAGGCCAGCCGGTGCTGTCCCATGCTGAAGCCGCCGCCTTCGCCGCCCAGCAGGTTCTCGGCCGGCACCTCGAGATCCTTGATCTCGATCTCGGCGTGGCCGCCGCCCATGATGTGGCTCAGCGGCCCTTCGATCGCCATGGTCGGGATGTTGCGCTTGATGCGGTAGCCGGGATTGGGCAGCTCGACCAGGAAGGTCGAGAACTGCCGGTGCCGCGGCGCGTCGGGATCGGTGCGCGCCATGACCAGCGCGATGTCGGCGGCGGTAGCGGCCGACGAGAACCACTTCTCGCCGTTCAGCATGTACTTCTCGTTACCGACCTTGTCGGCACGGGTACGCATGCCGGTGGCGTCGGCGCCAGCCGCCTTCTCGGTCATCGAGTAGCAGATGCGCTTCTCGCCGTTGAGCAGCGGCTTGAGGAACTTCTCCTTCTGGTAGGGCGTACCATGCTCCAGAAGGGTCAGCATCGTGGCGTCGTCGGGGCCCTGGGTGTTCATCGACAGCGCGCCGAGATGGCTCTGGCCGAGCTCCATTTGGACCAGCGCGTTGGCCAGCGGACCCAGACCCATACCGCCGTGTTCCTTGGGGATGAACGGGCACCACAGACCCTTGGCGCGCGCCTTGGTGCGCAGTTCGGCCAGCACCTTCTTGTAGTCCTCGCCCTTCAGCAGGCGCTGCTCGGCCGGGATGCACTCGTCCTGCACCCATTGCCGCACGCGGGCACGCACCGCCTTGGCTTCGGCGGGGATTTCGAAGTCGATCGTCATGCGAACCTCCAGTGGAAAGACGTGTCGGTCGAGGATGCCACGTTGCGCAGGGTCCTGGCGAATGACCTCGAGTCGGAATCGACGAGGACGATCGGGACCGCCAAAGGTCTCCCGGCAACGTTACGGGTTGACGAACTTGGCGAGCGGCTTCCACTTGGCGTGATCAGCCTCGACGCGGGCGCGGAACTGCGCCGGGGTGCTGGCGCGCGGTTCGTTGCCCATGGCACGCAGCCGTTCCTGCACTTCCGGCCGGGCGATGGTCGCCTTCGCGCCGGCGGCGAGCGCTTCGGTAATGTCGCTCGGAAGGCCGGCTGGCGCGGCCAGACCCAGCCACGACACGACTTCGTAGTCGGGCACGACCTCACTGATCGGCGGCACGTCCGGATGGGTCGGCCAGCGCTCGCGGGACGTTACCGCCAGAGCGCGCACCTGGCCGTTCAGCAGCGCGCCGTGATAGCCGGTGAAGGTGCCGATCGCCACGTCGAGCCGGCCGGTGAGCACGTCGTTGATCTGCTGGCCGGTGTCCTTGTAGGCGATCGCCTCCATCTTCATGTCGGTCAGCGCCTTCAGGTACTCGACGGCGAGTTGATGGCGGTGCCGGCGGCGATCAGCGTCGTCGACGGGATGAGCGGCCACCACGAGCGCACGAACGGGACGATCCCCGCGCCCATGGCGATGAGCAGCGTGCCCGCGGCGACCA
>DATFGV010000364.1:0-11786 GCA_035249115.1 Vineibacter sp.
GAGAGACTACGTCGGGTCCCCATCCGGCCTTCGGCCACCTTCCCCAATGTCGTGGGGAAGGGAAGAAGCGGACACTGGACGGCACCGCCCGCGCGTGGCATCCAGCCACGGCTTGCCGCAGGAGTTTCCATGGCCCAGGCCCGCATCAAGGGCGTGCTGTCGCCCGTTGTCACGCCATTCAAGGCTGATCTCAGCCCCGATGTCCGCCGCTTCATCGCCCATTGCAAATGGCTGGTCAGCCAGGATTGCGGCTTGGCCGTGTTCGGCACCAACAGCGAGGCCAACTCGATGGCGGCCGGCGAGCGCATGGCGCTGCTCGACGCTCTTGTCGCGGCCGGCGTCGATCCGGCGCGCATGATGCCCGGCACGGGCGCCTGCGCCGTGACCGAGGCCGCGCAGGTGACGGCGCATGCCACCAAGCTGGGCGTCGCCGGCGTGCTGATGCTGCCGGCGTTCTACTATAAGGGCGTCAGCGACGAGGGCCTGTTCCGGTACTTCTCGGAAATCGTGCAGCGTGTCGGCGATGCGCGGTTGCGGGTCTACCTCTATCACATCCCGCCTGTGGCCCAGGTGCCGATCACACACAAGCTGGTCGAGCGGCTGCTGAAGGCCTACCCGCAGCAGATTGCCGGCATGAAGGACAGCTCCGACGACTGGCCGCACACCAAGAGCATGATCGACGCCTTCGCCAAGGATGGGTTCGACGTCTTTTCGGGCAACGAGAAGCCGCTGGTCGACAATGTCAAACTGGGTGGGGCAGGCTGCATCAGCGCCACGGCCAACATCAATCCCGGACCGATCGCCGAGACCTTCCGGCACGTCGCCACGCCACAGGCCGAGGCACTGCAGAAGAAGATCAACGACGTGCGGGGCGTGATGCAAGGTTACGTCATGATCCCGGCGATGAAGTACGTTATCGCCCACTACGGCGCCGATCCTGCCTGGAACAAGGTGCGCCCGCCGCTGGTCGAAGTCTCGGAGGAGCAAGGCAAGGACGCGTTGCAAAAGCTCGACGCGCTGGGTTTCACCATGCCCGGCCTGCGCCAGGCCATGGCCCAGGCAGCGGAGTAAGTTGCATGTACAATTCCCGTCGACTGTTCCACTGTCATCCCGAGCGCAGCGAGGGATCTAGGGTGGATGACTAGATGTCTCGCTTCGCTCGACATGACAGATGGCGTTCATAGGAACAGCCGTGCCAACGACACCAACGAATTGACCGTCAGCGCCGCAACAGGTATAGATGCCGCATGACCACTCGCCGCCACAGCCGTTGGTATTTTACGTCGCTCCCATAGGGCGGCGCGTTCGGTCATGACCACACGATGCCGCCGCGGACCGGCGGCATTTTCGTTTCTGGAAGGGGCCTCCGGGCCGCGGCCGGCAACAGCCGCGAAGGGAGAGCCCGATGTCACCTGCCACCCATACCGCCGTCGAGACCTGGCCGCCGGCCGCGCTCGACATCCGCATCCGCCTCGCCTCGATGCGCGACTACGAAGAGCTATGTGGCCTGTTCGATGAGCTCGATGCGCTGCACCGTGCGGCCCGGCCGGAGCTGTTCCGAGAGTTTGACGGCCCGCCGCGCACCCGTGAGCAGGTCGCCCAGATGCTGGCCAGCCGCGACTCCACAATCCTCGTGGCGTCGGCTGCCGGCAGTTTGGCCGGCCTCGCGACGCTGCTGACGCGGCCCCCGTCAACATTCGCCGGCGCCGTTCCCCGGCACGTGATCGAGCTCGACAACCTGGTCGTCCGTTCGGATTGCCGTGGCCGACGCGTGGGAAGGCGCCTCCTGGCGGCCGCGGTCGAGTGGGCGCGTCAGCGCCGGGCGACCCATCTCGAAGTAGCGGCACATACCTTCAACAGCGACGCCATCGGCTTCTACACAGCGTTCGGCTTCACGCCCTCGATCGAACGCCTGATGCTGGCGGTCTAGGGTCGCCGGCGGCCCGGTCAGGTGATGGCGGGTGCCGCGGTGCCGACGTAGCGCGTGCGCAGCTCGCGCTTCAGGACCTTGCCCGTGGCATTGCGCGGCAATGCCTCGACGAAGTCGACCGATTGCGGCACCTTGAATTTGGCCAGTCGCGCCAGGCAGTGCATGATCACATCGCCCTCGGTCAACGTCTCGCCCGGTTTGACGACGATTACGGCCTTGCCGGACTCTCCCCAGCGGTCGCTCGGCACGCCGATCACGGCGACATCGCCGACCTGCGGCAGCTGGAAGATCACGTTCTCGACTTCGGCCGGATAGACGTTTTCGCCGCCGGAAATGTACATGTCCTTCCAGCGATCGACGATGTAGATGAAGCCCTCGTCGTCCTGCCGTGCCGCGTCGCCTGTCTTGAGCCAGCCATCGACGAACGCGTTGCGCGTCGCCTCCGGCTTGTTCCAGTAGCCCGGCGTGATGTTGGGACCACGCGTCCACAGCTCGCCGATCTCGCCGCGCGGCACGTCCCGGCCGGTTTCATCAACGATGCGCAGCTCGGTGTGCATCAGCGGCCTGCCGCTGGAGCCGACCTTGCGGATGGCATCGGCGGCGTCGAGCATGGTCGAGGCCGGGCTGGTCTCGGTCATACCGAAGCCCTGCAGCAGACGCACACCGCGCGCCGCCCAGCCTTCAAGGATGCTGATGGCGCAGGGCGCGCCGCCCACCCCCGATGCGACCAGGCGCGACAGGTCGGCGTCGGCGAACCTCGGATGCTGCATCATGAACTGGTAGGGCGCCGGCACGGCGAAGAAATGCGTGATGCCCAGCGCCGGGTTGGAGATGTGGTCGAGCGCGTCACCGGGCTCGAAGTTCCGCATGAGCCGAAGCGTGCCGCCAGCGTGCAGCACGGGATTGGCATAGCAGTTCAGGCCGCCGGTATGGAACAGCGGCAGGACCACCAGTTGGACCGTCAACGGCGAGATCATGGCCGGCACGCCGAGATTGACCGCGTTCCAGAATGTCATGCCATGGGTGATGATGGCGCCCTTGGGATGGCCGGTCGTGCCCGACGTATACATGATCGTGCTGACGTCATCGTGAGTCAGCGCCGCGGCGACCGGCGACGGACTGGCAGCCAGCAGAGCCCGCTCGTAGCTGCAATCGGCGCGGTCGATGTCGATCTCGAGCAACTGGCCGATGCCGCAGCGCGCTTTCAGCTCGACGGCCTGCGCCTTGAACGAGGAATCGTAGACCAGCACCTTGGGCGCGCAGTCGCCGAGAATGTATTCCAGCTCGGGAACCGTCAGCCGCCAATTCAGCGGCACCATGACGCCACCGATCTTGCCGCAGGCGAACTGCAGGTCGAAATATTCCGGGCAGTTCGGCGCCAGGATCGCCACGCGATCCGGCTTGCCGACGCCGATCCCCTGCAGGTGTGCCGCCAGCCGCCGGGCGCGCTCGTCGAGCTGGCGGTAGGTGAACGTGCGGCCGGTGTGGAGGTCGTGGATCGCCGGGCTCGACGGGCGGCGGTCCGCGTGGTGGGCGATCCAGTCGTAGTAGGGAATCTGGGCGGGCATTCGGGGGTCGGAAGCTAGAGGAGACGGGTCGGGCCCAGCCTAGCCTAGCCAGATCGATGCCGCCCGCAAGGCGACGACGGTGCCGGCGGCGGCTGACCTTCATGCCGGCCGGGAACCTTTGGCGCTCTGGAGCGTTTGATCACACCGGTATAGTTTGCCGGGGCTGCCGCAAGGGGGAAGTCATGCGCATGCTGGTCATTGTCGGCATCGTTCTGGTGGTCGCGGGAATCGCGGCTCTGGTTGTGCCGTACATCGTCGTCACCGACACCAAGCAGGTGCTCAATGTAGGTCCCCTGTCGATCGAGGCCAAGGAGCAGCGCGTCATTCCCATTCCGATGATTGCCGGCATTGCGGCCGTGGTGGCCGGCGTCGCCTGCCTGTTCGTGGCACGGCGCAACGCCTGACAGAGGGCCGCGACTAGGCTCAGTTCACCCTCTTCTCGTAGCCCTTCCAGTAGGGCTCGCGCAGCTCGCGCTTCAGCACCTTGCCGGCGCCTGACAGTGGCAGCGATGTGTCGCGAAACTCGACCGAGCGCGGGCATTTGAAGCCGGCGATCTGGCTGCGGCAGTGGTCGATCACCGCCTCAACGGTCAGGTTGGCGCTGGCGCGCGGCACGACGATGGCGTGGATCGTCTCGCCCCATTTGGCGTCGGGGATACCGATGACGGCCACCTCCGCGACGCCGGGCAGCAGCGAGATCGCGTTCTCGACTTCGGCCGAATAGACGTTCTCGCCGCCGGAGATGATCATGTCCTTCAGCCGGTCGACGATGAACAGGAAGCCCTCGTCGTCCATGGTGGCGGCGTCGCCGCTGTAATACCAGCCGTCCTGCAGCACCGCTGCCGTCTCCTGCGGCTTGTTCCAGTAGCCCAGCATGATCATCGGCCCCTTGGCCGCGACCTCACCCGCCGTGCCGCGCGGCACCTCCTGGCGGTTTTCGTCGACGATCTTCAGCTCGGCGGTATGTGCCGCAAGTCCGCAGGACTTGATCCGCCCGACGTAAGGCCCGTCCAGGGTGGTGTAGCGCGGCGGCAGCAAGGTCAGGATGGGCGCCGCCTCGGTCATGCCGTAGGCGTGAATGAACTGGCAGCCGGGAAACACCTCCAACGCCTTGCGCAGCACACCCTCGGGCATCGGCGAGGCGCCGTAGAGGATGTACTTCAGGCTGGAGACGTCGAAGTCCCGCACCTGCGGATGGTTGGCCAGCATGTTGATCATGGTCGGCACGTACTGGCCGTGCGTCACCTTTTCGCAAGCGATCGCCCGCAGGCAGTCGACGGCATCGAAGCGCGGTACGAAGACGTGCCTGCCGCCGCAAGCCGTCACGCCGAAGGTCGAGGCGCCGTCGGCGAGGTGGAACATCGGGCCGGAGTGGATGTAGGTCGTGTCGCCGTCGAAATCGAGACCGGCGATGGCGTTCATCTGGTTCCACACCAGGTTGGCGTGGCTGAGCATCACGCCCTTGGATCGACCGGTCGTGCCGCCCGTATAGAACAGGCCGGCCAGCGTTTCACCGCCGGCGCCAGCATCGTCAGCCGCGGCCGCCGCCACGAGGTCCTCAAACCGCGCCGCACCGGACGGCAGGGCATCGTCGTCGAGGTAAATCACCGAGGTCATCGCCGGCAGCTTGCCGGCGAGCGCCGTGGCGTGTGCCTTCATGGCGCCATCGACGAACAGGGCGCGGGAACCGGAGTCCGCCAGGATGTATTCGATCTCGGGAGTCGCCAGCCGGGTGTTCAGGGGCACCATGGCGGCGCCGAGCCAGGGGAGGGCATACATCAGCTCGAAATAGCGGTCGCTGTTGAGCGCCAGGATGGCTACCCGGTCGCCTGGCCCGATGCCCTGTGCCCTCAGGCCGCCGGCCAGGCGGGCGACCCGCTCGACCGTCTCTCGCCACGTCCGGCGCCGGTCACGGAAGATCGTCGACACGCCCTTGGGCCGGATCTGCCCCGCCCGACGCAAACCCTGGGTCACATACATCGCCGTCGCCTCGTTGCCCTGCCGCTGTCTGCACGTAGCCTAGGCGACCGCCCGCACCCGCTCAATCGTGCGCCGGCGGCCCCGTTGGCGACGCTTCCGCCATTCGGTATGGTTCGCCAACGTCACGTAGGGAACCCTGATGCCCGACACCGTAACGGCGCCGCCGTCGGCGCCCGTCTTCAACCCGCTGGATCCGGCCTTCATCGCCGATCCCTATCCGACCTACAGCCGCTTGCGGGAGAACGCGCCGATCTTCCGGCTGCCGCTCGGCATGTGGGTCGTCTCGCGCCACGCCGACGTCGCGCTGATCCTGCGCGACCGGCGGTTCGGCAAGAACTACGAGGGCAACCTGGTTCGCCGCTACGGCCCGGACGTGATGTTGGAACGGGCTTTCGCCAGCCTCGGCCGGACCATGCTGGTGCTCGATCCGCCCGACCACACCCGCCTGCGCGGCCTGGTGACCAAGGCGTTCACGGCGCGCCGTGTCGAGGAGATGCGGCCGCGCATCGCCGCCCTGGTGGATTCGCTGATCGACCGGGTGATCGACGAGGGCCGCATGGACGTGACCATGGATCTGGCGCATCGCCTGCCGGTCATCGTGATCTGCGACATGCTGGGCATTCCGGAAGAGGAGCGGGCACGCTTCCTCGACCAGTCGCACGTCAACGGTCGCATCATCGACCCGGTGCCGATGAGTCGCGAGGAACTCGACGACGCCAACGACCGCACGCGAGCTTCGGACGACTACTTCGACACGCTTTTCGAGCGCCGCCGGCGCGAGCCGGGCGACGATTTAACCACCCTGCTGGTGCAGGCGGAAGAGGCTGGCGATCGTCTGACCCAGGAGGAGCTGCGGGCGAATGTCAGCCTGCTGTTCGCTGCCGGCCACGAAACCACTTCGAACCTGATCGGCAACGGTTTGCTGGCGCTGCATCGCAATCCCGACCAGTGGGAGGCGCTGAAGGCCGATCCGTCGCTGGCTGCAGGCGCGATCGAGGAACTGCTGCGCTACGATTCGTCGGTGCAAATGACCGGCCGGTCGACCGTCGAGGACGTCGAACTCGGCGGCCACACGATCAGCAAGGGCGAAAACATCGTCTGCCTGCTCGGGGCGGCCAATCGCGATCCGGCGATGTACCAGGACGCTGACAGGCTCGACATCCGACGGCAGAACGTGCGGCCGCTGTCGTTCGGCGGCGGTATCCACCACTGCCTGGGCGCGCAGCTGGCGCGGCTCGAGGCCGAGCTGGCGTTCAAGGCGCTGGTGACGCGCCTGCCTGACTTGCGCCTGCCGGAGATCGACACGCCGGCGTGGCGGCCGAATTTCACGCTGCGCGGACTGACGACCTTGCCGGCCGTGTGGAGCTGACGCAGCGCAGGGATTGCGAGCGTGTCTGATCAGAACCCGATCATCATCGAGGTGACGCGTGGCGCCATGGTGGAAAGCCGCCATCTCGGCGCCGCGGCGGTCATGAAGATCGACGGTTCGGCCGTCGAGGCATGGGGCGACATCGACACGCCGGTCATGGCGCGCTCAGCGATCAAACCGTTGCAGGCCATCCCGCTGGTCGAAAGCGGCGCGGCCGACCGGTTCGAGCTGACCGACGTCGAGCTGTCGTTGGCTTGCGCGTCGCACAATGGCGAGACGGGCCATGTCGAGGCGGTCCGTGCCTGGCTGGCGAGGATGGGCCTGTCGGAAGACGACCTCGAATGCGGCGCTCACGTGCCTAGCCGATTGCCGGCATTCGAAGCGTTCGTGCGCGACGGCGCGAAACTCACTGCCGCCTACAACAACTGTTCGGGCAAGCATACCGGCTTCCTGACCACGGCGTTGAACAAGGGTGAACCGACGCGCGGCTACATCAAGCGCGAGCATCCGGTGCAACAACGCCTGCTCGGGCTCTACGAACAGCTGGCCCAGTGCGATCTGTCGCGCGCGCCGGCCGGTACGGACGGCTGCGGCATCCCGACGGTCGGCGTCCCGCTGCGCAACACCGCCCTGGCGATGGCGAACATGGCTAATCCGGCGCGTCTGCCGGAGGGGCGTGCCAATGCCATTCGCCGCCTCCGGGAGGCGATGGCCAACGAACCATTCTACATGGCGGGCACTGGACGCTTTTGCACCCGCATCAACGGCGCGCTCAAGGGTGCGGCACTGATCAAGACCGGCGCGCAGGGCGTCTATTGCGGCATGCTGCCGACCTTGGGCTTGGGCGTTGCGCTGAAGATCTGGGACGGCGCCGGTCTCGCTGCCGAGGTGGCGATGGCGACGATCCTCAGGCATTTCGGCTTGATGACCGAGGCTCAATTCGACGAAGTCGTGGCGCCGCCAGTGCTCAATGTCGCCGGCCTGACGATCGGTCAGATCCGCCCGTCGGCGTCATGGCTCGGCGCCGCCCGGCGGTAGGACGATCGCGGCATAACGGTGCTGCGCCGCCGGCGCTGCCGCTGTCCACCCTGACGCTCGCCGTCGAACGGATCGGTGCCGACGGCGCAGGCCGCGCCGAAGACAGCATCGACGGTATACCCCGGACGTACTCGATCCCGTTTGCATTACCCGGCGAAACGGTGGAGGCGCGGCCATTGCGCCATCGCCGCGGTGGCGTCGATGCTGAACTGATACGGATTGTCACGCCGGCGCCGGATCGCCAAGAACCCCCCTGCCGGCATTTCGGCGTTTGCGGCGGCTGCGCCCTGCAGCATTGGGCGGATGACTCTTATGCCGCCTGGAAGGTCGCGACCATCGCGCGCGCCTTGCAGGGTCAGGGCATTGACCTGCCGGCCATGCTGCCACTGGTGCGCAGCCCGCCGGGCAGCCGGCGGCGCGCCGATTTCACGCTGCGGCGCGTCCGGGAGCGTGGCCTCGTCGGCTTCAACCAACGCGGCTCGCACGCCCTCATCGATCTCGAGGAATGCCCGGTGATCATGCCACGCATCGCGGCGCTGGTTGCGATGCTGCGCCAGTGGCTGCCGCGACTATTGCCGGCCGATGCGGCGGCGGAGGCGGTGGTCAACTGGACCGACACAGGCGCCGACATCCTGCTGGTGCCAGACCGTCGGCTACCGCTGGATCTCGACCGCCGTACGGCGCTGGCCGGCTTCGCGGACTCGGCCGATGTCGCGCGGCTCTCCTGGGGCGGACGTGCGACGGCGGAGCCGGTGGTTACGCGACGATTGCCGCTGATCCGGTTGGGTCGGATTGACGTCACACCGCCGCCGGGCGCGTTCCTGCAGGCGAGCCTCGCCAGCGAACGGGTGCTGAAGACCGCAGTGGCTGACTGGCTGGGACCGGCGCACCGCGTCGTCGATCTCTACGGCGGCATCGGCACATTGTCGCTCGGCCTGGCGCCCGGCCGGCAGGTGACGGTGGTCGAGGGCGATGCAGCCGCCGTGACTGCGGTCGAAGCGGCAACGCGCCAAGCCGCCTTGGGCGGCACGGTCCGCGTTGTGCGACGTGACCTGGCGCGCGATCCGCTGCCGGCAGACGAGCTCCGCCGCTTCGATGCTGCAATCTTCGATCCGCCGCGCGCCGGCGCCGCGCCCCAGGCCGCAGAGTTGGCGCGCAGCACCTTGCCGACGCTGATCGCCGTCTCGTGCAATCCCGTGACTTTCGCCCGTGACGTGCGGGTTCTGGTCGACGCTGGTTATCGATTGGAGCGACTACTGCCGATCGACCAGTTCCTCTGGTCGCCGCATGTCGAACTCGCGGCGCTGTTGCGAAGGTAGTTGGCGGGAAATTGAGTGTCGCAGACGGCGCCGGTCTAGCTTCGGGAATATACCTCACTTTCCACGCTGATCATTCCTGCCGGCTCACTCGCGCTGGCGGCAAATAGCGTGCGCTGTCGCACGTCCCCGTCCGCGAAGGTGAGTGTCAGCGTCCAGTCATGCACCCGGTACGCTCCCGAGCTCCCGCCGAAGCTGAACTGACCGTTGCCGTTGAACGTGTAGACGTTCGAGCTGGTGTCGGACCACCGGCCGATCAGCGACTCCGCGGTCATGGCACGTGCCGGGCGGAAGAGCCGTCCATCCAGACTGATGCCTTCGGCTGATGCGGCAAAGGTCCATTGGTCGACACGACCGCCGTCCCAGCGAACAGACAATCGCGCTCCCTCGATCTGATAGTCGCCGCACGTGTCGTCGCTGCAACGTCCCGGGTCGAACAGGCCCGTGCCGCCGTACGGGTACACGCGGCTGACGCGATTTCCCGGCAGGAACAGCCACGTCATGGTGTCGACTCGGCGCGAGCCCGCAAAGGTCACCTGAACGTGATAAAACAGCCCGAACGGCTGGTCGCCAACGATACGCCCAGGTTCGATGCGCGTCTGAGTGGACATCGCGGGTTAAGAAAAAATGGCCTGACCAAGAACGCTGACAACATCTGTCAACTTGAGGCCACTGGCAAGTCGGAGGACGTGCACGCCCGCTATCCGCCGTCTTTCAAGGGGACGCCGAGAAATCACCGAGGCCCGCAGCGTCTAACCCCCGCGGATTGAGGCCTTGGTCAATCCTGCTTCCGGCTACGAGCGGCGTCCGGATAGTCGGTCAGGACGTTGGTCAGCAGGTTGATGGTGCCGAGAACCGGCAGGGCGACCGTCACGCCCGGCACGTCGGCAAACTGGTAGAACGGCATGACGAAGAACGACGGTGCGATGACGTACTCGATCAGCGAATGGACTTTCGGCGGCAGCAGCCGGACGACGCCCAACGGATAGTCACACAGCAGCATGGCGACCAGCATGACCGCCGCGATCGCCCAAATGAACAGCGCTGGCTTGTTGAGACCCGCGAACCCTAGGCTCCAAGGCAGCAGCACCAAAGCGGCGATGACCAACACATCGGCCAGTGCATGCAAGCGCAGCGGGATCAGACGAACGAGGGGCACGATCGGTTCTGTTGTCGTTGATGGTGTTTGAAGGTGGGCGCTTCGACGGCGGTTGGGACGCACGCCCATCGTCATTGTGTGCGCGGCATCGTGCGAGTTTCCCGTGTCACGTCAATGGGCCAACCGCTAAGCTGCCGCGTGGCGGGCTGACGATGGCGGAGGCGGCGATGTCGATTTTCGACCTGGCGGGCAAGGTGGCGGTGGTGACCGGTGGCAGCCGCGGCATCGGTCGCTCGATCTGCGAGCAATTGGCGGCGCACGGCGCCAAGGTCGTCGTGTCCAGCCGCAAGCTGCCGGCCTGCGAGGAAGTCGTGGCCGGCATCAAGTCCAAGGGCGGCGAGGCGACGGCGGTCGCCGCCAACATTTCCGAAAAGGCGCAACTTGAGAACCTGATCGCGCAAGCGCGCCGCGCCTATGGCCGGATCGACGTCCTGGTGTGCAACGCCGCTGCCAACCCGTATTTCGGCCCGCTGTCGGGCCTGAAGGACGAGGTCTTCCACAAGATCATGCAGAACAACGTGCTCAGCAACCTGTGGCTGATGAACGCCGTCGGCCCGGAAATGGCCGAGCGCAGGGACGGCGTGGTGATCATCGTGTCGTCGGTCGGGGCGCTGGTTGGCTCGGCGCACATCGCCGCCTACAACATGTCCAAGGCGGCCGACCTGTCGCTGGTCAAGTCGCTGGCCATGGAGTGGGGGCCGCACAACATCCGCATCAACGCCATTGCCCCCGGCCTGATCAAGACCGACTTCGCGCGCGCCTTGTGGGAGAACCCCGACATCCGCTCGGCCAATGAGAGAAGGGCGTCCCTCAAGCGCATCGGCGAGCCCGACGACATCGGCGGCGTCGCGGTGTTCCTGGCCTCCAGGGCCGGCGCCTTCGTCTGCGGCCAGGTAATCATCGCCGACGGCGGCGTCATCGGCTCGGGCGCGGAGTAGCAGGCGCTTCGCTTGTGGCTGTCGAGCCTGACTCACCGTCGTCCCGACCAAGGCCCGAAGGGCCGCGTGGAGGGACCTTCTTTCGACCACGACGGTCGTCGTCGTTGAGGCAAGGTCCCTCGATGTCGGCGCGCGTCGCGCGCCTCCACTCGGGACGACGAAAGAACTCAGTCGCATGACCAAGAGCCGTCACGTCGTCCTGGCCCGCCGGCCGCAGGGCCAGCCGGTGCCCGAGGATTTCGAGGTCCGCGAACGCACATTGCCGCCGCTGCCCGACGGGCGCGTGCTGGTACAGGTGCTGTACGCCACGGCCAACCCCGGCAGCCGCAACCGGTTGTCGGGTGCGGCGTCGTACGCCCGCGGCCTCGAGCTGGGCGAAACGATGGAAGGGCCGGCGGTCGGCCGCGTGATCGACTCGCGTAGCCCCGCCTTTCGCGTCGGCGAGCTGCTGTCGGCGCCGTTCGGCTGGGCCGAGCACGTGCAGGTGA
>DATFGV010000365.1:0-27691 GCA_035249115.1 Vineibacter sp.
GCCTGAAAATCGACTTCGGCCAGGAGGAAGTCGCGCCGGGCTTCGATCGCCGCCACGGTGCTGGCAATCTGTTCGCGCGCCGTCGTCAGCAGTTCGAAGACATCGATCAGCATGCCATTGTACCGCAGCAGTGCCTCTTCCGAGACGATCTTGCGCAACGGCAGGATGCTCGTCTGGTACTGGCGCGCGATGTCGTAGGAAGCGCGGTACGCCTGATAGGCGGCACGCGCTTCAGAGCGGACGTTGACGGCCTTTTCCGCGAGCTGATTGACCGCCCGCATATACGTCTCGCGCGCCCGCCGCACGCTCGTCTCGCCGAGGTCGAAGATCGGGATCTGGATTTCCAGCTCGGGCCCGCGCTGCCGGCTCCGTTCGGTGCCCTCGGGCGTTCTGGTCCGCTCGGACCGGATCAATCCGCCCAGCTCAAGCAGTGATATGTAACGCGTCGCCTCGGTCAGCCCCAAGGCCTTCGCCGTGGCATCGAGCTCACGCCGCGCCATCAGCAGATCGACACGCCGCTGGATCGCCTCGGCTTCTATCTCAGGCGCCGAACGGACGTTCTGTGGCAACGCCGGCAATGTCGCCGGCAGCTTGAAGCCGATGTCCTTGCCCCATAGGCCGAGCAGCCGGATCAGCGCTTCGCGCTCCGCCCGCGCGCGCAGACGTGCTTGCGCCAGCTGCACGCCAACCTCTGCGTTGAAGGCGGCGGCGCGCGCTTGGTCGAGCTTGTTCGCGCCCCCCGTCTCACCCAGGCTGCGCATCAAATCAGCCGCGGCATCGGCCGTCGTGCGCGCCCGAACGAGAAAATCCGCCAACTCCTGCGCCGCCACGGCACGGACGTAGGCGCGGCGGGTCTCGGCCGCGAGCCGAAAGGTCACCTCGACCGCGCGATACTGAGCCTGGTGGAATTGCTGCTCCGCGATCCGTCGGCGCGCCGGGATCGTGAACAGTGCCAGGATGTTGGCGACAATGCTGGCTTCGATCTCGACCACGCCGCTGCCGGAAATGCGCGACAGCGACACGAGCGGGTTGGGCGGCAAGCTGGCGGCGACGAAGGCGGCCTCGGAGATTCCGAGTTCGTTGTACGACGCCTGCAGTCCGCGATTGTTTAGCAGCGCCACTTGTACCGCGCCGTCGGCGGTCAGGGACTCGCTGATGAGTGTATCGAGCCGCTGGCGAACCTGCTGCGCTGTTGTATCGCTCGTGATCTTGACCGCGTCCTTGCCGATCTCCCGCTTGGTCGCATCCCGCACCAGCGACATGCCGCCATCGGGCGAGAAGGCCGCGCAGCCACTGACCAGCAAGGCGAGCAGGCCGATGCCGGCCACGCACCCCGCGTGTATTGGTCGCGGCGCGCCAACGCCGGCGGTCGCACTAATCACGGCCGTGACGCCATGCGCTTCGCTTGTCATCGGCTGGTTCGCCCGCCCGGTGCCACGCGTTCGTTCTGTTCGCGCCACGTCTTCGGCTCGACCGGCCGGTAGTCATGGTTGCCAGCGGTAACCGGAACGTATGTCACGCCAACAACCGGGCTCCTGCCATCGGCAGGATCTGGCCCGCTCTGCACGACGGGCAAGGGTCCGGCACAGCCGGCTAGCGCGAGGCTAGCGACCATGTACCCCGAAAGCAGCGTTACGCGGACCTCCAAGCCAGACCTCCTGCAGCTTGCGACACACGCCCCGACATTGGTCCGACGGCGTTGCGTCCGTCGAATGAACTCTATCATCCAAACCACCGGGCCATGCCTTATTTGGCTGTCGCCGTCATTGTCTGGAAGTCGCCCGGACATGAGACATCACTGATATCGCCCTGTGGCTTCCCGTCATTCCTTTACCGACGCCTTCGTTCAGTTGTTTTGCAGATATGTAACAGAATGTTTCGTGAAGCAGCGCAGTCAGCGACGGAGAGGCCGGGGCACACACGACGACATGGGACTGCAGGGGCATTCTGTTCGTGCGCGGCGGACTGTGTTACAGAGTGTGTCCAACACGTTTCGTAGTATTACATAGTTATTGAATATGTTCTTCATAACTGCTTTCGAGCATATTCTTGACATGCGTCAAATTAGTATCGCTGGTCGACGGTATTCTTTTTATGACGAGCCCCTCGAAAAGGAAGACGAGGGTCGATCGAGTTACCGGCGCGTTGCGATCCAAAGCTGCGGGCGGCTCGGAAAAATCCCGGTATCCCTTTCGCGCATCTGAAGGAGAAAGAACCATGAGCTCAAGGACGTCGATTACCGCCGTAGTCGCGATGGCGGCATTCAGCGGCATGGTTACGGCCGCTGTTGCGAGCCATGACGAGCATCAACCGGCGCACCTTTTGGTGGCCCAGCACGACATGAAGTCGACGGGCGACAAGGGTATGAAAGGCTCCGGCATGAAGGATCAGGGCATGCACGGCCCCGGCATGCAGGGATCGGGCATGCAGCCCCCTGGAGGACACAGTCCGGATGCAAAGGGCCCCGCGGCCCAGGGACGCGGCGGCATGAGCGCGATGGCCGATCAGCCGACGGATCGCATCGAAGGGCGCATCGCCTTCCTGCACGCGGAAATCCGCGTTACCGAGACGCAAATGGCAGTTTGGACCGAGTTCGCCAATGTCCTGCGCGCCAACGCCAAACGGATAGCCGATGCAGACAAGGCTCATCCACCGCTCTCAGCGGCGTCGGCGGCCGAACGTCTCGAGGCGCAGGAGCGCTGGTTGGCCGCGCGACTTGAGAACGTCCGCGCGCTGCGGGCCGCCTATGGAAAACTCTTCGCGGTTCTCGACGAGAATCAGAAGAAGACGGCCAACGAGCTCGTCGCATCACACATGGGGATGCGCTAGAGGCGCGGCCGCATCACGCGGACCAGATGGGAGAGAAGTCATGGCAACACGCAGCATCATGGCGCTGTTGGCCGTCAGCACCGTGCTGACGGCGTGCGCTTCGGGAACGGTGCAAGATCTCAATGCGCGCGATTGGGTCGGACACAGGGAAGATCATCTGGTTGCGACCTGGGGTCCGCCGCACCACAGCTACACCATGGTCGCCGGCGGCAAGATGATCGGCTACCAGTTCTCTGAGCGGCGGGTGAACTGGTGGCCTAAGGGACAGATCGTCACGAGCATCAAGAACTGCATGGTCAACTTCGAGACCGATCGCAATGGGGTCATTCTCGATGCCGTTGCGATCGGCACGACCTGCCGAATTGGGCCGCACGACCAGATGCATCCTCCGAAGACGAACTGATCAGGTCGACCTGCCGCTCTGCGCTCCCGAAGGTTCGGCGGGAGGTCACCTGCGGGGGAGATGGAACGGACGCGACCGTCTCGCCGGGGAACACATGTTTCCCTGGCGAGCCGATCGCTCAACAATTCGTCCCGGCCCTTCCTTCGGGCGGGCCGGCGCGACGATCGTTCTGGCGCCGCCGCGACCGTCCAGTGCTCCGACTCAGGTCTACCGGGTCACGGCCCGTGAATCAGAGCCGCTGTCTCCGATCCGCGTGACCGCATCGACCAACAACGACGTGACGTCGATGGCGTTTGTCGGGTGCGGCACCGTGTTGGAACTGACGATCTGACGAGCGCCCGCCGACTTGAGCTTTGCGTAGGCGCTCTCGGCGAAGATGCCGTGAATGCCTATGCAATACGGCCGTGGATAACCGGCTGCACGCACTTTCTGGACCGTCTGAATCATCGTGTGGCCCGTCGAGATGATGTCGTCCATCACAACCGGCGTTCCTGGCGGCCGGCTCGCCATGGGTAGGTCCGATACGGTCACCCGGCGATCGCCGGAGCGGTTCTTGCGCAGCACGACCGAGCGGCCACCGCAGTCCCGAGCAACCGCGGCTGCCCACTGTGCGCTCTCAGCGTCGGGCCCGACGATGAGCGGCATGCGGACATGGTCTCGAATCCATGATGCGACAAGCGGCGCGGCGTGCGTCGCGATGGCCGGCACGCGATAGATGCTCGACAAGTCAGGCCAGCGGTGAAGATGCGGATCCACAGTCACGATCCAGTCCACGGTACGGCTCATGATGTCGGCGAAGCTCACGGAGGTAACGGCTTCACCCTTCCGAAACGTCTTGTCCTGCCGCATATAGGGCAGATACGGACAGACCAGACCGACGCGGGTCGCGCCGAGATCGCGGATCGCGCCAGCGATGAAGTACAGAGACAGGAACTTGTCGTTGGGCCGATCCAACGTGCAGACCAGGATCACCTCGCGACCGCGGACCGTCGCCCCGACGCGCACATAGCATTCGCCATCGGGGAAGCGTCGCACGGTGGCCCTGCCCAAGGTCGCTCCAAGCCCCGCCGCCAACCGACGCGCCAGAGCCTCGTTGCCCGGCAAGGCGAAAACCAGCCGTCTCATGGCGGAGTTTCGAGTTGCATGACTTCTGCGTGAACCTTCACGTAGTCGAGCGCATAGGCGAGCTCACCTGGGGCCTCCGCGTGGATGGTATACAGCGGCTGACCTGCTTCCACTGCGTCACCGACACGAACATGCAGCTCGACGCCCGCCGCCTTGGCGGCCGGCGCGCCAGCCAGCTTGGCGATCCGGGCAAGCAGACGATTGTTGATCGCCGCCAATCGCCCACGTCGGTCCGACAGGACGGGATAGGTATGCGCGGCGCGCGGCGGCACCCGCATGCCACCTTGCGCGTCGCATATCGCCTCGAACTTCCGTAGCGCGGCACCATCGGCGATGAGTTGGGCCGCAGCGTCGGCGCCGGCATTGAGCGGGCTGGCTCCGGTCAGTTCCAAGAGACGGCCGGCCAGCATGCTTGACTTCAGCCGGAGGTCTTGGGGCGCGCCCGGTTCGTTGCGCAGCACGGCCAGGACATCATGCGCCTCCAGAGCCGGCCCGATGCCTCGTCCTACCGGCTGCACCCCGTCGCTCAAGACGATGCCCAGTTCCAGGCCGGTGGCCGAGCCGACGTCGCTCAAGAGCGCGGCGAGTCGCTGTGCGTCTTCGGTCGAACGCACTTTCGCGGTTGGACCGACAGGAACATCCAACAAAAGGTGCGTCGCGCCGGCCGCGATCTTTTTTGACAAGACGGAGGCGACAAGCTGGCCTTCGCTGTCAAGATCGAGCGCGCGCTCGACCCGCACGAGGATGTCGTCCGCTGGACTTAGGTCAGCAGCGCCACCCCAAACGATGCATCCACCCTCGCGCTCGACGACGCGGCGCATCGCTAGCATGTCCAGTGTGACCGGCGCCAAGGTCTCCATGGTGTCTGCCGTTCCTGCCGGCGAGGTGATGGCGCGCGACGATGTCTTGGGAATAGTGAGTCCACATGCCGCCGCGATCGCGACCACGATGGGCGTCGTACGATTGCCCGGCAAGCCGCCGACGCAATGCTTGTCGGCTATTGGTTGGCGATTCCATGTCAACCGGCTGCCGGCGGCCACCATGGCACGGGTCAGCGCCAGTATCTCCCGCTGGGACAGGTTCTGGCCGCCGCAGATCGCGACGAATGCTGCAAGGTGCACGTCCGCGTAACGACCCGCGACGATATCGCGCACGATTCCGTAGAGCGCCGGCTCAGGCAGGTCGAGGCCGTGGATCTTGGCACGTACGTGCCCCATTGAGTCGAGTTGCGGCGCATGCGCCAGATGAATCTCCTCGCCCTCGGTCACGCCGAGACGGCGCCACGCGCTCTCCGACAGGCTGGCCTCGTGTGGTCGCAGCAGGTCGGTCGTGATCTGGTTCAACGTCGCGATGATGGACTGCCCGCACGAGCTGATCTGGATCCGCGCATGGGAGGAAAACCCTTCGGACCGGCAGATATGACAGTCCTGCCGCATGTAGACGACGGCTTCCTCGTGAGTATCGATTCCAAGCCGTCGCAACCTGAGTGAATGCATGCCAGGCGTCATGGAAGGCGCTGTGGTCACGGCGGCCTCAATCGCGCCCGGGAACGTCAGCCCCGAGCTTGACACGTTGCAGGTACGCCGGGATTTGGCATGGCCAACCGAGACGTTCCTCGATGGCGAGCCTCAACGAGTCGGCGGCTGCCGGCTCGCCGTGAACCACGAACGTCATGCGGGGTGGAGAGGTGAATTTCGTCAACCAGGCCATGATCTCTTCGCGGTCGGCGTGCGCGGACAGCATGCTGAGATTCCGCACTTCGGCGCGAACCGGTACGTCGGCTCCATGGATGATGACCGACTCGGCGCCGCCGACCATCGCCGCGCCGCGCGTGCCCGGCGCCTGGAAGCCGGCGAACACGATCGTATTCCTGACGTCCGGCGCCAGAGCCTTAAGGTGGTGCAATACACGGCCGCCGGTCGCCATGCCGCTGGCGGCGAGAACCACCTTCGGCGCCGCACTGCGATCCAGAGCCTTGGACCCTTCGACATCGTTGACGTAGTGGGCAACGGCGCACAGGTCCCGGCATTGTAGCTCAGTGAGGCGATGTTCGCCGAGGTGGGCGCAAAAGATGTGGCTGGCATCGATTGCCATTGGGCTATCCAGGTACACGGGCATGTCGGGAATCATCCGCCGAGTCTTGAGTTCGCGAATAAAATAGAGCAGCGTCTGCGCGCGCCCGACGGCGAAGGTCGGCACCAGGATCGTGCCACCCCGGCGCGCCGTCTTGTTAATCACGTCAGCCAAGACTTGCAGCGCATCGGCGGGATCATGCGTGCGATTTCCATACGTCGACTCGATCAATAGATAGTCGGCTTGCCCCACAATCGCAGGATCGACCATCGTCGGGCTATTCGGACGCCCGAGGTCGCCGGAGAACAGGACCGTACCGCCGCGCGTCGCGATCTCGACCATTGCCGCGCCGAGGATGTGACCGGCCGGCAGGAACCGAACAGTCATGGCGTCACCGAGCGCATGTGATGTGCCGAAACGCTGGGGCTCAAGACGATCGAGGCAGGCCCGGGCCTCCGCCTCGGTGTAGAGCGGCAGCGCCGGCTTGTGTTTCGAAAAGCCGTGCCGGTTGGCGAACTCCGCATCACGTTCCTGAAGGTGGCCGCTGTCCGGCAAGAGGATCGAACAGAGGTCGCGCGTCGCTTCGGTGCAGAGAACGGTGCCTTTAAAGCCGCTGCGGACAAGCAGCGGCAGATAGCCAGAATGATCCAGGTGCGCATGGGTCAGGACGACGGCGTGGATACTCGCCGGCTCGACTGGGAAACGATCCCAGTTGCGCAGCCGATGCTGCTTGAGGCCCTGGAAAAGGCCACAATCAACCAGGACGTGGCGATTGTCAGTCTCGACCAGGAACTTCGAGCCGGTGACGGTTCCAACGCCGCCGAGAAAGGAAATATGGGTCACGCCACCCTCAAACGATCCCAGAGTCCAATCAGGCCGCGCCATATAAGGGCGCGGACAATGCTGGAGAAGCTGGCTTCGCGCACTCGCCCCCGGGTATGGCCTTTATTGTGAGCCACCATGAAGCGGTGGTGCAGACAACGCCAACCGGTCAAACCCAGCAAAGGGCCCGACGGTCCATCGAAATTGACAACGACAAGGCACACTCCAGATCGAATCACGCAACAAATTTCGTTCAGTATGACCAACGGAAGAGGCGACTGCAGACAATGACTAACAAAGTTGACGAAAACGGTACCGAAGCTCTGCGCCTCAAAAAGTCGGCTCTTGATCATACCGAAACCAATCCAAGTTGATGTGCTATCATCGAAGCTACTATGTTGAGTCATCGGGATCAGGTTAAGTGCCTCTTCGAGCAAAGCCTTACATGGAACTCACTTCGGATGTTTTGCTGCATTGTAACAAAGTGTTGCTACAATCATGGTCTCAAATTCCCTTCCGTGTTTGATATACCGCAACATCACTCCGAGAGTTTGTATCCAAGAGTGAGAGATTAAGGCGATCGCCGCTGGCGGCAGTAACTGTTCGGTTGACCGAAACTTGGCAGTGATGCATTGCATTTGACGCGCTTTCGCCAGGTAAACGCAATCGAAGGTTCGTTCACGAACCGCCGTGGTGTTGCTGGAGGTCAAAGTGAATCACGATCAAAGTGCAGAACGACGTCCCTTCTTGCGGACGCCCATTGGATTGGTTCTCCTCGGCTTCTTGCTGATCGGTGCCTTCCTGCTAGTCGTCGAACACCAAGCACATATCTTTACGGGAAACTGGCTCCTGTGGCTGCTGCCACTTACCTGTGTCGTGATGCATTTCTTCCATGGTGGTCACGGAGGTCATGGAAGCCATAGTGGCGGGACCAAGGATCGCCATGATGGAGGGCAGCCGCCTGAAGATCGCCGAGGAGGCACCGCATGAACCACAACGATGTGACGGCCTACGGGCTGTGGACTTTGGTTGTCGTCAACGCCGCGGTGTTCATCCTGTTCGCTTTCAGTTTTTTCAAACCGCAGACCGGGCGCGACTGGCGTTCGTTTGGCGCTTTCAGCGCCTTCATTGTGGCGCTATTCGCTGAGATGTACGGTTTCCCTCTCACGATTTACTTCCTGTCTGGGTGGCTGCAGAGCCGGTATCCGGGAGTGGACTGGTTTTCACATGATGCCGGCCATCTGCTGGAGATGCTGCTCGGATGGAAGGCCAACCCGCACTTCGGACCATTCCATGTTCTGAGCTTCGTATTGATCGGTGGCGGTTTCTGGCTGATTGCTGCGGCGTGGCGGGCGCTGTTTGAAGCGCAGAAGCGCCGGGAACTGGCGACCACCGGCGCCTACGCCCGAATCCGCCACCCCCAGTACGTCGGATTCATCCTGGTGACTTTCGGATTTCTGCTGCAATGGCCGACGCTGCTGACATTGGTGATGTTCCCGGTGCTGGTGATCATGTACGTCTATCTCGCGCGACAGGAAGAACGAGATGTCTTGCGGCAGTTCGGCGAGGCGTATCGCCGCTACATGGAGCGGATACCCGCCTTCGTGCCGAGGTTAGGCAACCTCTTCGCCAGCCGGACAAACCTGACCGACCCGTCGTGACCTGACGCTGGAGCCATTGCAAGCGTCACATGCAGGATATTGGACAGAGTTAGCCAGACCGCGCGTCGCATGGCCGGGTTGTCGCTTCCGATCACGCGCGGGCGGCTGGCGGGCCCGGGGCTACTGGCGTAGGCGCTGTTCGGTAAGTACGAGCTGCGCCTCCCGTTGACCCCGTAGCGCGTGCCGACGTGCTCGGCGGGCTGCCAGACTACCCCACCATGCCCATCGTCGAGCTTCTGCCCTGGAACTGGCGCAAACCGGACATCATCGCCGCTGCGATGTGAGTTTTGTCATGTCCTCCCTGTGGTTTTCGCCGGACGCATCCGGCGTTAGCAACGCGAAGACAACCAAGAACTTTGGGCTGAAGCTCGCAATTGATCGGCGTGATCATTCGTCCCAAGGATTGGACGCAATTCAATTCACATCAGACGTCGATACTAGGTGCGTCGGGTTACTGGCTGGCTGCGTGCCTTTGCCGACCCGCCAGCCCTTGACCAGTGCATACACCGCCGGGATGACGATCAAGGTTAGCAGCGCCGATGACGCCATGCCGCCGATCATCGGCACGGCGATGCGGCGCATTACCTCCGAGCCGGTGCCCTCATTCCACAACAGCGGCAGCAGGCCGGCCATGATCGCCACCACGGTCATCATCTTGGGCCGCACCCGCTCGACGGCGCCCTCCATGATCGCCGCGCCGAGATCGGCGCGGCTCAACGCGCGGCCCGCGGCGCCGCAGGCCTGGCGGCGGGCTGCCAGGGCGTGGTCGAGATAGACCAGCACCACCACGCCGGTCTCGGCCGCGACGCCGGCCAGCGCGATGAAGCCGACCGCCACCGCCACGCTCATGTTGAAGCCCAGTGCCCACAGCAGCCAGAAGCCGCCGACCAGCGCGAAGGGCAGCGTCGTTCTCGCAGTGCTGACAGCAGCCGGCGTCGGATAACCACCCGTCGCTACGCTAGCCTGGATTCTCGCAGCTCGTTTCGCGCATCTCGCACGATCGACCATGCCGATTGAAGAAACAGCGCAGCGATCACGGCGGCGACCGCAAGGTCCGGCCAAGGCGTAGCCGTCCACCAGACGAGGCCCGCCGCGACGACAACGGCAGCGTTGCCGATCGCATCGTTGCGCGAGAACAACCAGACCGCACGAACGTTCGCGTCGCCCCTCTGGTGCGGGATGAGCACGAGTGTGGCGGTCACGTTCACGGCGAGGGCGATGGCGCCAAAAATTCCCATCAACTCCGCCTCAGGCTGATTGAGAACGAGCACTCGATAGGCGGTGTTGGCAAGGACTCCCAAGCCCAGTGCGCCGAGAAACAGCCCTTGCAGCAGGGCCGCCCTGGCGCGGGCCGCCAGCCCCCAGCCGATGGCGATCAGACCCAGGAACGAGATCAATCCATCGCCCATGAAGTCGAGTGCGTCGGCCTTGAGCGCCTGAGAACCGGCGAGGAAGCCGCCGACGATCTCGATCAAGCCGTAACCGACATTGAGCAGCACCACGACCCACAACGCGCGCTTGTACGCTGGCGTGACATGCGTGAGGTCAGGGATCTTCTCGTCAGAATCATCGTCATCTATGCCGTCGGCGTCCAGCCGCGTCAGTTGATAACCAAGATCCGTCACTGCGCGTTCCACGGTCAGAAGCGGTTCGTTGATATCGTCGACCCTGAGCGTCATCACCTGGGACGCGATCGATACCTTCACGTCCATCACCCCCGCCACCTTGCGCGCGGCAGATTCGATCTTGGTGGCGCAGCTCGGACAGTCCATGCCGGTGACGTGATAGCGGAACGCGTGCGCCTCGTGGCTTGCTGAAGCTGTGGCAACCATGGACTTCTTGCTCTCGGTAGGAGGGGTCGCTCCGATAGCCGACCGCGGCGTCGTTGCCCGGCTGGCCTAGTCAGGCAGCTCAGCCCCGTCGGGCTCGCCGACATGCTCGACCATGTCGAGCAGCACGCACCGCACGTGCTCGTCGGCGGTGAGATAGAGAACCTGCCGGCCGCGGCGCTCGGCCCGCAGCAGCCGTGCAGCGCGCAGGAGCCGCAGGTGATGGCTGACGAGACTTAGGCCGATGCCAAGGCCTTCGCCGATCTCGGTCACGCCGCGAGGCCGGTCGAGACAGAACAGTGCAATGCGAAGGCGTGTGTTGTCGCCGAGCAGGCGGAACACGTCGGCCAGTTCCTGGGTGCGCTCCGCATCGGCGGCAGCTCGCGCGCCGGCGGCAAGGGCGAGGACAGTGGCAGGCTTCACGGCTTGACTCATTCCAATATCTGTTGAATTATAATAGATATTGAAACGTTTACAAGACTGCGGACCGGCGATTGTTCCGTCGACGCGGCGCGAGACCTGGGGAGGCTTGTTCATGTCGGTGGAGCGTGCCTGGCGCGCGCTCGAGCGAGGCATGGGTTGGCTGGGTGCGTTCGTCGCCTGGGCTACGCTCGTCCCGCTGATCGCGGTGTCGGTCTACGACATCGTCGGCCACCCGAACGGCAGATCGCCGGGCCTGTCTCCGCCCAGAATGCGGATCACTTGATGGGCCGCGCGACGCCACAGCAACGTCTGGTCGGCGAAGTAGGACAGCAGCGCGCCCAACCGCACGCCGTCTTCGAGCGGCGGCACGATCAAGCGGTCCCGTCTCTCGTTCCGGCTGGTCGTGTACTCAGGTCGAAAAAGGCCCCGGCGGTGAAGCCGGGGCCAGGTATCTCCCTATCGGGAGGTGGCGGGTGCTTCTCGAAGGGCAATGCGGTTACGCAGCCACTCAATAACCTCCGCTTCGATCCATCCAACTCGGCAACGTGGGCCATTCCCCAAACGAACACGTTTTGGAAACAGTCCAGCGTTCTCAAGCCGCTGAATGTGGGCGGGGCTGTAGAGGACTAGCTCCCGGACCTGCTTTTTCGATAGCATCCTCATCGCAAGACTCCTCGAAAGAGGAGCTCGCGAGCTCCAAGGTTTAACCCTCGGGCGGCAGCATTTTACCCTTTTGCAAAAGACTGGCGATGAAGGTGTCGTATTTTTCTACGGCCACCCGCATTTCAGGCAGGTACTGGTAAAGATCATAGATGCCTTCGACTTCGCCCTTTGCGGAAGCGTGACCAAGCAACATTTCTTTGATGTGCGGGAGCACGCCCAACCGAGCAATGTTCGTGCTGAATGTGCGCCGCAAATCGTGGTCGGTGAACGGGCCGACATCTGGGAGAAGCTCCATGAGCTTCGCCTTCGATTTCGAAAAGCCGCTGAAGGGACGGTCGGTCTTGCCCCGTGCCGGGAAGAAGTAACCGTGCATCCGCGGGCAATCCTTCAGAAGCTGGAGCGAGGTTGGCCCCAGCGGTATCGTGTGCGACCGGCTGTGCTTGAGCGCTCCGGCCGGAAACTCGATTGTCTGCTGGTTGTGGCTGAACCATGCCTCTCGAAGCGCAGCGATCTCGCCTGGTCGCTGTCCGGTCAACATGATCAAGCGAACAATGTGCCCGTAGGGGTATCCGTAGGTTTCTGCGGCCCGGTACACTTTGGGCAACTCCTCGTCACTCAGCACACGTTTGCGAGATGGAAGCTTGGGCAGTTCCACGCCCTCCAAGGGGCTGTGCGCCAGGTAACGGCGACGGACACACCACTTGAAGAAGGTGCGGCCGACTGCCAAGGCGTGTGACTGCTCGGACGGCGTCTTCGCAAGCTTGTCTGTGATTGCGTAGATCGTTTCGGGGGCGATGTCCCGCAAGCGCTCATGCCGAACCTTCGGAAGGAAGTGGAGGTCGAGGATCCGTTTGTAGTCGTATTGGGTCCGCTCCTTCAGGTACGGAAGCTTGAGCTCCTGGTACTTCGTGTAGGCTTCGCCAAAGGTGATGGTCTTCGGTTGGTGTTGCCCCAGTGTCTTTTGCGCGAGGATGTTCTTCGCTTTGGCTCGTGCATCGGCAAGCGCGATGATGCCAACTCGGCCGATGGTGGTGAGCTGACGGTTGCGACCGTGCATGAGCACGAAGGTCTTGGTGCCTCCTTGCGAGACGCGCACGCCAAAGCCTGACAGCGCGTCCCAGTACGTCTTCTGGCCCTTCTCAGGTGGCCTCAAACTACGGATGAGGATTTCAGTGAGATTAGTCACAGCATAGTCTCCTCAAGGCCCTGCGTTGTGAAGGAACGCTATGAGGAGAGTGTAGCAGAAAACCTGAGCTATTTCAGTCCATTAGACGTTCAGTATGTGCTCTATGAGGGACTATGAGAAACGTCAAATTCGGATTAGGAAACCGCCGCTCTATCCGACTGAGCTACGGGGACATCGCCTTATCAATGGCTCCAGTATTAGGCCGATCGCTGACGGTTCGTCCAGACCGTTCGGCGCCGCTCATCCCGCTGGCAGCGCGATTGACGCGTTGATTCCTCGATCGCACGATCAGCGCACGGCCGCACCACGGGACCAACGACACAAAAGGGGAGAACACCACGCCATGAACCAGATTGTCCGCGCCACCGACACGTTCAAAGAACTCGCCGCCATCTACCTGCTCGTCGTGTCAGCGGGCGCGGTGGTGTTCCACGTCGTCGAGGACAAGCCGTTGGTTGATTCGTTCTACTGGGCCTTCGTGACGGCGATGACGGTGGGCTACGGCGACCTCGTGCCGGCGACCGTGATCGGCCGGATCGACGCGGTGCTGCTGATGCACGTCGTGCCACTGTTCATCATTCCGCTGGTGATCGCGCGCATCCTGGACCAGATGATCGTCGACCGTCATGAGTTCAGCCATGACGAGCAGGAGAAGATCAAGGCCGACCTGGAGGCGATCAAGAAGCTGCTGAGCGAGCGGGCGCCGGGCGCCTGAGCCGGCGACGGCAGCGCGGCTGCGGCGCCGGGAGTGGGAGCATGGGCGACGATCACGGTGCGCCGCCACGCGGCGGCTGGGCGAGGATGGTGTGCGAACTGCACGTCAATGACCTGGCGGCCAGCCTGGACTTCTGGCGCGACCTGCTGGGCTTCGCGATCGCCTACCAGCGACCCGACGAGGGCTTCGTCTATCTCGAGCGCGCGGACGGGCCGCAAGTTATGCTGTGCCAACGCCATGGCCGGTTCGAAACCGGACCGATGGCTCGTCCGCTCGGCCAGGGCGTGATGCTCCAGCTATACCTCGACAACCTGGCGCCAGTGCTGGCCGCGATCGCCGGGCGACGCTGGCCGATTTACCTCGGCCCGCGCGAAGTGTGGCGACGCACCGGCGATCGCGAAAGTGGCCAGCGCGAGGTCCTTGTCCAGGACCCCGACGGCTATCTGCTGATGCTGGCCGAACCGCTCGGCCAGCGATCGTTGTCGTAACAAGCTACCGATCAAGCGGTGGCCTGGTGGTATCGCGGCTTCAGCGTTGCGGCGACAGCACCTGGCACGGCACCGTGTCGACGTAACTGGTCACTGGCGGGCCCTCGATATCAGCCATGACGCGATCGCCTGGCCGGATTCCCGGCATCATCACTTCGATGTCGGCCACCGGCCGGCCGGCATTGTGGAAGACGCAGCCAATCCTGGCGTCCAGAAGCTGCGGGCTGTTGTTGGCGACGGAAATCGCCACCACCCAGCGACCGCCCGGCATCGCGCGCAACGCGTCGACACCCAAGGTCACCCGCGGCACACCGGAGTCAGGAAAGGCCGCGATGGGCACGCTGCCCACTTGTCGCATGGCCGGCTTCACCGGGCCGATATGTTGCACAGGCTGGTTCTGCGCCCGCGGATCGAAGGCGCGGTCCTGCGGCGGCACCGGCACGTGGTCCTTGCCGATGGTGGCTGGATCCCAGGCCGGCTCAACGGCGCGGCGCGCCGGCGCCACCGGCTCGGGCCGCGACGGCGCGGCTTCGCGGTCGTAGCAGGTCAGCCGCGCCGATGGGTCGGCGATTCCGGCGCAGCGGCTCGCCTGGGCGAACGCCACACCACTGGTGGTCGTCAACAGCAAGGCCACACCAATAGTTGTCATCGTACGCATGGCCTACCTCCTTTGGGATCGAATTTAACGCTGCCCGAGCTGCTCGGTTCCACGCGGCGCAGCTTCTGCATAGCCACGCCGCGCCGGTGGCCTACCTGGGTCCGCGGTGCCGGCTTATGGTCGCCGGACACGACGAGAGAAGGGTGAAAAGGAGACCGATTGATGGCGAAAATCGCCACCGCCGCCGACGTACTGGCGCCCGACGCGCCGGCCCTGAAGGTCGGCCACGAGCGTCCGGTGGATGCCACTTATGAAGGCCAGAAGGTGCCGGCGATGAAGCCGCGCGACGCGGCCACCCTGATCATCGTGCGCAAGCCGAAAAGCGCAGACGGCATGCCCGAGGTGTTGCTGGGCTGCCGCGACGCCGGCCATGCCTTCATGCCCAACCGCTACGTCTTCCCCGGCGGGCGGGTCGATCCGCACGACGCCAAGGTGGCGGTGGCGACGCCGTTGCGATCCGACGTCGACGAGCGGCTGCGCCGCGCCGCCAGCGCCCAGAAGGCGCGTGCCCTGGCCGTGGCCGCCGTGCGCGAGACCTTTGAGGAGACCGGCCTGATCATCGGCGAGCCGTGGAGCGGCGCGCCGTCCGAGGTCGACAAGCACTGGAAGGGCTTTCTCGACCAGGGCCTGGCGCCGGCGCTGCACCACCTCGACTACATCGCGCGCGCCGTCACGCCGCCCGGCCGGCCGCGCCGCTTCAACGCCCGCTTCCTGATGACCGACGCCGAGGTGCTGCGCGGTACGATCAAGGACAGCAGTGAGCTGGGCGACATCCGCTGGGTGCGCCTGGACGAGGCGCAGAAGCTGCCGCTGCCAACCATCACCGGCCTGATCCTGGGCGAGGTCGGTCGCCTGATCCGCGAGCCGCCGATCCACGGCGTGCCGCGCAAGATCCCGCTGTTCAAGACCATCCACCGCAAGCACATGCTGCTGGAGGAGTGATCGGGGACCGGTCACCGCGCGCCACCATCCCTGCCTGCTCCCCGCAGGCGGCGGTGAGGGGTGGTGCAGCGACCTAAACGGACGAACGCGGTTTTATGCGACCGACGATAGTGGCTCGGCGCGGACCGCCGCGCCCGGCGTAGGTGTCGCTTCACGCTCGACCAGCGTCTCGAGGATGCGGCGGAACTGGGTGGGGCCGGCGTCGAAGCTGGTGCCCAGCATGCGCCGCGCGGGGTCGCGGTCGATCACCAGTTGCTGTGCTTCGATGATCGCCTTGTCCTCGCCGAACGCCGCCTCGACGATGGCGAACATCTTGTCGACCTGTTCGGGCGTGACGTCCTGGGCCCGTGCGCCGGTGGCATAAAAATATCGCGACGTCCGCGCCGTCGTTGGCGTCACCGCCTGCTCATCGCAGCGCAGGAAGATCGGCGGTTCGGTCGGCGGCTGGCCGTGCAGGCGGTCGGCTGTGCCCTGCGGATACCAGGCGGTGCGCAGCAGGAAAATGCCGGGCACCAGGAAATCATAGCTGTTCCACATGTCGAAGATTCCGTCGCGACGCAGATAGCCGCGTTTCTGGTCGCGCAGCCAGCGCTGCACCCGCAGGCCGCGCTCCAGCGCGATGATCTTCGGCCGCTCCAGCGCCCATTGCGGCGTGCCCAGGCCCAGGGTCTTTTCATGGGCGTAGCTCAGGTGCGACAGGTCGAGCAGGTTGTCGTCGATCAGCTGGTAGTCGGCCGCGTAGTCGAGCTGGCTCGCCTTGAGGCGGTAGCCGGGATCGGTCAGCGCGATCGACGGTGGAACCAGCCTCGGGTCCGCCTTGTCGGCCTCGCCCATCCAGACCCACAGCCAGCCGCCGTTTTCCATGGTCGGATAGCGCCGCACGCAGGCGCTCTGCGGGATCAGCTTCTGGCCGGGTATCTCGATGCAACGGCCGTCAGGGGCGAACTTCATGCCGTGATACATGCAGCGCAGGTCATCCTGCTCGACACGGCCCATGGATAGCGGCGCAAAGCGGTGGCAGCAGCGATCCTCGAACGCGACAGCGGCACCATTGCGCGTGCGATAGATCGCCAGCGGTTCGTCGATGATGCTGCGCGCCAGGATCTGGTCGGCAGCCAGCTCGCGCGTCCAGGCGGCGACGTACCAGGCATTGCGTACCCACATGGCGGTCTCCCGGGACTTCTTGGCAATGGCGCACACCTACGCTAGGCGTCCGTGGCGGCGGTTGAAACCGCAAAAGCGGTCATCCAAGGCATAAGCGCTCGTTATGGGCGACGGCGGACTCGGCCGGCGATGCGCGATGATGCCGCCAAAGGCGCACATCGTCCGCCCGGCGGCGATCCTGCCCAAGCACCGCATGGAATCACCCCAACCGCGCCGCCGCGCGGGCCAGCAACTGGCGAAACCAGGCGTGACCGCGCTTGCCGTTGGCGGCCAGGCTCCAGTAGGCGTCGATGAACAGCCTTTTGTGCGGGTAGACCAGTTCGACCAGGCGCAGGGCGCGGGTACGCGACAATTCCTGCGCCACCTTGCGCGGCACCAGCGCCAGGCAATCGGTCTTCTCGACGATCGCGCCCAGCACCAGGAAATCAGGGCCGGCGCAGACCGGCGCCACCTCCAGCATCGAGGTCGGCTGCAGCAGGACACGCTGATGCATGGACATGCGCGGATCACGCTGGAAGGCGACGTGGCGGGCACGCTGGAACTGCTCCGGCGTGATGCGCGCGCCGACGCCGCGATGGGCGGCGGCGACGATGCAGACCATGTCGTCGCGCCACAGCGGCATCGCGCCGATGCGTTTGCCCAGCGTCTCGCCGAACGGACGCGGCCCGATCAGGAAGTCGATGCGGGCGAGATCCTCGGCCTTGCGCACGCCCGCCAGCGTGAACTCCATCGCGACACGCGGCGCTTCGGTGGCACAGAGCTCGGCCAGGATCGGCGCCAGCAGCAGGCTGACATAGTCGGCCGTGGTGATGACGAAGTGCGCTGCTTCGCTCGCCGGATTGAACGGCGTGGCTGGTTTCAGCAGCAGGTCGATCTCACCCAGCGCCCGATGCAACGGACCGGTCAGCGCTTCGGCCCGGCCCGACAGCCGCACGTCGCGTCCCGTCGTGACCAGCAGCTGGTCATCGAAGGCGGCCCGCAGCTGGCGCAGCGCCCGGCTGACGGCGGGCTGGGTCATGTTGAAAGACCGCGCCGTGCGCGTCACGCTGCGGGTGCGCAGCAACTCGTGCAGGATCGGCAGCAGGTCGAGATTGACCCGTCGCAGCCGCGCCACGAGTTCGCGCTCGTTCTCGGCTTCGCGCGCACCGGCTGCGATGGTGCCACGCTTGACCGGGGCACGCCTCGGTACGGCGGCCTGACGAGTCCCTGCCATGGGCGAGCCTCATAACCATTCGTTATGTGATCCATGACCGGTTTCATTGTTCCGGCAAGACCGCCGCTTGACTAGGGTGAAGTCGGTCGAATCGGCGCCGGACCAGAGCGATCGGCGGAGGCAACAGATGGCAGCGCGCACCGGCGAACAATTCCTGCGCGGGCTGCGGGACGGCCGCGAGCTGTGGGTCGGCGGCGACCGGGTGGGCTCGATCGTCGATCATCCGGCGCTCAGCGGCGCGGCGCAGGCCCTGGCCGAGGTTTACGACCTGCAGCACCAGGCTGCCGATGTCTGCCTGATGCCCGATCCCGAGACCGGTGAGAAGATCAACGTCAGCCACATGATCCCGCGCTCGCGCGACGACATCCTGAAGCGCCATCGCGGCCTGGAACGGGTCGCCGAGTATTCCGTTGGCCTGATGGGCCGCACGCCCGACTACATGAATGTCACCTACGCCGGCTTCGCCGGCCGCTGCGACGAGTGGGCGATCAACGGCAACGAGGAGGGATCGGCGAACCTGGTGCACTACCAGAAGAAGCTGGCGCGCGAGGACATCGCGCTGACCCACACCATCGTGCATGCCACGGTCGATCTCGCCAAAGGCAAGTACCCGGTGGGCTTCGATCCGGTGCAGCTGCACAAGGTCGAGGACACGGCGCACGGTATCGTCGTGCGCGGCTCGCGCGTGCTCGCCACCTTGGCGCCGTTCGCCGACGAGCTCGCAGTCTATCCCGGCGGCCCGATGCCTGACGCCGCCGACGCGCACGCCCTGTCATTCTGCATCCCTATGGGCACGCCGGGCCTGAAGTTCATCTGCCGCGACAGCGTGGCGGTGAACAGCAACCGCTTCGAGCATCCGCTGTCGACCCGCTTCGACGAGCAGGACGCTTTCGTGATTTTCGACGATGTCGAGGTGCCACGCGAGCGGCTGTTCATCAACGCCAACCTGGCCGTCTACAACTCGGTGATGAAGACGACCTGGTGGCCCAACATCATGCAGCAGACCATGATCCGGGCGCAGACCAAGCTCGAGTTCGCCTGGGGCCTGGCCAACCGCATGGCCGAGGTGATCAACCTCAACCAGCCGCAGACCCAGCAGATGCTGGGCGAGATCGCCATGTTCACCGAATTCGCCCGCGCCGCCGTGTTCGCCGCCGAACAGCGCGCCCGCCCGTACGGCAACGGCATGTGGGCCTGCGACGTCCGGCCGCTGGCGGCGCTGCGGGCGGCGTTGCCGGCCTGGTTCCCGCGGGTCAACGAGATCATCCGGTTGATCGGGTCGCACAACCTGCTGACCACCCCGGCCCGCGCCGCGTTCGCCGACAAGGCGCTGCGGCCGCTGATCGACAGATACCTGCGCGGCGTCGGCGTCGACGCCGAGCAGCGCAGCCGGCTGTTCCGTCTGGCCTGGGACTTCGCCGGCACGGCGCTGGGCAGCCGCAACGAGCAGTACGAACGCTTCTATCTGGGATCGATCGGCCGCAACCTGGCGGTGGCGCAGACCACATTCGACCGCGGCCGCGCCGACCGGCTGCTCGATCGGTTCCTGAAGGAGCCTCTGGACGACGCGCCGACGGCCGCAGACATGCCCCGCCTGCAGGCGGCCGGGTCATGACAGGGGCGCCGATGGTGGGGGGCGCCAAATCGGTCAGGCGATGCTAGTGTGGACGGGCTGATCGGATCAAATCGGCCGGGGAGGAACCCCGGAAGAGAGGGCTCATGGACAAGGTGAACTCGGACATGCCGGCGGCGCCGCAGCAGGCGGTCACGCCGCGCGGCATCAACCACCTGGTGCTGAATGTGCGCAACCTCGAGGAATCGCACCGCTTCTGGACCGAGCTGCTGGGCTTCCGCCAGGTCGGCGAGCTCAAGCCGACGGCGCAGCGGCCCAATCCGCCCAAGATGCGCTTCTACAGTGGCGATGTTGACGGCCACACCCACCACCATGACATCGCCCTGGTGGAGAACACCGCCCTGCCGGAACCGCCCAAGGACTGGAGCATGTTTGGCATGCCATGCGCGATCAACCACATCGCCATCACCCTGCCGAATCGAGAGTCGTGGCTGAAACAGCTGGCGTTCCTGCAGGCCCGCGGCGTCAAGTTCGACCGTCGGGTCGATCACGGCATGACCCACAGCCTCTACATCCACGACCCGAACGGCTACGGCGTGGAACTCCTGTACGAGCTGCCGAAAGAGGTCTGGGAAGGCGACATCGACGCCGCCCTGAACTGGGCCAAGGCGCTACCGACCGACGGCGCCGAGGCGCTGGTCGACGAGGCGAAGGACGTCCCCACCTTCCAGCGCAAACAGCCCGCGACGGCCTGAGCGCAACGATCACGGCGGCGCCGGCGACGCCGGTCGCACCGGGTTTGCGGGACGCGCGGCTTCGGTCGCGCGTCTTCGTTTGAAGCGATACCTCTCCCATTATCCCGACCGAGGCGCACCATGGCCAAGCGCAAGAGCGTCAACTTCCCGGGCTTCAGCCACCAGAACCCGATTCCCAACGCCAGCCGCATCGGCAATGTCATGATGAGCAGCGTCATCAGCGGCGTCGATCCCGGCACGCGCAACCTGCCGCCGGAGCTGCCGAAGCAGGTGGCCAACATCTTCACGCACGTGCGGGCCGCGATCGAGGCGGCGGGCGGCACGCCCGATGACATCATCAAGATCGAGTTCTGGATGAAGGAGCCGTCGACCGGCCGCGCCGCGCTGAACGACGAATGGGTCAAGATGTTCCCCGACGCGGACTCGCGACCGGCGCGCCATACCCAGACGCTTGGCCCCGACAGCCAGGCGCTGGTGACCTGCGCTTTCACCGCCGTCTTCGGCTAGGCGTTGTCCGGGCTAGACCTGGGAGCGCGGGCCTCCGGCCCGCTCATGAGCGGGCGAGACCCTTCGGCAAGCTCTGGGCAGGCTGCCGGCGCTCCCAGGCAATCGCATATGGTCCTTTTGTACTCTCCCCCGAGCTGCAGAGTTCGTCAGGCCAGGTCGGGTCAGGCTGTGTGGTGCGACTGTCCGGCCGCCTGTTCGCTTCCAGCGGACCGCAGTACCACCACCAGGACCATCACGGCTGCGCACACCCAGACCGGTGTTCCCAAGACGGCGAGAACGGCGACGACGCCTGAAGCCGCCAGCAGCAAGTGTTGTCGCAAGGTGCCGGTCCGAAACCGGTCGCGGATGAACCACAAGCCGAAGAGATAGCCAGCGACCGGCGCGTTCGCCCACCGGGCCGCGGTGGCGGCGTCGATCTGCGAATGATGTGTGACGACGTCCATGACCGCGCCCAGGCCCGCGGCGACGAGAGCGCCGGAGCCGAAGACGATGACATGGCCGTATCCCCAGATCAGCGCGCGCCTCAACTGCGTCGTGTCGAGATGCTCGGCTTCCAGGAAATACAGCCACCACAGCGAGATGACAATGATCAACCCAGAGAGCGCGGCAATGATGAGCGGAACGTCGAACTTGCCCTCATAGAGTTTGCCGAACATCAGGGAGATTGAGACCAGGACCTCGCCCAGGACGATGATGTTGAGCAGCCCGTAGCGTTCGATCACGTGGTGCCGGTGCCAGGGGGTTTGCCGCGCCTTCTCCGCGAACACCGGCACAGCGAGCTCGACGACAAAAATGGCCGCGAACAAGAGCAGGAAGGCGATGTGGCCGGACGGGATCGTGAAGTAGAGCGCAGTCCACAAGATCTGGGCGATGGCGATGCCAACCGCATATCTCACGGCCGTTGTCCTGTACGCCGGATTGGAATATGCCGCGCGCAACCAAAGCGCGATCATGCCCAGGCGCATGATGATCCAACCTGCAAGCGCGAAACTGAAGTTCATCGACTTGGTGATCGACGAGACGCCGCCGGCGAAGATGATCGCGCCGGCCATGACCACCAGCGTCAGCAAGCTGTAGAGCGTGTCGCCGTTGTCGAAGGCCGAGGCAAACCAGGTGAAGTTCATCCAGGCCCACCAGATCACCGCGAACAGCGCGATGAAATTCACCAGCATCCCCAGGCCATGCGCTTCGGAAATGGCATGATGAAGCGTCTGGGAGACGGCGGCGATCGCAATGACGCTGACCAGGTCGAAGAAGAGTTCGAGCTGTGTCGCCGCGCGATGCTTTTCGCTGGGGTCGCGCGCGTGCAGGGGGCGAAGTCCCGTTGGCATCCTGTTCTCCCGCCGTTCACAAACGTTGCAGGTGGCACTAGCGTCTTGCCATCGCCCTTACCGTCGCATCCAGACGGAAGACAGAAAAGGCGTTAGCCGAAATCAGGTGCCATATCGCTCGTGACGCTACGCTGAGCCCGAGCTGTCGGCCCACTCGCCTTGAGCGGCGCGAATCGCTACAACGCTGGCGCATGCCATCGCCCGCGTCGAAGTCCGTCCTGTTGCTCACCTTGCCGCCGATCCTGGGCGGCGTCACCGCGCAAGGGCGGCTGGTCGTCGACCTGCTGCAGCGGCACGGCTACGAGGTCACGGTCGCGTGGCGGGCCTACTACCAGGACCAGCCCGACCTGTCGGTGCCCAGCTGGAAGATGCTGTCGGGGCGCAAGCCTTCGCAGGTCGAGGTGCCGGGCTGGCCATGCCGGCGGTTTGCCGTCGGCAGCTGGTTGCCGGAGTTCGAATGGGCGCACCACCGGCCATGGGCGCCGTGGCGGGCGCTGCTGGAGAGCCATGCGCGCCATATCGTGGTGTCGGGCAACAACCTCACCGGCTTCGGGCCGACGGCGCTGGATCTGCCGTCGCTGCAGTGGATCGCCTCGCCTTACATGCCTGATCGGGTCGATCGCATCGCCACCTGGCCACCGTGGCGGCGCGCCTACGATGCGCTGTTGAACGCCTGGGTTGGCCGCGGTCAGGAACGGCGCAGCCTGGAACGGGCCGACACCGTGGCCATCAGCCAGTACACGCTGGATGGCCTGGCGGCGTTGACACCGCGGGCGCGGCTGTTTGGCGTGGTGCCGATCCCGGTCGACACGGCGCGCTTTACGCCGCTGGGCCGCGACAATGGCGCGCGGCCGACGCTGCGTATCGGTTTCAACGGTCGCATCGATGATCCTCGCAAGAACATGGATCTGCTGGTGCGGGCCGTGGCGCTGGCGGCGAAGGCGCATCCCGGGATCGAACTTCATGTGCGCGGGCCTCTGGACCGCGCCGCCTTCATCGGCCGCTACGATGCGGCCGACATCGCCGATCGGATTACGGTCGGACCACCCGTCAAGTACGACGAGCTACCCGCGTGGTATCGCTCGCTCGATGTCTTCGCGATCCCCTCGCACCAGGAAGGCCTGTCGATCGTCGGCACCGAAGCCATGGCCTGCGGTTGCGCCGTCGTTTCGACTCCCTGCGGCGGACCGCAGGACTTCGTGCTGGACGGCGAGACCGGCTTGCTTGGTGGCTTCGAACCGCGCGGCTTTGCCGACCGGCTGGCGGCGCTGGCCGGCGACCACGCCCTGCGTCGCCGATTGGCAGATGCCGGCGTGGCGCTCATCCGCGACCGCTATGCGGAGGCGACGTTCGAGCGGCTGTACATGGAGGCCTTCACCCGCGCCTTGGGCGGCTGAGAGGCGACGGCGTCGACCGAGGCAGCACGAAGGAGCCGCTGACGATCGTTGCCAAGGTTGGACTACCGGTCGGCGCAACACCGGGAGCTCGCCGTCGGCGTGCACCAGTTTTTTGGCCGTCGCTGCGGACGGCAGTCACTGCCTTGATGCCGCATGCCGACCGAAAACGAATGGTTATTGCACTTCTATTTTCCGCTGGATATACATCGAGCAGTGCGGACGGCGACTGGGTCTTTCTGTGTGCGCTGCTGCTCTGGTTTTTCGCGGTGCGTCCTGCGAAGTGCCCAGACGCGGTGCATGAGCGAGTGGTCGCGACGGAGGCGTCATGCGGACCTCGCTCACAGCCAACGTGGATCAGTGCAAGCGCTGCGCCCAGCATTTCTTTACCACCACCGAAGGCGAACCCCCGTGCATTGTCGCCTACCGGGCTCTGGAAAAGCACAAGAGGCTCCGGCCACAGCTTCGCTTCGTCAATGCCGACGCCATCGGAAACCCGTGTGCCGTTCAGGCCACCTGGAAGGAGTTGCGCCACTTCGCCAGCAATCCGGGCAAGCCGCTCGACACGGACGCGTTCGGCACGACGGCGCTTGGCGTCATCAACCGAGCTGCCGGTCCGCACCGCAAGGAGCACGGCGTCGACCTTGACGACGACTGGTGGGCCGAATCAAGCGGCTTTCGTTACGATACGGTCCAGAAGCGTCGGGTCTTCAGGATCGATTCGGCCGGTGAGCGGCGAGTTCCGATCGTCATCTATCCCAACGAATTGGTGTGGAAGAAGTTTCTGCGGGAAATCTACTACTCCCGCGTCACGGTAGATCCCTACTCGGTCTGGATCGGGGCGGTCAGCAAGGCCGGTGGTGGCGCCGGTATGGGAGCTCCCCGGGGCGGCGACGCGGTCGATGGATCCGTCTACAACGTCGGTTGCGCCCTTTACTCCGACGCGGCGCATGTACGCGGGGTTACATTCACTGCCGAGCTCAAGCGTACCAAATCCTATGGAGCGGGTGGCGGTGCCGGCTTCAACCTGGTGATCATGTTCGGCTTGAACCGGGTCAAAGACCTGCAGGGTCACGAATTCACCGGTAGCGACATCAACTTCTCGATCGGGCTGGCGCTGGGCGGTATCAGCAAGATCGCGAAATATCCGCGTGTGCTGGCGCTGGTCAAAGCGATCAAGGAGGGCAACAAGGTCAACTCCGACCTGGTCGAGAACGCCTGGACGGCGATCAAATCCTCGAAGTCAGGTCTCGACGCGACGATGGCACAGGGCAGGGGGATCCAGATCGCGTTGCTCGACCTTCCGGCGATGGGAGTCGGCCTCGAGGTCGCGTACGTCGAGTGGACAGGCAAGATCCTGACGGCGGAAGCGTTCTGGTAGCTCCATTGACGCGGGAAGCCGGGTTTGACACGCCGTTGGCGAGCGACCATGCCCTGCGGCGCCAGCTGGCCGACGCCGGCGCGGGCCTGATCCGCGACCGCTACGCGCAGGCGACGTTCGAGCTGCTGTACATGGAGGCCTTCACCCGCGCCTTCGGCGCCTGAGGCGGCTGCCGGAAAACGCTGCGTCGGAGGGACTACGGTCGCGGCGATCGCCCTGCAAGGGCGTCGAGTGCCCGCAGGTCGGCATCGGCGTGCGCCAGGTCCTTGGTGCCAGTGCAGATGCCGGTGACGGGTTCGGCATTGGCAACAGTGTAGACGAGGTAGGTCTCGCCGGTTCGAAACGGGTAACCGCAGGATTCACCCGTGACGCGCGTGCGCACGGTGACACTGTCGGATGGGCTGCCTTTCCAGCGTTTCGAGACCACAAAATGCACATGCCACAGCCCGCTTCTGGTCAACCTCAGGCGATCAAGAAACGGCTTGTCGATCTGGGTGACCTTGCCCACGAACACCTGCGATGCCCGCTGGTAGGCCGTGTCAGGCGCGGGCTCCATGCACGAGCAGGCAAGCGTCGGATGCGCCGCAGTGAGCCAGACGCCGGCCGCCACCAGGGCAAACGAGACCGTGCGGGTGTGCGATGCCGCCATCAGTGCATCGTCGCGCCGGACTTTGTCGTCTTTGCGGCGCGGCCCGCCGCCACGGCTTGCACCTACGGCAGACGGAACCGCGCCTCGACCGTCGGCGGGCCGTCGCTCAGCACGCGGCCGTCGACGGCGAACTGTATGAGGTGAGCCAGCACCGAGCGGCCGGCGGCGGCGTGCAGGTGCGCGCCGACGTCCTTGTACATGCGCGCCACCATGGCCGGCACGGTGTCCAGGCCATCGCGCAGGCAGGCCAGGATCTGCCGCTCGCGATCGAGGCGGTGCTCGATATAGGCCTGCACGAACGGCACCGGCTCACGGATCTCCGCGCCGTGTGTCGGGATGTACAGGCTCTCGCCGCGCGGCAGCAGCTTGCGCAGCGACTCGAAGTACGAACGCATGTTGCCGTCGGGCGGCGAGATCACCGCCGTCGACCAGCCCATGACGTGATCGCCGCTCAACAGCGCGTTGTCCTCGCGCAGCGCGAAGCAGAGATGGTTGGAGATGTGGCCCGGCGTGTGGATCGCCTCGACCGTCCAGCCGGCGCCATTGACCACCTCGCCGTCGGCGAGGCGAACGTCAGGCGTGAAGTCGTGATCGCCGCCCTGCTCGGTGGTGACGCCCGGCGGCGGCTTGGGGTGGCCGCCGAACGCGTAGACCGTGGCACCGGTGGCGGCCTTCAGCGCCGGCGTCGCCGGCGAGTGGTCGACATGGGTGTGAGTCACCAGGATGTGCGTCACCGTCTCGCCGCGCACCGCGTTCAGCACCGCGTCGACATGGTCCTGCATGTCGGGACCGGGATCGACGATCGCCACCTTGCCGCGGCCGACCACGTAGGTGCCGGTGCCCTTGAAGGTGAAGGCGCTGGGATTGCGCGCCACGACCCGACGCACGTTGGGCGTCACCTGCTTCGGTTCGCCGTAGTGGACGTCGAGGTCCCTGATGAACGGGATGGGCATGGCGGTCGTGATGCTCCGGTCAGCGGTCAGGCACGGCTGTCATATCGAGCACAGCGAGACATCCAGGGTTGCTGCCGTCGATCCCTCGCTGCGCTCGGGATGACAGAAGGCGCTGGGGTGACAGCGGTGCGCATCGTTCATGGCGCACGTCAGAACTGAGGGATCAGCTTGTAGATGGCGTTGCGCTTGTCGGACGTCACATACACCGTGCCGGAGCCGCCGACCGCGACGCCGGTCACGACATAGGCCGGCGGCAGTCCCGGCGTCGGTTTCAGCCCCATGCTGATGTTGCGCGCGACCTCCGTCTTGCTGCCGTCCTTGGGGTCGATCGCCAGTACCATTTCGGTGCCGACCTCGGCGACGTACAGCCGACCGTCCGGCCCGACGGCGATCCCTTCCGGCCCCTTGAGGTTGTCGGCCACGACGCTGCGCGCGCCATTCGCCGGATCGATGCGCACGATCGTGCCGCCGCCGGTCTCGGTGACGTAGACCGCGCCATCCGGCCCCTCGGCCATCGCCGCCGGCGCCGCCAGGTCCTTGGCGATCACCGTGCGGTCGTTGCCCTGCGCGCCGGCGACGCGCAGGAGGTTGCCGCCGGCTTCGAGTACCAGCAGCTCGCCCTTGGCGGTCTCGATGGCGTCCATCGGCGCGGCGAAGCCGTGCAGGATTTCCAGGCTCTTGCCGGTGCGGCGATCGACTCGCTGCACGCTGTTGCTGAACCAGCTGGTCAGCAGCACGTGCCGGGCATTGACCGAAATGCCCAGCGGATACTCCAGAGCGTCGCCCTGCATGCGCAGCCGCGTGTCGACCGCGCCGCTGCCGCCGTCGACCGTGCGGTAGGAGAAGATGTCGGCCAGGTGCAGCGTCTCGGTCTCACCTTCATTGTGAACGGCGACGTCGCTGGGGATCGCCAGGCGGCCCTCGACGATGGTGCGCCAGGCGCCGGTGTTGGTG
>DATFGV010000366.1:0-21983 GCA_035249115.1 Vineibacter sp.
CCGAGATCGACACCGAGTACAAGGTGCCGCAATCGGTCGAGGCCTACGAGCGGCTGAAGAAGGACGGCGCGCTATCGATCCTGGTGTGGGGCACGCCGGCGGTGCAGGCCCTGACCCAGAAGCTGCACGAAGACAAGATTCCCGGCACGTCGCCCGGCTTCGGCCTGGCGGCCTCGGCCGACGACCAGCGCTATCCCTACCTGTTTCCGATCGCCGCGACCTACTGGTCGCAGACCGCCGCCGCCGTGAAGTTCGTGCGCGACCAGCTGGGCGGCAACCTGGCGGGCAAGAAGATCGCCTACCTGTTCTACGACAACCCCGCCGGCCGCGAGCCGCTGCCGGTGCTTGAGGAACTGCAGCGGCTTGAGAAGTTCGAGCTCAAGACTTTCGCCGTGCCGGCGCCTGGCCTCGAAGTCGGTGCGCAGGTGCTCGACATCGCCCAGCGCTACCGCGCCGACTTCGTCATCTCGCACCTGTTCGGTCGCGCGCCCTCGGTGTCGATCAAGGAATTCAAACGGGTCGGCTATCCGCTGTCGAAGGTGGTCGGCTTCGTCTGGGCGTCGACCGACTCCGACATCGAAGCGGCTGGCGGTTTCGCCGTGGCGGAGGGCTACAACACCATGCACTTCGCCGGTGTCGGCGGCGACTATCCGGTGCTCAAGGAGATCGTCGACATGTACAAGGCGCAGGGCAAGCCGGCGCCGAAGGAGATGCAGTCGTCGGTCTACTACAACCGCGGCCTGCTGTGGATCGCCCTGAACGTCGAGGCGGTGCGCAACGCCGTCAAGGCCAAGGGCGGCCAGGTACCGACCCCCGAGGACGTCAAGCGCGGCTTCGAGGAGATCCAGAAGCTGCCGGTCGGCGACATCGCGCCGCCGTTGAAAATCACCTCTGCCGACCACGAAGGCGGCGGCTGGGTGCAGATCTTCCAGGTCAAGGCCGGCAAGTTCCAGAAGGCATCCGACTGGTACCGCGCTTATCCCGAAGTGGTCGCCAAGGCGGTCAAGGAAGCCAAGTAGGCAGGCAGCACCGGCGCTGACTCGCTTCTCTCCGCATGCGCGGGGAGAAGCCTGTCGGCAAATCGTTTAACCAAATGGTTGACATTCGAAAGGCCGGCCCTTATATTCAACCATATGGTTGAATTACAGACATCGCAGCTCGACAGCGTCTTCCACGCCCTGGGCGACGCCACGCGCCGGCGGATGCTGCACGAACTCGCCAATGGCGAGCGCACGGTCGGCGAGCTGGCGGAACCCTTCGCGATGTCGCTGGCGGCCGCATCAAAGCACATCAAGGCACTGGAGAACGCCGGACTGATCCGCCGCGAGGTTCGCGGCCGGACGCATCACTGCCGCCTCGCGCCCGGACCGCTCGCCAGCGCCCACCAATGGCTGAGTTTCTACCAGCGCTTCTGGTCGGAACGACTGGACGTGCTGGAACGTCTGCTCCGCGAGGAGCCCCCGCCCAAACCGCGTAACCGCAAAGGAGACGACAAATGACCGACCTCGCGACACTCGACCCCTATGGCACCTTGATCGAGCCCACCACACTGAAGATCCAGCGCCTTCTACCGGGCCCGATCGAGCGCGTCTGGGCCTATCTCACCGAGAGCGAGCTGCGCCGCAAATGGCTGGCGGCGGGCGACATGGAGATGCAGGTCGGCACGCCGTTCCAGCTGACGTGGCGCAACGACGAGCTGAGCGCGCCGCCGGGCCAGCGGCCGGCCGGCTTCCCGGAGGAACACCACATGGCGAGCCGGATCACCGAGCTCGATCCGCCGCGCAAGCTCAGCATCGCCTGGAACAACAGCGGCGACGTGACCTTCGAACTGCAGCCCAAGGGCAAGGAGGTGTTGCTGACGGTGATCCACCGCCGCCTGCCCGATCGCACCGTGATGCTGAAGGTCAGCGCCGGCTGGCACATGCATCTCGACACGCTGGTCGCGCATGCGAAAGGCACGCCGGCGAAGCCCTTCTGGGACGGCTGGAGCCGCTTGCAGAAGGAATACGACCAGCGCCTGCCGGCCTGACGTACCGCACTGGGTTCCTGCGCCGCCCAATCACCGGGCGGCGCTCTTCACCCCCGACACATTCGCATATGCGGGCCTTCCCCCCTCCGGGGCTGAAGTTCCGCAAGGACCCACAAATGTTGAGCCCCGTCCCGAGCGATGCGGGAAACGGGGCTCGTTGGGCTATGCCCTGGCCGCTCTGGCAGAGTGGCCTATTTCGGGCCTCGTCTCCAACGCCTGGCCAAAGACGCTGGTCGTCGGCTCGCTGTCTGCAGTCTCAAAGATGTGTCTCGGTGACCTGGAATGTCCTTGGCCGGAAAATGCGATCGCACATCCAGGTCATGGTCCCGCCGTCTATTCAACGGGACCCGGGTCGCTGGCCCGGTGGAGTGTTCATGCGTTGCATGCCTCCCGAGCTGGTTACCGATACGCCTGCCCATCCCGCGCTGCCAGCAGCGCAACCCGTTGTCGCGCAGGCGGCGCGCAAGGGGGACAAACAGGCGAGTAAAAGCCTCTGCCTCTGCATCGAAACTGTCAAGGGTGTTCCCGGTGGATGAGCGCTTGGTCGGTCGCTGCGACCAGCACCGGACGTGCCAGCGACAATACGGACAACTTCGCGGCGGACGCTGCGGCACCCGGCCCTTAAGGTTTCGACGCGCTGAAAGTTAGGTCGGCGACAACCATGGACTGAGGCATGAGCACGCGTCGAATCCGTCTGGGCGTCAACGTCGATCACGTCGCGACCGTGCGCAACGCGCGCGGCGGAGCGCACCCCGATCCGGTGCGGGCCGCCCAACTGGCGTTGGATGCCGGCGCCGACGGCATCACGGCGCATCTGCGCGAGGACCGCCGCCACATCATCGACACCGACATCGCGCGGCTGGTCAGCGAGGTGAAGCTACCGCTGAACTTCGAGATGGCGGCGACCGATGAGATGGTCGACATCGCACGCCGCCACCGCCCGCACGCCGCCTGCATCGTGCCGGAGCGGCGCGAGGAGCGCACGACGGAGGGCGGCCTCGACGCCGCCGGCCATCACAATCAGCTGGCGCCGCAGGTCAGGCGCCTGCGCGACGCCGGCATCCGGGTGTCGCTGTTCATCGAACCCGACCGGCGCCAGCTTGAGGCGGCGGTGTCGCTGGGCGCGCCGGTGGTCGAGCTGCACACCGGCCGGTACTGCGAGCTGCAGGGCGAGGCGCGCGCCGCCGAGCTGGCGCGCCTCAGCGCGGCGGCGGCGGCGTGCGAGACGCTTGGCCTGGAGTGTCACATGGGCCATGGGCTGGCGTTCGACAATGTCGAGCCGATCGCCGCCATCCCGCAGGTCGTTGAGCTGAACATCGGCCACTTCCTGGTTGGCGAGGCGATCTTCATCGGCTGGGCTGCCAGCCTCGCTGAAATGCGCCGCCTGATGGACAAGGCGCGTGGCCTGTAGCTGGATGCCATCACCGGCCTGTTGCGGAGCGGATCATGACGGCCCTTGAACGTGCCAGTGTCTGCACCCTGGATTGTCCCGACACTTGCAGCCTGACCGTGACGGTGGCGCAGGGGCGCATCGTCAAGGTGCGCGGCTCCAGGGCGCTGCCCTACACCGACGGCGTCATCTGCAACAAGGTGGCGCACCACAGCGAGTCGTTCGTGCACGGTCCGGGTCGCCTGCAGTTTCCGATGAAGCGGGTAGGGCCGCGTGGCAGCGACCGCTTTGTGCGTTTCAGCTGGGATGACGCATTCGACCTGATCCACCGGCGCGTCACCGACGTCATCGAGCGGTGGGGGCCGCAGGCCGTGATGCCGCTCAACTACGCCGGCCCGCATGGCATGTTGTCGGGCGACAGCATGTCGCTGCGCTTCTTCCACAAACTGGGCGCCAGCCAGCTCTACCGCCGGGCGCTGTGCGGCGGCGTGCGCAGCGAGGCGTGGACGGGCACCTACGGCGCGGTGCCGGGCATCGGACCGGACGCCGCCGCCAATGCCATGCTCAACATCGTGTGGGGCAACAACGCGACCGTCTCCAACCTGCATCTGGTACGGAACATCCGGTCCGCCAAGCGCAAGGGCGGGCGACTGGCGGTGATCGACACGTTGCGCACCAAGATCGCCGAACAGGCCGACCTGCACCTGGCGGTGCGGCCCGGCACCGACGTGGTGCTGGGTTTCGCGCTGGCGGCCGAGTTCGAGCGCATCGGCGCGCACGACCGCGAATTCATTGCCCGCCACGTCGAGGGTTACGAGGTGTTCATGGCCCTGGCGCGGCCGTGGACGGTGGCCAGCGCCGCCGCGACCTGCGGTGTGCCGGCTGACGACATCAGGCAGCTGGCGCGCTGGATGGCCGATGCCGATCCCCTGGTCCTGGCGCCGGGCAACGGCCTGGAGCGCGGACGCAATGGCGGCAGTGGCATCCGCGCCGCGATCGCGCTGCCGGCGCTGCTCGGCAAGCTCAATGCCACCAGCGGCATCGTGCTGGGCGCCGGCTTCGCCGTGCCGAAGACGATGGCGAAGCTGCAACGGCCCGACCTTGTCCCGGCAGGCACACGTACGCTCAACATCATGGATGTCGGTCGTCACCTGGAGCGCGACGACATCGATCCGCCGCTGCGGGCGCTGTTCATTTACAACCACAATCCGCTGGTGGTGCACGCCGATCAGAACCGCCTGAAGCGCGGCCTGGCGCGCGACGACGTGTTCCTCGTCGGTATCGATATCGCGATGACCGAGAGCATGCAGTACTGCGACGTCGTCCTGCCGTCGGCGACGCATTTCGAATGTGACGACCTCTACGCCGCCTACGGTCACCACTGGCTGCAGCGGGCCGAGGCCGTCATCCCGCCGGTCGGCGAGAGCCTGCCGAACACCGAGATTTTCCGGCGGCTGGCGGCGCGGTTCGGCTTCGACGACGCGTGCTTCAAGGTCAGCGACGCAGTGCTGATGGACGAGGCGGTCGACGGTGCGCACCCGCGCCTGGGCGGCGTGACGCCGAGCCGAATCCCGACCAACAACGCGCTGCGCATGGCAGCGCCCGATGGCAAGCCGCTGGCGTTGTTCGACAATGTCCTGCCGGCGACGCCTTCAGGCAAGATCGAGCTCGATTCGCCGGTGCTGGCGGGCCGTTGGGGACCGGACGCGCGCCTGCCGCGGTTCCGGCCGCCGGACGGGCGGTTCCCGCTGGCCCTGATCTCGCCGGCCTCGGACAAGCGCATCTCCTCGACCTTGCTGGGCCAGGGCGGGGCGCCATCCGAGGCGCCGCCACTGATGATGAATCCACAGGACGCGCGGCGCCGCAGCTTGGAAAGGGCGAAATCGGTGCGGGTCTGGAACGATCTCGGCGAGGTGATCCTGCCGCTGCTGATCACCGATGCCGTGCCCATCGGCGTCGTGGCCTCGGAGAAAGGCGCGTGGCTGGCGACCAGCGTCACCGGCCAGACGATCAGCGCCCTGGTATCGGCCGACGCCCGCGCCGATCTCGCGGAGGGTGCCTGCTTCAACGATACCGGCGTCGAGGTCGCGGCGGCCTGAGGCCAGCGTCGGGCTGGCGCTTGCGTCGCTGGCGCGCTATCCGATGGCGATGATCATCGGCATCGGCAGCGACCTGATCGACATCAGGCGCATCGAGCAGACGCTTCAGCGGCACGACGCGCGGTTCATCGCGCGTTGCTACACCGACATAGAGCGGAAGCGCTCGGATGGTCGCGCCGACAGGGCCGCCAGCTACGCCAAGCGCTTCGCCGCCAAGGAAGCCTGCGCCAAGGCACTGGGCACCGGTATTCGTCGCGGCGTGTTCTGGCGCGACATGGGCGTGGTGAACAAGCCGAGCGGCCAGCCGACACTGATGCTGACCGGTGGTGCCATGGAGCGGCTGCGTGCCATCACCCCGGCAGGCATGCGGGCCGAGATCCACCTGACGATCACCGACGATTTCCCGATGGCGCAGGCCTTCGTCGTGATCGAGGCCTTGCCGGCGACGGCCTAATGGCCGGCAACCGGTCGGAGGCCACAGTGGCGACGAGCACAAAGACTGCGCCCGTGACTGTTATGTTGCGCAGGCGGCCCAGTTTGTTCGTTGTCACGCGCTATGAGCATATGCTCACAAAGTGTCCCAAAGACCCCCAACGATCGCCGCAGCGGCGCCGGTGAAACCCAAGACTTCGCAGGCCTTTGTTGCTATACCCGCCGGCTGCCGCGCCACCCCCCAAGGCCGGCCGATGAGGCATGCAGCCAGTGGAATCCGACAAGCCCATGAGTCGCAGAGAACAGTCCGGCGGTTGGTTGGAGACGGTCAAAACCGTTGTCTATGCCGTCCTGATCGCCATCGTCGCGCGGACCTTCGCGTTCGAGCCGTTCAACATCCCCAGCGGTTCGATGATCCCCACGTTGCTGGTTGGCGACTACCTGTTCGTGTCGAAGTATTCCTACGGCTACAGCAAGCACTCCTTCCCGCTGTCGATGGCGCCGTTCTCCGGCCGGATCTTCGAGCGTCCACCAAAGGCCGGCGACGTTGCGGTGTTCAAGTGGCCGGGCGATAACCGCACCGACTACATCAAGCGCATCGTCGGCGTCGCCGGCGATCGGGTTCAGGTCAAGGGCGGCGTGCTCTACCTCAACGACAAGCCGGTCGAGCTCAAGCCGGGGGGCGATGGCGGGCCGCGGCCAGCCGGCGGCGCCGAGACGCAGATCTTTGTCGAAGTCCTGCCGGGTGGAACGCCGCATTTCATCCAGAAGAAGCGGCCGATCGGCGCGCCCAAGGAACCGGGTGACGATCCCAACAACACGCGCGAGTTCATCGTGCCGCCGGGCCACGTCTTCGTCATGGGCGACAATCGCGACGAGTCGGCCGACAGCCGGGTAACGGGCAGCCAGGTCGGCTTCGTGCCGGTCGAGAACCTGGTCGGCCGTGCCGAGTTCATCTTCTTCTCGCACGACGGCTCGGCCTCGCTGTGGGAAGTCTGGAAGTGGCCCGGCGCGATCCGGTTCGGCCGCTTTTTCGACGCCATTCGCTAGCCGGGGGCGGGCGGCCGTGGCGGCATCGGCGCAAGATGGCGACGTCGGCGCGGCCGCGTTCCTGGCGGCGCTCGGCCATACCTTCAAGGATCGCGATCTGCTGCGCGAGGCGTTGACGCATCGCAGCGCCGTCGACCGCCTGCGCGGCCGCAACCTCGACCTGCGCTATGGCAACGAGCGGCTCGAATTCCTTGGCGACCGCGTGCTGTCGCTGGCGGTGGCCGACCTGCTGATCCGGCGCTTTCCCGACGAAAGCGAGGGCGAACTGGCACGCCGGCATGCAGCTCTGGTGCGGGCGGAAACCCTGGCCGAGGTGGCGCGCGCCATCGGGCTGGGTGATCGGCTGGCGCTGGCCGACTCGGAAGTGGCGACCGGCGGCCGGCAGAAACCGGCTATCCTCGCCGATGCCTGCGAGGCGGTGATCGGCGCGCTCTACCGCGACGGTGGGCTGGACGTGGCGCGCGCCTTCGTCGAGCGCTACTGGGCGCCGCGCATCGAGTCGGATCCCCATCCACCGAGCGATCCCAAGACCACGCTGCAGGAATGGGCACAGGGCCGCGGCCTGCCGCTGCCCAGCTACCGTGAGGTCGGCCGCCAGGGCCCGCCGCACGCGCCGCAATTCGTGATGGAAGTGACGGTGCGCGGTCGCGCCCCCGCCAGCGGCAACGGCAAAACCAAGCGCGAGGCCGAACGCGCCGCCGCCGCCGCCATGTTGGAAGCGCTGAAGTGAACACAAGCTCTTCCCTTCCCCGCGCCGGTGGGGAAGGTGGCGCGAAGCGCCGGCTGGGGAGCCGTCGTGGTGTTTACCACCAGGACCACGATGGCTCCCCGCCGCCCTTCGGGCGCCTCTCCACGCTGCGCGTGGGGAGGGACAGTCGAGATGTTCAAGCGCCTGTGGGCTCATGACCAACGGCACAACCCGCGCCGGCTTTGTGGCGCTGCTGGGGGCGCCCAACGCCGGCAAGTCGACGCTGCTCAACACCCTGGTCGGCGGCAAGGTGTCGATCGTCTCGCCCAAGGTGCAGACGACGCGCACCCGCGTGCTGGGCATCGCGATGCGCGACCTGCCGGACGGAACGCGGACACAGATCATCTTCGTCGACACGCCGGGCATCCATGACCGCCGCCAGCGGCGGCTGGAGCGCGCCATGGTGCACGCCGCCTGGCAGGGCGCCGCCGACGCCGACAGGGTGGCGTTGCTGGTCGACGCGGCGCGCGGCTTCAACGACGAGGCGCAAGCAGTTGCCCGACGCCTGCGCGAGATCGGCAAGTCGGCGGTTCTCATCCTGAACAAGATCGACCTGGTGCGGCGCGACAAGCTGCTGGCGCTGACGGCCGCGGCCAACGCGGCGCATCCGTTCGAGCGCACCTTCATGGTGTCGGCGCAAACCGGCGACGGTGTCGGCGATGTTGCCGACTGTTTGGCCGCGACTTTGCCGGTCGGCCCGTTCCTTTACCCTGAGGATCAACTGACCGATATGCCGCTGCGTTTGCTGGCGGCCGAGATGGTGCGCGAGCAGGTGTTCCTGCAGCTGCACGACGAGCTGCCCTACGAGATGGCGGTCGAGACGGAGACCTGGACCGAACGGCCGGACGGCAGCGCCCGGGTCGATTGCGCGATATTCGTGATGCGCGAAAGCCAGCGGCCGATCGCGCTTGGCAAGGGCGGCGCGCGCATCAAGATGATCGGCAACCGCGCGCGGGCGCAACTGATCGACATCGTCGGCCGACCGGTGCACCTGTTCCTGACGGTAAAGGTCAGGGATAACTGGCCCGAGGACCGCGCCCGCTACGGCGATTGGGGACTGCAGTACGACGTCTGAGGCCTGCCGCGCCATGCGTGTCGACTGGCCCGCGCGTTGCCGGCACCGTGCGGGATCATTTCGGTGCGGTGCAGGATGGTGCCATCGACGTCACGATGGGTCACCGCCATGACACCGCTGCGTCCGTCGATCCTGACATGGCCAAAGAAGGCCATCCCCTCGCTGGGTGCCAAATTCTCGCGACCGCCCGACGGCACTTTGTGGAATATGACGCGCGGGCCGAAGGTGCCGTCGCAGGGTTGCGGGCCGAATCCGCCGGCGTTGGCCGGGCCCGACACAAATTCGTGGAACGGCAAAAAATCCGGAAAGGCGGCGGTCGCGGGTTCGTAGCGGTGCGTGGCGCAGTAGTGCACGTCGGCGGTTATCCAAACGACGTTGTGGATCGCCTCGCGCCGGACAAACGACAGCAGGTCGGCCAACTCGAGCTCGCGACCGAGCGGCGCGCCGTCGTCGCCATTGGCCACGCCTTCCATGCCGCCTTCGGCGTCGGCCCAGTTCACGATGCCGAGCGGCGCGTCAGTCGCTATGACCTTCCACGTCGCCGCCGACGCCTTGAGCGCCCGCTTCAGCCACGCCAGCTGCTCGGCACCCAGGAATTCGGTGTCATCGCCCGCCGTGGGTTGGCGGTTGGCGCTGTTGGCGCCGCGATAGGACCGCATGTCTGTGCGGAACAGGTCGAGACGCGGACCGCAGGAGAACCGGCGATAGATGCGCTCCGGATGATCGGGATCGAGACGGATCGGATTGTACTCAAGGAAGGCGCGGGTGCCGCGGGCGGTCAGCAATGCCGCACGCTTCTCGCTGTAGCGATCGTCATCGACGATGCGCTGGCCGTGGAACCAGTTGTTGCGCACCTCGTGGTCATCCCACAGCATGATCGACGGCACGTCGGCGTTCAGCCGCCGGACGTTGTCGTCCAGCAGGTTGTAGCGGTAGTTGCCGCGGAACTCGCGCAAGGTCTCGGCGACCTTGGACTTCTCGTCCGTCACCAGGTTGCGCCAGACGCTGCCGTCCGGCAGGTCGATGCGCGGCGGAATCGGGTCGTCTGCGTAGACCGAGTCGCCGCAATGCACCATGAAATCCGGATCGGTGCGGCGCATCGCGTCGTACAGGCGCATGCCGCCCCAGTCGGGATTGATGCCGTAGCCCTGGCCGGCGGTGTCGCCGGTCCAGACGAAAGAGACGTCGCGTGCGTCGCTGGCCGGCGGCACGCGGAAGCGACCCATCACCGGCGCGCTCAGTGTCTTGCAGTCGCCGAGGTCGAGGAACGTCACCCGATAGAAGACCGTCTGGCCTGGCGAGATGCCGGTGATCGCGAGCCGCGCGGTGTAGTCGGTGGTCTCCAGCGCGTGCGGTCCCATCACGCGGCGGAGGTCGCCGAATCCTTCCGTCGTGGCGTACTCGACGATCATCCGCGCCGGCCGGTCGCTGGCGGCCCACACGACGGCGCCGTCGCCGGCGAAATCGCCGGTCTGCACGCCAAACGGTATCTGCGGACGCATTCGCTCGGAGGTCTGCGCGAAGATGCGGCTCGGCAAGGCGACAGTCGCCGCGCCCGCGAGTCCCGTACGCAGCAAGCGCCGCCGTTGGAGAGATTGCCTGTTGCGGCTGTTCATAGAGGGGTGTTCGTTTGCTAAGGCAGTCGCAGGATGGACCCGCGCGACAACGGCGCCATGACCGGCGGGTGACCAATCCATGACGTCGATCGGGCGGATCGGGAGAGCGGCAGCGTGGACTGGAGCGAGGACGGCATCGTGCTGGCGGCGCGCGCACACGGTGAATCGGCGTTGGTGGTGACGGCGTTGACCGCCAGCCACGGCCGTCACGCCGGTTTCGTGCATGGCGGCGCCTCAACGCGCCAGCGGCCCCTGTGGCAGCCGGGCAATCACGTGCGCCTGGATTGGCGCGGCCGCCTGAGCGAGCAGCTGGGCGCGTTCAAGGGTGAATTGCTGGCGGCGCACGCCGCTCGCGCGCTCGACGATCCGCTGTCGTTGGCTGGCCTGCTCGCCGCTTGCGGCACGCTCGACGCAGCATTGCCCGAGCGCGAGCCGCATCCTGCGATGTTCGACGGCATGACGGCGCTGTTGTCGGCGCTGGGTCACAACGGCTGGCCGACCGTCTACGTGCTTCTCGAATTGGGGCTGTTGCAGGAGCTGGGCTTCGGGCTCGACCTGCAGGCTTGCGCCGCCACCGGCGTGACGGAGGACCTGATCTACGTCTCGCCCCGCAGCGGCCGCGCCGTCAGCCGCGCCGCCGGCGAAGCCTACAAGGACAAGCTCCTGGCGCTGCCGGCCTTCCTGACCGTCGGCGGCGCCGCGGCGGCGACCGAGGTGCTGAGTGGCCTCGACCTCACCGGCTACTTCCTGGAACGCCACGTCTTTTGGCCACACAACAAACCCTTGCCACCGGCGCGCCAGCGGTTTATCGAAACCCTTCAACGGTTTAGCACAACAAATAGCGGCTAGTTGCGCCGCCAACCCCTCGATCTATGGCCAAGCTGACCGACAAAGCCGCGCCACCGCCGCCGCCACCGCCCATCCAGGACCTGCCGCTGCGCTCGGCGCTGTCCGAGCGGTACCTGTCTTACGCGCTGAGCACCATTATGGCCCGCTCGCTGCCCGACGTGCGCGACGGGCTGAAGCCGGTGCACCGCCGGCTGCTCTACACCATGCAGGAGCTGCGGCTGGATCCGACCGGCGCCTTCAAGAAGAGTGCCCGCGTCGTCGGCGACACCATGGGCAAGCTGCATCCGCATGGCGACCAGTCGATCTACGACGCGCTGGTGCGGTTGGCCCAGGACTTCGCGATCCGCTACCCGCTGGTCGACGGCCAGGGCAATTTCGGCAACATCGACGGCGATAACGCCGCGGCCATGCGCTACACCGAGGCGCGGCTGACCGAGGTGGCCCGCGCGCTGCTCGCCGGTATCGATGAGGACACCGTCGACTTCCGCGACAATTTCGACGGCGCAGAGCGTGAGCCGGTGGTGCTGCCGGCTGCTTTTCCCAACCTGCTGGCCAATGGCGCCGCCGGCATCGCCGTCGGCATGGCGACGTCGATCCCGCCGCACAATGTCGGCGAGCTGTGCGATGCGCTGCTGCACCTGATCAAGGCGCCCAATGCCCGCATCGAGACTTTGGTCGAGCACGTGCCCGGCCCGGATTTTCCGACCGGCGGCATGCTGGTCGAGCCGCGCGACGCCGTCATCGAGGCCTATAAGACCGGCCGTGGCGCCTTCCGACTGCGCGCCAAGTGGGCGAAGGAGCCATTGCCGCGCGGCCAGTACCGCATCGTCGTCAGCGAGATCCCCTACCAGGTCCAGAAATCGAAGCTGGTCGAGAAGATCGCCGAGCTGATCAACGGCAAGAAACTGCCGATGCTCGAGGAGGTGCGCGACGAATCGGCCGACGACATCAGGCTGGTGCTGGAGCCGAAGACCGGCAATGTGCCGCCTGAGCTGCTGATGGAGCAGCTGTTCAAGCTGACCGACCTGGAGACCCGCTTCCCGCTGAATCTCAACGTGCTCGACGCCGACCAGGTGCCGCGGGTGATGGACCTGCGCCAGACCTTGCAGGCCTGGCTCGACCACCGGCAAGTGGTGCTGCAACGCCGCTCGAAACACCGCCTGGCCGAGATCGAACGCCGGCTGGAGATCCTCGACGGCTACCTCGTCGCCTACCTCAACATCGACGAGGTCATCGAGATCATCCGCCGCGAGGACGAGCCGAAGCCGGCGCTGATGAAGCGCTTCAAGCTGAGCGACCTGCAGGCCGAGTCGATCCTCAACATGCGCCTGCGCGCGCTGCGCCGGCTGGAAGAGATCGAGATCAAGAAGGAGCACAAGGCGCTCAGCCAGGAGCGCAAGGAGCTGAAGGCGCTGCTGGCCGACGACAAAAAGCAATGGCAGGCGATCGCCGCCGACATCCAGGAGCTGCGCAAGAGCTACGGCGCCAAGACCGACAAGGGTCGTCGCCGCACCGAGATCGCCGACGCGCCGGCGCCGGTCGAGGTGCCGATCGACGCCTTCATCGAGAAGGAGCCGGTGACGGTGGTGTGCTCGGAGAAGGGCTGGATCCGCGCCGCCAGGGGGCATCTCGAGCCGGCCGGCATCGCCGACCTGAAGTACAAGGAAGGCGATCGCGAGAAGTTCTGGCTGCACGCGCTGTCGACCGACAAGCTGCTGGTGTTCGGCACAAACGGACGCTTCTACACCGTCGGCATCGACCGCCTGCCCGGCGCGCGTGGCCATGGCGAGCCGATCCGCCTGATGATCGATCTCGGCAACGAGCAGGACATCGTCGAGCTGCTGGTGCACAAGGGCGGTCGCAAATTCCTGGTGGCCGGCCGCGAGGGCCGCGGCTTCATCGTGCCCGAGGACGAGGTGGTGGCGCAGACCAGGGGTGGCAAGCAGGTGCTGAACCTGGGCGAGGGCGAGGAGGCAGTCTCCTGCCGAGTCGTGCCCGACGGCGCCGACCACGTCGCCGCCATCGGCGAGAACCGCAAGCTGCTGGTGTTCGCGATCGCCGACGTGCCGGAGATGGCGCGCGGCCGCGGCGTCATTCTGCAGAAGCACAAGGATGGCGGCCTGAGCGACGCCAAGGCCTTCGTGCTGGCCGACGGCCTGCAGTGGCAGGGCCGCCTGAAGACCAAGGCCGAGCTGAAGGACTGGATCGGCGAGCGCGCCCAGGCCGGCCGCCTGCCACCACCCGGCTCGCCGCGCGCCAACAAGTTCTGAGCACAATGTTGCTTGTGATGAACGCGTCTCGACGCGCCTTCATGGTGAGCTTGTCGAACCATGAAGGTGTCGCACAGCGGCCTGCGCGGACCGCTTCATGGTTCGACAGGCTCACCATGAAGCCGCCCTCGTCGCTGGCTATTGGCTGCACGGGGCCCGAATGGACCTGATCGTCGCGCTCAAGGCGCTGTTGCTGGGCGTGCTGGAGGGATTGACCGAGTTCATCCCCGTTTCGTCCACCGGCCACATCATCCTGATGGAGGAGGTGCTGGGCTTCGAAGGCCCCAAGGGCCGCGTGTTCGAGATCATCATCCAGCTCGGCGCCATCCTCGCCGTGTGCTGGCTCTATCGCGAGAAGATCTGGCAGACCGCTGTCGGCCTGTTCCGCGAGCCGGTGGCGACACGCTTCGCCATCAACGTCGTGGTCGCGTTCCTGCCGGCGGCGGTGATCGGCGTCTTCGCCCACCGGCTGATCAAGACCGTCCTGTTCAATCCGTGGGTCGTCGCCGTGGCGCTGGTCGTCGGCGGCCTCGCCATCCTGCTGATCGAGCGCATCGCGCCGCGGCCGGCGATCAAGACTGTCGACGAGCTGACCTGGAAGACGGCCCTGGGCATCGGTTTCTGCCAGACCCTGGCGATGATCCCCGGCGTCTCGCGCTCGGGCGCCACCATCATGGGCGCCCGCATGTTCGGGGTCGACCGCGCCACGTCGGCCGAGTTCTCGTTCTTCCTCGCCATGCCGACGATGCTCGGCGCCACCGTCTATGACACGTTCAAGAACTGGTCGACCCTGGGCTCCGATACCGGTGGCATGGCGCTGATCGCGATCGGCTTCGTCGCCGCCTTCGTCGTAGCGGCCCTGGTGGTCTCGCGGCTGGTCGCCTTCGTCAGCCGCTATGGGTTCGCGCCCTTCGCCTGGTACCGCATCGCGCTGGGCGGGATTGCGCTGGCGCTGCTCGCCTGGCACGCCTACGGCTGAGCGGCCTCAACCCCTGAACGACACGTAGTCGCCGTGCACGGCGGTCGCCATTGTCTCGGCGGCGTCGAGCAACCGGCGCTTGCCGCGCTTGCGCAAATGATCGCGGAGCGCCTCGCGCCGGTCGGCGGTGCCAAGATGGACCGCGGCGAGGTCGTGGCCCATGGCCCTCAACATGTCGGCGCCAAGCAGGTTGGCGTCGATGTCGTCGAGCTCGATCTTGCGGTTGTTGGGCGACAACCGGTGGACCGCGACGGCGCCCTGCACGCGGAACCAGGGATCCGGCGCCCGGTACCGGCCGGTGGCGATCGCATGGCAGCGCAGGCCGGCGGCGGCGCGGCCCGTTGGCCGCGACCAAGCCGACGGTGCGAGCGCCTTCGCCTCACGCACCAGCGCCGCGCCACGCCAGGTCGCTATGCCGACCAGCCGCAGGCGGCCAAGGCTGCCGCTGCCGGCGATCCGGTGGCCGATGCGCGACAGGGGCACCGGCTCGGGAAACGCCGACCGCAGGGCTGCCAGGACATGCGGTGGCGGTACGGGATCGTCGATCAGCTGCTGGTCCAGGTCCTTCCAGAAGTCGGCGCGGTCTTTTTCCGCGACGATGACCTTCTTGCGCAACCACTTGTGGTCGCGATCGAGCACCATCGGCTGCGGCGCCGCCAGCCCGTCGCGGTAGCCGTCCAGCAGCCGCGCGCAAATCTCGCGGGCCGGCATGTCACGGCGGCGACGCGCCAGCAGCACGCTGCATGCCAGGCGCACGATGTCGAGGAGAAACGGCATCTCCGCCGCCTCGTCGAAGTCGTTGACGCCCCAGACGAGACGGCCGTCGACGTCGCGCCAGGTACCGAAATTCTCGACATGGATATCGCCGACCGCCAGCACCGTCGGCGCGCTGGCCAGATCAGGGCAGAGGTCGAGGACCGTCTCCGCCCAACGCCAGTAGGTGGCGCGCAGGAAGGCGAAGGCGCTGCGCCGCATCTTGTCGTGCTTGCGCTCCAGGTCGGCGGGCACGAAGGCATCACCAAGCTGTTGGCGCAGCCAGTCCTCGTAGTGCCGCGTCGATTGAACGATTCCGGTCACGTCGGTCCGCCACTCGGCGAAACGCCGGCAATCTGTTCGGCGATCAGCCCTGTCGCGGCGGCGCGTCGTCGCCGGGCACAAAGGACTCCCAGCCGGCGGCGCCCAGCGTCTCGAGCGGGCTGTAGCGCGCCTTGTAGTCCATCTTGGGAGAGCCTGCGATCCAGTAGCCGAGATAGACATAGGGCAGGCCGCGCCGCTTCGCCTCTTCGACCAGCCACATCACGATCTGGACGCCCAGCGCCCGTCGTCGCAGGCGCGGGTCGAAAAAGCTGTAGACCGCCGAGATGCCGTTGCCCAGCCAGTCGGTCAGGCAGGCGGCGATCAGCTGGCCACCGTCGCGCAGTTCGGCGACGCGGGTGTCGACCGGGGTCTCCTCGATCATCGAGCGGTAGTCGTCGAAATCCATCTCGGCCATGTCGCCGTCGCCATGGCGGGCGGCGACGTAGCGCGCGAACAGCGCATACTGCTCGCTGGTCGCCATCGCCGGCACGACGGCGCCGGTGACGTCGCGATTGGCCAGCAATGTGCGCCGCTGCGAACGGCTGGGCGCGAACGCCGCCACCGGAATGCGCACCGGCACGCAGGCCTGGCAGCTGCCGCACAACGGCTTGTAGACGTAGTGGTGCGAGCGGCGGAAGCCGGCGTCGGTCAGCTGGTCGTGCAGGTCGAGCGCGTCCGGCCCGCCCAGCTCGGTGACCAGCTTGGTCTCGAAGCGGTTGGGCAGGTAGGGACAGCGCAACGCCGGCGTCGTGCGGAAAAACCGCAGCGGGGCCGCTGTCTGCCGGATGAACATCGTCTCGCCGTTCCGTCACCACGCGGGCGGGGGACCAGTTCCCGCCGACAGGGGAAACTGTACAGACGGCTTGCACTCCGGGCTAGCCCTGCGTGTGCCGGCCGGCCGCATCCGGAAGCGCTGGACAAGTACCGTTCGTGCGACTACATCCCGCGCCCCGTTGGAGGCGAACATGGCGGAGAGAACGTACGACGTGGTGGCGGACGGCGGCGCGCCAATCAAGTTGTGGACACGCGGCGTCGTGGTCGAGGATGCGGCATTGCGCCAGCTGCGCAACGTCGCCAGCCTGCCGTTCGTCCATAAGCACGTCGCCGCCATGCCGGACGTTCATTGGGGCATGGGCGCGACGGTCGGCAGCGTCATTCCGACCCTGGGCGCAATCGTCCCGGCGGCGGTCGGCGTCGACATCGGCTGCGGCATGTGCGCGGTCCGCACCAACCTGCGCGCGCCGGACCTGCCGGACAACCTCGCTGGCGTGCGGTCGGCGATCGAGGCGGCGGTGCCGCACGGGCGCACGGACAACGGCGGCGCCAACGATCGCGGCGCCTGGGGCGAGCCACCGCCGGGCGTGGTGACGGCGACCGCCGAGGCGGCCAAGGCGCTCGAGCCGATCACCACCGCCCAGCCGAAACTGGCGCGCGGTGCCGACCGGGTCGTGCGCCACGCCGGTACCCTGGGTACGGGCAACCACTTCATCGAAGTGTGCCTCGACACTGACGGCGCCGTATGGGTGATGCTGCACTCCGGCTCGCGGGGCATCGGCAACAGCATCGGCCAGCACTTCATTGAACTGGCGAAGGCGGAAATGCGCCGCTGGTTCATCAACCTGCCGGACGCCGATCTCGCCTATCTGCCGGAGGGCACCGTTTACTTTGACCAGTATGTCGCCGCGGTGTCGTGGGCGCAGGACTTCGCACGCCTCAATCGCGACCTGATGATGCAGGCCACCTTGCGAGCGATCGGCACGGCCCTGGGGCGCGAGGTCAGCGGCGATGCCGTGGCGGTGAACTGCCACCACAACTACGTCGCCAAGGAGAACCATTTCGGCCGCAACGCCTGGCTGACGCGCAAGGGCGCGGTGCGGGCACGCGCCGGCGATCTTGGCATCATCCCGGGTTCGATGGGCGCCCGGTCGTACATCGTGCGCGGCAAAGGCAATCCCGAGTCATTCCACAGTTGCTCGCATGGCGCTGGCCGGGCCATGTCACGCGGCGAGGCCAAGCGCACGTTCACGCTGGAGGATCACGTGGCGGCGACCGCCGGCGTCGAGTGTCGCAAGGACGAAGACGTGATCGACGAGACGCCCGGCGCTTACAAGCCGATCGACGCCGTCATGGCGGCACAGGCCGATTTGGTCGAGGTCGTGCACGAGCTGCGCCAGGTCGTGTGCGTCAAGGGCTGATCGGCCGACCACCAACCGTCACGCACATCGTCGCGCCGGGCGCGCGACGATGTGCCCTCTCGTCATGCGCGGCAAAATCGCCAATCCTTGCCTGACAGCGGTAGGGAGCACATGGCCACGTCGCGGCCGGTGCCGGCCAATGGGCACAGCGTAGGGGTCGGATTGCCGGCCGGCGGTCCGGTGATCCTGTTCGACGGCGTCTGCAATCTCTGCGCTGGCTTCGTGCGCTTCGTCGTCGCGCGCGACCCGGCCGCCATCTTCCGCTTTGTTGCGGCGCAGTCCGCTCTGGGCACGGCGATCCTGCGTGACCTCGGCCTGTCGACCGACGACTACGAAAGCAACATCCTGATCGAGGGCGGTCGCGCCTACTTCAAGTCCGAGGCCTATGTCCGCATCTGCACCCGCCTGCGCCAGCCGTGGCCGATGATGCGGCTGATGCGGTTGGCGCCGCTTGGGCTGCGCGACTGGCTCTACGACCGCATCGCCGCCAACCGCTACGCCTGGTTCGGCCGGCGCGACGCCTGCCTGGTACCCGACCCGGCGCTCGCGGCGCGCTTTCTCGGCTGAAGGGCGGGGTGGTGGCGGATGGTGGATTATTCGTCGTCCCGAGCGGAGCCGCGCGAAGCGCGGCGCAGTCGAGGGACCTTCTTTCAACAGCACAAAACAAGGTTGTGGAGGCAAGGTCCCTCCGCGCGGCCCTTCGGGCCTTGGTCGGGACGACGGGGTAGAGCGCCCCGCGCGGTCGCGCCGGCTGAAGCGCGATGAGCGGCTTTCGCGTCGTGGTGATCGGCGGTACCGGCGCGTTTGGCGCGCGCGTCTGCCGGCTTCTGGCGCGCGATCCCGGCATCGCGTTGTACGTCGCCGCCCGCGGGCGGGCGGCGGCCGATGCGCTGGCAGCCGAATTGCGCAGGCAGTCCGGGCGCGCCGACATTGTCGCGACCCAGCTGGATCTTGAGGCCGCCGCATGGGCCGACGACCTCGCGGCGTTGCATCCGGCAGCCGTGGTCCACGTCGCTGGGCCGTTCCAGGGTTCGGACTATCGCGTCGCCGAAGCCTGCATCCGGTTGGGGGCGCACTACGTCGACCTTGCCGACGCGCGCGCCTTCGTTTGCGGCATCGGCATGCTCGACGCCGCGGCACGAGCCGCCGGCGTTTTGGTCACGAGCGGCGCCAGTTCCGTACCGGCGCTGTCTGCGGCCGTCGTCGACCAGCTGGTCTCGGGTTTGTCGCGGATCGACGCCATCGACATCGCCATCACGCCGGGCAATCGCGCGCCGCGCGGGTTGGCGACGGTGGCCGGGATCCTCAGCTATGTCGGACAGCCGCTGCGGTTGTGGCGGCACGGTGCCTGGAGCGAAGCGGTCGGCTGGCGGGACCAGCATCGCCGCACGCTGACGTTGGCCGACGGTGCAAGCCTGGGGCCGCGATGGTTCGGCCTCTGCGACGTCCCCGACCTGACATTGTTTCCCGAGCGCTACGGGGTGCGTGGGCGGGTGGCATTTCACGCCGGCCTCGAGCTGCCCTTGATGCATTTCGGCCTGTGGCTGCTGACCTGGCCGGTGCGCTGGGGCTGGCAGCGCTCGCTCGCGCCCTGGGCGCGCGCCTGCCGGTGGCTGGCGGAACGCTTGCGGCACGCCGGCACCGATCGCGGCGGCATGCTGGTCGACGTGGCGGGTCGCGACGACGAGGGCCGTGCCGTCACGCGCCGCTGGCGGCTGCTGGCCGAAGCGGGCGACGGACCGTGGATCCCGGCATTGGCGGCTGTCGCCCTGGTTCGCAAGCTGGTGCGCGGCGCCGCAACAGCCCGTGGCGCCATGCCCTGTGTTGGCTTGCTGAGCATGGACGAGATCCTGGCCGAGGCCGAGGGTCTGGCGATCCGCTGGAGCCGCGATCAGCTGCCGCCGCTCTATCAGCGCTGCATCGGCGACGACCACCGGCTGCTGCCGGCGCCGATCGCCGCGCTGCACGATCTGGCGGCCGACGCCGTGTGGCGCGGCCGCGCCAGTATCGAGGGCGCTCGCGGGCCGTTGGCGTGGCTGGCGGCGCGCCTGTTCGGCTTTCCCGCCGCCATGGCTGACGTACCAGTGACGGTGACGTTCGGCGTGCGCGACGGCGTCGAGACCTGGCAGCGCAGGTTCGGCGCGTACCGCTTCCAGTCGTTGCAGTACGCCGGCATCGGTCGCGAGCGCGGCCTGATCGTCGAGCGTTTCGGTGCGGTCGCCTTCGCCATGCAAGCCGTTGCCTCGTCGCAGGGCATCGATTTGCAGCTGCGCTATGGCCGCGTGTTGGGGTTGCCGCTGCCGCGCTGGCTGTGGCCGCGCATCGCGGCCACCGAGCGGGTCGACGCCGCCGGCCGGTTCCAGTTCGACGTGACCATCGCCTTGCCGCTGATTGGCCGCCTGGTGCGCTACATTGGTTGGCTGGAGCCGGCCGAATTCACTTCGTCGCCGGCAGCAGGGTGACGGTACCGACACCCTCGCGCTGCAGCCTGAAGCGGTGTCCGTCGATACGCAGATAGTCGAAGGCGCGCCATCCGGCCACGAAGTTGGCGTACCAGGGCGACAGGAAGTTGCCCGACTGACCGAGCGGAATCGCGAAGCGGCTGTTGTCGAGATCGTCGAAATCGTAGATCGCCCGCAGGCCGGCGCCGTGCACCGCGGCGTAGGGCGCGCGCGAATCGCGGAACGACGGTGTTGCACGGTTCAGCGTGTGCATGCCGCCGTCGGACGGAAATCGCACCGACGCGATGTCGCGTAGCAGCGGTACGGCGTCGAACAACGCGTGGCGGTGCGTCGCCTGGTGCGCTGCGCCCCACCGCCAGGCCTGCATGCTGGCGCCGTAGCGCGCCTGCAGCTCGTCCAGCGCCGCGTCGAGCGCCGCCAGTAAGATCTCCGGACACGTCTCGGCGGCTGGCGTGCGCACATCGTCGCACCATTCCGGCCGGTCGCGCAGGATCGTCACCAGCAGTGCGACGTTGGGCGAGGTGAAGTCCTTGAACAGGTCCTCGCCCAATTCGTCGGCGTAGAGCGCACGCTGCAGGGCGCGTAGCCAGGCGGTGTAGATCAGCGGCTCCGGCGTGTCGGCGCGCATTCGTCGGTTCCAGTGACGCAGCAAATCCATGGCGCGCGCCTGGCGCGCGTCACGCGGCTGTAGCGCCAGCAGCGGCGGCAAGGTGTCGGCGGCGTCCGGCGAGAGCGTGTCCTCCTGGATCGCGATCATGCTGCCGACGTTGTGCTGGTCGGCGCCGGCGATCATCGCGTTGGCGCGCCGCTGGCGGTAGGGCTCGGCCCATTCGCGGCTGATGAAATGCCGGAAGTTGCCGGGCACGAGGCGGGCGTTGGCGTTGACGATGATGCCGCCCGGCGGGTTGTAGGCGCGCGGCAGTTCCTCGAACGGCACGAAGCCCGCCCAGTCGAATTCGCCGGTCCAGCCCGGCACCGGCAGGAAGCCGTCGCCCTTGCGCCGGATCGGCACTTTGGCTGGGGCGATCAGCCCGATGTTGCCGTCGGTATCGGCGTAGACGATGTTCTGCATCGGCGTGACGATCTTGCGCGCCGCCGCCAGGAACTGGTCCCAGTCCTTGGCCAGCGCCAGCTCGGCGAAACCCTCGGCCGAGGTGTCGACCGGATCGAGCGCCGTCGCCGACAACGCCAGGACATGGCCGGCCGGCACCTCGACCGCCTTCGGGTCGAGGACATCGGAGATCACCGGCCCGTGCCGCGTCGTGCGCAGGCGGATCTTGAGCAACTGGCCGAAACGGACATTGATGTATTCATCGCGCGCCACGAACGGCCGGCTGCCGTCCTGCGTCAGGTACTTGCTCGGGTCGACCGGATCGACCCGTTCGACGAAAAGGTCCTGGCTGTCGAGATTGGTGGTGGTGAAACCCCAGGCAATGCGGCCGTTGTGGCCGAGGACGATGGCCGGCGAGCCGGGCGAGGAGGCGCCGCGGATATCGAAGTCGGGGCCGACCAGGCGGGCCAGGTACCAGGTGCCGGGGGCGCTGAGGCCAAGATGCGGATCGTTGGCGAGCAATGGCTTGCCGCTGCTGGTGTGGTTGCCGGCGACCACCCACTCGTTGGATGCCTCGCGTTTGCGGGTCAGCTCGCCGTCGGTGGCGCGGAACAGCTCGTCGAGCGGCAGGCGCAGCAGCGCGTCGCCGAGAATCGACAGG
>DATFGV010000367.1:0-14780 GCA_035249115.1 Vineibacter sp.
GATCGGGCGGCCGGTGTCGCCGAGTTCCGCCGCCTGACGGACGCTGGCCAGAAGCAGGCGATCGCGCGCGAGTTCATGCAGAACATCGCGGCGCTGCATGCCATGGACGCCGGCCATGTGCGGCTGGACGGCGGCGCGCAGAGCCGGCGCATCGCCGATCACGTGCGGGCCGAACTGGCGATCTGGCGCGCCATGGCCGACGAGGTCGGTCGGCCCGATCCGCTGATCGATTTCGCCTTCGCCTGGCTGCAAGCCAACCTGCCCGATCCCGACGAGCGGGTGGTGCTGGCGCACGGCGATGCCGGGCCGGGCAACTTCATGTTCGACCGCGGCCGGCTGACGGCGCTGATCGACTGGGAGCTGGCGCATCTCGGCGATCCCATGGAGGATCTCGCCTGGTTCTCGATGCGCTGCGTCATGGAACCGGTGCCGGATTTCGCGGCCAGCCTGCGCGACTACGAAACATTCGCCGGCCGGCCGATCGACCGGGCGCGCGTGCTCTATCACCGTGTCTTCGTCTCGGCGCGCGTGGTCGTCATCCGCCATCGCAACGTCACCGGCGAGCCCGGCCACGCCATTGTGTCGCGCGGGCTCAACCGGCGCCTGCTGGTCGAGGCTTTGGCGGCGGCCAGCGGCACGGCACTGCCGCCATCGCCGCCGGTCGAGGCAGCGGACACGGCACAGGCGGCCCTGTACGACCGGGTGCTGAATGACCTGCGCGACGTGGTGGTGGCGCGCAGCACCGACCGGCAGGTGACCGCCGCCGCCAAGAACGCCGCCAAGGTGGTGAAGTACCTCAGGGAGATCGACCGGCTGGGCCGCGCCGCCGACAACGCCGAGCTCGCGGCGCTGGCGGCGCTGCTGGGCCGCGCGTCGGCGTCGGTCGAAACCGGGCACGCCGCGCTGTCGGCGGCGCTGCGCGCCGGCACCGTGCCGTTCGAGCGGGCGCTGGAATATTTCGCCGGCCACGCCGCGCGCGAGGCGCAGCTCGCCGCCGCCGCGTCGGGCGGCATCGCGCATCGCCACTACCCGAAGCTGCCTTGAGGGGCGCTGGTCACCGCAAGGGGATTGGAGAGATGTGCGGCCGCATCGTGTCGTTGCTCTGGAGGGAGATGGTGACGCGCTGGGCGCGCAAGACTCCCGTCGCGCCTCTTCGCTTGCCACTCAGCATCACGCGTCACTGGAGTGACGCGTCCCCAGCGCGCATCCTTCGTCCGTCCTATCGAGCGCTTTTTCCTTTCGTCGGAAGATCGGCGTTGCCGACGGCAATCGTTCCGCCATCGTCCGGAGTCCGCGCATGACCGCCTTCACCGCCCGCGATGACGGCTTCCACTTCGCCGAGATGGGCGACGCTTGGTGGATGACCGAGACCAGCTGGTTCTCGTTCTGCCATCCCGGCCGGCGGCTGGGCGGCTGGTTCTACACCCTGGCGCGACCGAACATCGGCACCGTGGCCGGCGGTGCCTGGATCTGGGACGACTCCGCCCATCTGCCGTGGGAGGTGCTGTACTCGCGCAACTACTCGGCCATGCCGCTGCCGCGCGACCGCGACCTGACCGACATCACCTTGCCGACCGGCGTATCGATCCGGGTGATCGAGCCGGGCATGAGCTATCGCCTGGGGTTTGAGGATGAGGACCGCCTGCGCGTGGGCCTGCGCTTCGACGGCGTGATGCCGCCGCGGCCGCTGAGCCGGGCGGGTTCGCCGTTCGGCAAGGCCAGCCACTACGACCAGTTCGGCCGGGTGACCGGCGAGCTGCACATCGGCGGCGAGAGCATCGCCATCGACTGCCTCGCCATGCGCGATCGCAGCTGGGGGCCGCGGCCGGAACACCGGCCGCACAAGAGCGCCTATGTCACCGGCATCGCCTCGCCGCGCGACGGCTTCCTCGCGGTCACCGGCCGCGGCGAGCAATCGGGCGACATCGCCTACGGCTTCCTGTTGCGCGACGGCGAGATCGCCGATCTCGCGTCCGGCCGGCGGACTGTCGAGCGCGATCCGGCGCAGGGCTGGGTGACGCGGATCACCATCGAGGCTGTGGACGGGCTGGGCCGACGCCTGCACGCGGTCGGCACGCGGCTCAGCGGCATCATCATCAACCGCCACAGCTTCATCGACAGCAACGGGCTGATCGAATGGTCGATCGACGGCAAGACGGGCCACGGCGAGGACCAGGACATGTGGCCGGTCCATGACTGGGCCGCGTTCCGGCGCGCCGCTGCCAGATGAGGGCCTGACTGATCATGCCCCACATTTGTTGCCTTCGTGGTGAGCTTGTCGAACCATGAAGCCCTGCGCGGCGGCGGTGCGGGCCGTTTCATGGTTCGACAGGCTCACCATGAAGCGGCCCTTGGCGACCGCTCGTATTTGAAATGACCCGCATCATTTTCGGCCGGCCGCTCACGACGATGCAATGAGTCCGACCCCGTGTGCGCGGGACGCGCCGCAGCCGCGACGTCGCACGATCTTCGCTGACCGCGGCGACGGCGTCGGCCCGCGTCGCGCGCGGGCGTGAAGCGCCGCGCTTTCTCAGCCATGCCGCGAAACTCGTGGTCGGCCCGGCGCCGCGTTGGGGCTTTCGCGGCCCGGGGACACATGGTCTACTTTTTGCAGATTCATGTCCTGGTGCCGGGGCGCCGCGTCCCGGTCATGACCGGCATGGTGCGAGGAGGGGGGATCCATGAGTGCCCGGCGTTGGACAGTGGCGGCCTTGGCCGCCGGTGTGGTGGCCGCGTCGCATCCGGCGGCGGCGCAGCTGAATCTCCGGATGGCGACGATCGCGCCCAAGACGGCGGTGTACAACACCGACATCAGCCAGCCGCTCAGCGACTACACGGCCAAGCTGACCGACGGCAAGGTCAAGATCGAGGTGGTCGAAGGCGGCGTGCTGGCGCCGATCTTCAAGATCTTCGAGGCGGTGCAGGACGGCCGCGCCGACCTTGCGATCGGTCCGGCCAGTTTCCTGGGCGGCAAGGATCCGACCAATTTCATCATCGGCTCGTTCCCGACCGGCCCTGGCGTCGATTCGCTGGTGCCGTGGCTGTACTACGGCGGCGGCCAGCAGATGCTGACGCAGCACCGCCGCGAGACGCTCGACCTGCACTCCATGGTGTGCGGTTCCGGGCCGTCGGAGTTCTTCGCCCACAGCCACAAGGCGATCCGCACGGTCGAGGATCTCAAGGGCATGAAGTTCCGCACGCTGGGCAACTGGGCGGCGATCATCAAGGACCATTTCGGCGCCGCGCCGGTGGTGGTGCCGGGCAGCGAGCTCTACTCGATGCTCGAGAAGAAGGGCATCGACGCCATGGAGTACTCGATGCCGAGCGAGAACAAGGCGCTGGGTTTCCAGGAAATCGCCCGCTACATCGTGATGCCCGGCATCCACGCCGGCGCCTGGACCTTCGAGCTGGTGATGAAGAAGGACAAATGGGACGCGTTGCCGGCCGACGTGCGCACCAAGATCGAACTGGCCTGCCGGCTCACCACCTACGACAGCATGAACACCATCATCCTCAAGGACTTCGCCGCGCTCGAGGAGCTGAAGAAGGGCAAGAACGAGTTCATCGTGCTCGACGACGCCTTCAAGGCCAAGGCGCGCGAGGCGGCCCGCAAGTGGATGACCGACGCCGCCGCCAAGGCCAAGGCCGAAGGCAATCTGTGGCCGGAGAAGGTGGCGGCCTCGATGTTCGCCTTCCAGGACCGCTGGCAGGCCAACTCGTCCTACCTGGTGGTCGACCACAAGCCGCAGTGATTCCTCCCCCAACGAAGTTGGGGGAGGTGGCCGAAGGCCGGAGGGGGACCCATCGTGGTCTTGGTTACTGGGACCACGTCGGCTCCCCTCCGGCCCTTCGGGCCACCTCCCCAGCTTCGCTGGGGAGGATTCAAGCATGACCCGTCATGATCAGCTCCTCCCCCAACGGAGTTGGGGGAGGTGGCCGAAGGCCGGAGGGGGAGCCCACGTGGTATGGATTGCAGAGTCTCCCATAACCAAGACTGCGTTCGGTCCCCTCCGCCCCTTCGGGGCACCTCCCCAACTTCGTTGGGGGAGGATTTTCTGACCTCCCATGATCGCCTTCCTCACCCAACGGCTACTGCCCGGGCTTGACGCCGTGTCACGCGCGCTCGCCATGCTCGCCATGGTGCAGATCGTGGTGCTGGTGATCGTCATGCTGTGGGAGGTCGTGGCCCGCTACGGCTTCGACAGCCCGACCCTGTGGGCCAACGACATCACCTACATGACCAACGGCACCCTGTTCCTGCTCGGGGCCGCCTGGACCCTGCGGCGCAACCAGCACATCCGCATCGACTTCCTTTCGGCACGGCTGCCGCTGCGGGCGCAGCACGGGATCAACCTGCTGTTCTACCTGCTGCTGTTCCTGCCGCTGCTGTGGCTGATCGGCGACGCCGCCCTTGGCAAGGCGTGGAAGGCGTGGCGGCTGGGCGAGCTGGAACAGATGAGCGCCTGGGAGCCGCGCATCTGGCCGTTCATGGCCGGCATCGCGCTGGGCGTCGTGGCGCTCGGCCTGCAGTGCGTCGCCGAAACGGTGCGGCACGCGATCGGCGTGGCGCGCCCCGACGCGGTCTACGCCCCCGGCGCACACGACCACCAGGCGACGGTGTAGCGATGCCTCCACTCGATAAACATGACCTCTCCCCAACGGGGAGAGGTCGACGTGCGCGAAGCGCGCGGCGGGTGAGGGGGCGGTGCAACCGCATCGATGTTGCCAGGGATGCACGGCGTCTGTTGCGCGGCCCCCTCACCCGGCACGCTGTCGCGTGCCGACCTCTCCCCGTTGGGGAGAGGTTCTCGGGCCATGGCGCCATCCATTGTACCGGGACGGCGCCCGCATGATCCCGATCCTGATGTTCGTGGCGCTGTTCGTGCTGGTGTTCGCCGGCATCCCGATCTCGTTCTCGCTGCTGGCCACCGCCTTCGTGTTCGGCCTGCCGCTGTTCGGCGAAAAGATCATCGGCCTGCAGCTGCACGGCATGGTGCTGCAGACCGCGACGCAGTACCTGCTGTCGGCGGTGCCGCCCTTCGTGCTGATGGGCTGCATCCTGGAGCGCTCCGGCATCGCCGAGCGGTTATTCCAGGTGATGCAGCTGTGGCTGGGGCGCATGCCCGGCGGCCTGGCGCTGGCCACCATCACCATGGGCGCCATCTTCGCCGCCTCGACCGGCATCGTCGGCGCCGTCGAGGTGGTGATCGGCGTCATGACCATCCCGGTGATGCTGCAGTACCGCTACAACCGCAGCCTGATCGCCGGCACGATCTGCGCCGGCGGATCGCTCGGCACCATGATCCCGCCGTCGCTGGTCGCCGTCATCTATGCCTCGATCGCCAACATGTCGGTCGGCAAGCTGTACGCCGCCATGGTGCTGCCCGGCCTCCTGATGGTCGGGCTGTTCCTGCTCTACATCGTCGGCCGCTGCCTGCTGAACCCGCAGGACGGTCCGCCGGTGGCGCGCGAGGAAATGGACGTGCCGCTGGGCAGAAAGGTCAGCCTGACGATCACCGGCCTGGTGCCGGCGCTGCTGCTGATCGTCGCGGTGCTGGGCACGACCATGTTCGGCATCGCCTCGCCGACCGAGGCGGCGTCGGTCGGCGCCTTCGTCGCGGTGCTGCTGACGGCGCTTTATCGCCGGCTGAGTTGGAGCGTGGTGCGCGACGCGCTGGAACGCACCTTGCAGATCAATTGCATGATCCTGCTGATCGTGGTCGGCGGCACCATGTTCGCCTCCGTGTTCCGCCTGCACGGCGGCGAGCAGCTGGTGCAGCGCATGGTCGCCGATCTCGGCCTGTCGACCTTCCTGGCCATCCTGCTGTGCATGGCCATCGTGTTCGCCGCCGGCTTCATCCTCGACTGGGTGTCGATCGTCCTGATCTGCCTGCCGATCTTCCTGCCGATCGTGACGGCGCTGAAGATCGACCCGATCTGGTTCGCCACCCTGATGGTGATCGTGATTCAGACCTCGTACCTGACGCCGCCGATGGCGCCGTCGATCTTCTATCTGATGTCGATCGCACCCAAGGAAATCACCTACCGCGACATGTGCCTGGGCGTGACGCCGTTCGTGATCATGCAGCTCGCCACCCTGCTGGCCGTGGCGCTGTTTCCGGCGCTCGCCACCTACCTGCCGGCGCAGTTCACCGGGTTCTGACGCGAGCGGACTTTGGTTTTGACCTGATTGTCAGGCGGATGCACCTCACCCTGAGGAGCCGGCCGAAGGCCGGCGTCTCGAAGGGTGAGGTGAAGTCTCTGATGGCGAGGACAACGGTTGTTCACGCTGCCATTGGTGCAGCGCACCCTTCGAGACGCGGCCCTGCGGGCCGCTCCTCAGGGTGAGGCAGTGTCAGCCGGCCGGGCGGGCCAATCGCAAGGGCGGGTCGTATGATTCCAAGCGACTTTGCCGGTAACCGCTTCATGGTGAGCTTGTCGAACCAGGAAGCGGCGCACGGCGGAGCGTGCGAGAGCGTTCATGGTTCGACGGAGCTCACCATGAAGGCTGGCTAGAGTCGGTTGGTGTGACTCATCACTCGCCGCGCGCCATTTGCCGCAGCGCGGCGCGCGAGATCTTGCCGACCGGCGTCGTCGGCAGGGCGTCGACCACGTGGATGCGGCGCGGCTTCTTGAAGTCGGCCAGATGCTCGCGGCAGAGCGCGACCAGTTCCTCGGTGTCAACACGCGCGCCGGGCCGAGGCACGACATAGGCGACGACGATCTCGCCCCACTTCTCGTCCGGCGCGCCGACCACGGCGGCCTGCGCCACGGCGGGATGGCGGTGCAGGACGTCCTCGACCTCCTTAGGCCAGACGTTGAAGCCGCCGGTGATCACGATGTCCTTCTTGCGGTCGACCAGGTGCAGCAGCCCGTCGTCGGCCTGGCGCGCCATGTCGCCGGTGCGCAGCCAGCCGTCGACCAGGGTCTTGGCCGTCTCCGCCGGCAGGTTCCAGTAGCCGGCCATGTTGTTGATGCTGCGCACCGCGATCTCGCCCGCTGCGCCGCGCGGCACCTCGCGGCCGTCGTCGTCGATGAGGCGGAGCTCCATGGTCGCCACTGGCCGTCCCACCGAGGCCAGGGGTGGGCCGATGTCGTTGGCGCTCTCAAGGTGCTCGGCCGGCGGCAGGAAGGTGGTGATGACCGGCGCCTCCGACAGCGTGTAGACCTGCGCGAAGAGCGGCCCGAAGCGCGCCAGCGCCCGCCGCAGCAGCGGCACCGGCATCGGCGCCGAGGCGTACATGAACTGCCGCAGCCGCGCCGGCGTGACGGTGCCGTCGTCGGCCTCCAGCAGCATGTGGATCATGGTCGGCACCATGTAGACCCAGCTGACACCCTGGTCGCGAAAGTCGCGCCACACGGCTTGCGGCTCGAAGCGCTCGCGCAGCACCTGGGTGGCGCCGCGCAGGTACCAGGCTGGCCACATGAAGTTCAGGCCGTGGCTGAGATGCCCGAGATGCAGCGCCACGTCGTCATCGGGGATCGCCAGCTCGCGCACCACGTCGAGCACGATCGCGAGGTAGCTGCGGTGCGTATGCACCACGCCCTTGGGCCGGCCTGTGGTGCCGCCGGTGTAGCGGATCAGGATGACGTCGTCGTCGGCGTACGGCACCGCCGCGACCGGTGCGACAGGCGGGCCGTCGACGATCGCCTGCCAGTCGACGGTGCCGGCGACCGGTTCGCCGACGCAGATGATGCTGCGCAGCGACGGTGCCTCGTGTCGGCGTTCAAGTACGCGGCGGCAATAGTCGGCGGTCGCCACCAGCACGGTCGGTTCGCTGTCGCGCAACGCGTAGAGCACTTCGTCGGCGGCGAAGCGGATGTTGAGCGGCACCTTGACGAGCCCGCGCCGCAGCAGCGCCAGCTCGGCGACGATGAAGGCAATGCCGTTGGGCAAGATGACGGCGGCACGGTCACCTTTGCGCACCCGCGGCGGACCGCCGTCGGCTGCCGCCAGCCACGCCGCCAGCCGATTGGCCTGCGCCTCGGCGTCGCCATAGGTGATGGCGCCGGCATCGTCGCGCAACGCGATCCGATCGGGCGCGACCATCGCCGCCCGCCGCAGCAGGTGGTCGATGCCGACACCCGGCGGCGTGCGGTAGGGCGCGGCATTCATCGCCATTGGCACTGCCTTCGGTTGCTCACTTTCCTTCTCAAGGTGAACCGCAGGGCTATCACATGTGACAGTGTCGAGCCGTCTCTGTCATCCTGAGCGAAGCGAAGGATCTCTTGAGCAGTAAGTTCGCACGAGCCAACGAATGATGCAGGTGCGCCATTTCCACGTGTCCGTGCGTTTCCACGGTTCAACAGATCCTTCGCTTCGCTCAGGATGACAGATTTCATGGGGTGAGGCGCGGTGCGGGGGCAGGCAAGATGGGTGCTCGTGGGCTTCATGACCGCCGCCGGGATTTGCGCTCCGTCGTGCGCTGGGCCGTGGTCGTTGTCGGCCGCCTGCCGGCGCCGAAGAACTGCCGCATGCCGGCGCGCGCCTCGGCCGACTCGTTGACCAGCGCGGCGAAGGCCCGCTCCAGCCGCATGCCGACCTCGAGCGGCGCCATCAGCCCGCTGCGCACCGCTTCCATGGTGTAGCGGATCGCCACCGGCCCGCGGGCGGCGATGCGGCCGGCGAGGTCGAGCGCGTCGTCCATCAACCGGTCGCGCGGGCTCACATGGTTGACCAGGCCGATGCGCAGCGCGGTCGCGGCGTCGATCGGCGTGCCGAGCAGCAGGTGTTCGTACGCCAGGCCGAGCGGGATCAGCCGCGGCAGGCGCTGCGTGCCGCCGCCGCCCGGCAGGTGGTCGAGGGCGATCTCGGTCTGGGCGAAGCGCGCGTCGTCGGCGCAGATCCGGATGTGGCAGGCCATGGCGAGCTCGGTGCCGCCGCCGAAGGCGGCGCCGTGCACGGCGGCGATCACCGGTTTCAGCGAGCGTTCGATGACCTCGAGGTTCTCCTGCCAGGCGACCATCTTGTCGTCGGTCGCCAGGGTGTCCATGCCGAGCATCTCCTGCATGTCGCCGCCGGCCGAGAAGTGCGGGCCGGCACCGGTGAGCAGGATCGCCCGCACCCTGGGCTCGCGCTGCAGGCGGCGGATGTGATCGCCCAAGGTCCACATCATGGCGGTGGTGATGGCGTTGCGCTTGGCCGGCCGGTTGAGCGTCAACACCGCCACCGCGCCCCGGTCCTTGCGCACGATCGGACTTCTCGCCATCGCCGGCTCCCCCGTATCGTGCCAGCCTAGGCCGCCGGCAGCCGCCGGAGCAATCGGGAGGAGCGGATGGCGGGGAACGCCTATCGCATCGCCGTCGTCACCGGCGCCAGCCGCGGCATCGGCGCGGCGCTGGTGCGGGCGTTGCGGGCGCGCGGCCTGGAGGTGCACGCCGTGGCGCGCGGGGCGGACGCGCTCGCCGCGCTGGCGCGCGACAGCGGCTGCGTGCCGCACGCGCTCGACGTCGCCGATCGTGCCCAAGTAGCCGCGGCGCTGGGCGGACTGGAGGCCGACATCCTGGTCAACAACGCCGCCGCCTCGGCCAAAGGCACGCCGTCATTCGAGACCGCCGCCGACCAGATGGACGACCTGCTGCGGGTCAACCTGGCGGGCGTCGTGAACTGCCTCGCCGTGCTGGTGCCGGGCATGCGGGCACGCCGCCGCGGCCACATCGTCAACCTCGGCTCGATCGCCGGTCACCGCGCGATCAGCGGCATGCCGGCCTATGGCATGACCAAGGCGGCGATCCACAACCTCAGCCAGACCCTGCGGCTGGACCTGCACGGCGCCGGCGTGCGCGTCACCGAGATCGTGCCGGGCCGGGTCGAGACCGGCATCCACCTGCGGCTGATGGACGACCCGGACGCGGCGCGGCGCAGCTTCTACGACGGCTATGCCTCGCTGCAGCCCGAGGACATCGTCGCCGCCATCCTGTTCGCGCTCGACGCGCCGGCGCGCATGGACGTGACGTTGATGGAGATCATGCCGACCGACCAGGTCTATGGCGGCTCGGCGTTCGTCAAGCGCGGATGATGATGGATGGTGCGTCGTGACCTTCTCCTCCCCAGCGAAGCTGGGGAGGTGCCCCGAAGGGGCGGAGGGGAGCCCACGTGGTCTCTCCAATGGCGCGACCACGTCGGCTCCCCCTCCGGCCTTCGGCCACCTCCCCCAACCTCGTTGGGGGAGAGAAGATTTGCTTCCTCCCCACGCGCAGCGTGGGGAGGTGCCCCGAAGGGGCGGAGGGGAGGCGACGGGGTGTCACCTTGGAGAGACCACGAGCGGTCCCCCTCCGGCCTTCGGCCACCTCCCCCACTTCGTGGGGGAGACATGATCTTCCTCCCCACGCGCAGCGTGGGGAGGTGCCCCGAAGGGGCGGAGGGGAGCCGACGTGGTCTCTCCGATGGCGCAACCACGTCGGGTCCCCCTCCGGCCTTCGGCCACCTCCCCCAACTTCGTTGGGGGAGGAAGATCAGGCGACGAACTCCAGCGCGGCGCCGTTGGCGTCGGCCGGTGACACGACGATGCGGCCGGGCGTTTCGCGGGCGGCGATCTTGCCGGCGGCCAGCGCCGCCCGCGCCCGGCTGAGCTCGGCGACCCGGATCGACAGGCCGACCAGCCGGTCGCGCGATCCGTCGACCGACACGCCGGCGAACCGCCCGGCCAGCGCCGACGGCGCCAGCAGCTCGACCGCGGCGCTGCCGACCGTCACCCGGGCGCCGCCCGGGACGGTGGCGATCGCCTGCCGGCCGAGCACGCGGGCCCAGCGCGACGCCATCGCCTCGGGGTCGGCGCAGGCCATGACCAGCGCCGCCAGGGCCTGCGCGCCGTTGGTATGGACCATCAGTTCGGGGATCCACACCGTCTCGCGCGTCAGCTGGCCGCAGACGAAGAGGTGCATGCCGGGCAGCAGGTCGGCCGGGAAGTTGGTGACGCGGAACGCCGCCTCGCCCTTGCCGCCGCCCGGCAGGTCGACCGGCCGCGAGAACGCCACCACGTCGCCGGCGGCGATGTCCATGCCGCGGATCTCGGCGCAGGCCTTGTCGGCGTCGTCGGTCTGCAGCGCCACCGCCGTCAGGCCTTCGCCGCGGGCGATCTCGTCGCGCCACATCTTGTTGTGCTCGGTCGGATTGATCACCCCCAGCAGCTCGAAGTAGTCGCGCTGCAACATGATGGTGTGGTTGGCGCTGCCCATGTGGGCGCTGTGCGTGCCGCGCGGCGACAGGGTGAAGCCCAGCCGCCGCCAGGTGGCGGCGGCCGAGTCGAGATCGCGCACCAGGATCACGCAATGGTCGATGCCGGTCAGGTGCTGGGCCACGCGGCGCTCCGTCGCTGGCGGGGATGACGGACTGTGCCGCGCGACCCGCCGCGACGCAATCGCCGCGGCGGCCGGCGCGGGCGGCGCTGCCCGCACAATGGAATTGTGCCCATCCGTTTCCCTTGGCCGCGAAAACCCGTAGGATTCCGCCACCCGATGTCTGGAGGAACCGCGTTTGGCAACGATCAGGACGGTGTGCGCACATGATTGTCCGGACATGTGCTCATTGCTGGTGCAGGTCGAGGACGGCCGCATCACGCGCATCGAGGGCGATCCCGACCAGCCGTTCACCGCCGGCTTCGCCTGCGCCAAGGTCAACCGCGACGGCGAGCTGGTGCATTCGCCCGAGCGCCTCAAGACGCCGCTGCGCCGCACCGGCGCCAAGGGCGAGGGCCAGTTCGAACCGATCAGCTGGGATCAGGCGCTGGACGAGATCGTTTCACGCTGGCGGACGATCATCGCCGAGTCCGGTCCGCTGGCGATCCTTGGCTACGCCTACAGCGCCCATCAAGGCCTGATGAATCGCGGCCTGGTCAACGGCCTGTTCCATGCGCTGGGCACGTCAAGGCTGCAGGCCGGCACGGTTTGCGACACCTGCTGCGAGGAGGCGTGGAACGCCACCGTCGGCCCGATCGGCGGCGCCGATCCCGAGGCGGTCGTCGATTCCGATCTGGTGATCTCCTGGGGCGCCGACCTGGTGGCGACCAACGTGCATTTCTGGGCCCTGCTGGAGACGGAGCGCAAACGCGGCGTACCGCTGGTCGTCATCGATCCCCGACGCAGCCGCACCGCGCGGCAGGCCGACTGGCACCTGCCGATCAACATCGGCACCGACGCCGCCCTGGCGCTGGGCATCATGCACATCCTGGTGCGCGACGGGCTGGCCGACCGCGGCTATCTCGCCGCCCACACCCTGGGCTTCGAGCGGGTCGAGCGCGAGGTGCTGCCGCGCTTCGCGCCGGCCCGCGTGGCGGAGATCACCGGCCTGTCGGCGGCCGACGTCGAGCGCCTGGCGGCGATGTACGGCCGCGCCAAGGCGCCGCTGCTGCGGCTGGGCGAGGGCATGACGCGGCTGGCGCAGGGCGGCCAGGCGTTGCGCGCCGTGGCGTTGCTGCCCGGCGTCAGCGGCGCCTACGGCAAGCCGGGCGGCGGCGCGCTGCTGATGACGGCGGCGTCGTGCGACCTCGACTACAACGTGGTGCGCAAGCCGTCGGGTCCGGCGAGCGCGCGCATGGTCAACCACCTGCGGCTGGGCGAGGCGCTGCTGGAGATGAAGGACCCGCCGCTGCGCTCGATCTTGATCGCCGCCAACAACCCGGCGGTGACCTGTCCCGACGCCGGCAAGGTGCGCCGCGGACTGGCGCGCGACGATCTGTTCACCGTCGTCCACGATCCCTTCCTGTCGGTGACGGCGCGCTACGCCGACATCGTGCTGCCGGCCGCCACCTACCTGGAGACCGACGACCTCTACCGCGCCTATGGCGCCTACTACATGCAATATGGCCCGCGCGCGGTGGAGCCGCAGGGCGAGGCATGGTCGAACTTCAAGCTGGCGCAGGTGCTGGCCGAGCGACTGGGCCTGGGCGACAAGGTGTTCGGCCAGTCGCAGGCCGAGATCCTCGAGGCGATGTTCCAGGGCCCGCGCACCGGTCACGCCGCCACGATCGATCCCAAGGCCTTGCCGACCGCCGGGCCGGTCCGCATCGCGCCCGAGGGCGGCCAGCAGTTCCGCACGCCGTCGGGCAAGCTCGAGTTCTACTCCGAGACCTTGGCGAAGCAGGGCATCGCGCCGATGCCGGACTGGCAGCCGGATGCGCTGGAGCTGCGCGACGCGGCGCGCTGGCCGCTGCGGCTGCTGACGGCGCCGGGCTACTTCCAGCCGCACACGGCGTATTCCGGCGTCGCCTTCCTGCGCAAGCGCGAGGGCGCGCCGCACTGCGTGCTGCATCCCGACGACGCGGCCAAGCGCGGCCTGGCCGACGGCCAGAAGGTGCGGCTGTTCAACGAGCGCGCCGAGGTCGGGCTGGTGCTGCGGGTCAGCGACGATGTGCGGCCGGGTGTCGTGCTGGTGCTGGGCCAGCGGCCCGACGGCGAGGCCGTGTCGGGCACCGTCAACATGCTGTGCGACGACCGCTTCACCGACATCGGCGAGGGCGCCACCTACCAGAGCACCTTCCTCGACGTCGCGGCGTGGCCGGCGTGACGATCATGATTCCTCCCCAGGCGAAGCCTGGGGAGGTGCCCCGAAGGGGCGGAGGGGAGCCAACGCGGTCTCAGTTACCGACACCCCGTCGGCTCCCCATCCGCCCTTCGGGCACCTTCCCCACTTCGTGGGGAAGAGAGGTTGCTCTCAGTCCTCCCCAGCGGAGCTGGGGAGGTGCCCCCGAAGGGGGCGGAGGGGAGCCGACGTGGTGGCGGAATGGAAACTGAGAGCCCCGACCATATGGCCTCCATGACCTCGTCCATCCGGTGATTGATGTCATCGTTCCAGAAGCGCAACACACGAAAGCCGCGACGTTCAATCTCGTCATCCCGTACACGATCATGAGCGACATCGCGGTCGGCATGCTGCGAGCCGTCCACTTCGATGACGAGGCTTGGTTCAAGGCACAGGAAGTCGACGACATAGGGACCGATGGGAACCTGGCGGCGGAACTTGTGCCCGCCGAGTTGTCGCCGACGCAGTCGGCTCCAGAGGACGCGTTCGGCTTCGGTCGAGTCTCGACGAAGTTGGCGGGCGAACAGTGTCGAGGCAGAGGGCATGAGGCAGGATTATGTAATTGAAGTTCATCGTAAGAAACATACTGTAAGTTGCATAGCGAATCTGACCGAAACAGCCGGCTCACTGTAATCAGCACCACAATCGCTCCCCATCCGCGCCCTTCGGGCACCTTCCCCACGCTGCGCGTGGGGAAGGGAAGATGACCTCATTGCCTCCCCAACGAAGTTGGGGAGGTGCCCCGAAGGGGCGGAGGGGAGACGACGTGGTCTCTCGGTTACAGTCACTACGTTGGCTCCCCATCCGGCCTTCGGCCACCTTCCCCACGCTGCGCGTGGGGAAGGCAAGACGGTCTCAATCCTCCCTAGCGAAGCTGAAGAGGTGCCCCGAAGGGGCGGAGGGGAGCCGACGTGGTCTCTCGGTTACAGTCACTACGTTGGCTCCCCATCCGGCCTTCGGCCACCTTCCCCACGCTACGCGTGGGGAAGGAAAATAGTCGTGCGGAGCAGCGAGAGAGTCAGCCGCCCGCCACCCCGATCCTCTCGCGCTTGATGCGGATGCCGGCTTTCTCGCGGTCGAAGGTGTCGGCGGTGACGCCGTCGCTGCGCAGCAGGTGCTTCTGCACCTTCTGGGTCGGCGTCTTGGGCAGTACCGGCAGCACGCGTACGTAGCGCGGCACCATGAAATGCGGCATGCGCGGCACGAGGAAGCCCAGCAACTCGACGGGGTCGACCGCGTGGCCCTCGACGGGCGCCACGAC
>DATFGV010000368.1:0-18845 GCA_035249115.1 Vineibacter sp.
CGCCATCGACAGGCAGTTACCCAAGGTGCGGGCGATCGGGAAGCCGAAGCGGGCATTGGCGGCGGCAATGCGCAGGTCGCAAGCGGCGGCGATCGCGGCGCCGCCACCGGTGCAGGCACCGGCGATGGCGGCGATGGTCGGCACGCGGCAGCGCTCCACCGTGTCGATGATGCGGTCCATCTTGGCTTCGTAGGCGAGTCCGTCCTCGGCGCCCTTGAAATCGCGGAACTGGCCGATGTCGGTGCCGGCGGCGAAGGCCTTGTCGCCGGCGCCGGTGACGATCAGCGCCTTCACCGCCGCGCCGGCGTTGATCTCCTCGCAGATCGCGGCCAGGCGCTCGTACATCGCGAAGGTCAGCGCGTTGCGCGCCTGCGGCCGGTTGAAGGTGACGCGGCCGATGCCGTCGCGCACGTCGTACAGAAGGTCGTCGGACATGTCGGCCTCATTGGTGGGTTCGGTCGCCGATCCCATGTCGTCCTTCGCTTCGCTCGGGATGGCAGAGAGCTCAGGGTGGCGGCACGGCGCCCTTGCGCTCGACGATCAGGCTGTAGGTCTCCGGCCGGCGGTGGCGGTCGAAGTTGAAGATAGTCGACGTGTAGCTCTTGCCGGCGTCGAGATCGCAGCGGTGCACGATCAGCTCGTCGCCGTTGCCCGCGGCGCGCGCCACCACCTTGCCCGAGGGCGCGATGATCTGGCTGTCGGCCAGGCTGGGTACGCCTTCCTCGGTGCCGCCCTTGGCGACGCCAACCACCCAGGTGCCGTTCTGGTAGGCGCCGGCCTGCATCGACAGCTGGTTGTGGAACCCGCTGTGCTCGTCGTGGTCGGGCGCCGGTGGGTTGTGCAGCGGCGTGTTGTAGCCCAGCATCACCATCTCGACGCCCTGCAGGCCCATGACTCGATAGGTCTCGGGCCAGCGCCGGTCGTTGCAGATGCACATGCCCATGATGCCGCCGAAGGCGCGGAACACCGGGAAGCCGAGATTGCCCGGCTCGAAATAGCGCTTCTCCAGGTGCTGGAACGGCCGTTGCGGCTCGTGCTCGGCGTGGCCCGGCAGGTGCACCTTGCGGTACTTGCCGACCATGCGGCCATCGCGCTCGACCAGGATCGACGTGTTGAAGCGCCGAATGCGGCCATCCTCCTGCGCCAACTCGGCGTAGCCCAGGCAGACGCCCAGCCCCAGCTGCCTCGCTTCGCTGAACAGCGGCGCGGTCTCGTTGCCCGGCATCTCGCGCTCGAAGAAGGCGTCGATCTCGGCCTGGTCTTCCATCCACCAGCGCGGAAAGAAGGTGGTGAGCGTCAGTTCCGGGAACACCACCAGCTCGCAGCCCATGCGCTTGGCCTCGCGCAGCTGCGCGATCAGACGCTCGACCACGTCGCGCCGCGTGTGATGCCGCTCGATTGGCCCCATCTGGGCGGCGCCGACGGTCAAGTTACGGGGCATGCTGCGTCGGATTCCGGCCTACAAGAGACCTGTCACTAGACGGACAAACTAGCGCAATAGACGCGCCTACTGGACTTCGACTTCTGCCCATACTACCGGCAATCCGCCGTCTTCACCCGTGTCGTCGATGGCCCTGATCTTAACGCTAGATGCAGGATTTAGCACCACCTTTACAGGTGACTGGACTCGCCTGCCTGGCTCGCCGGCGCCGCGCAGATACTTGTAGCCCTTCGTCACGATTGTCTTACCCTTCAGGAGTTCGCTTGGTGCCTTGCCGACCTGAAGGTCCGGCAACCTATCAAACTGGCCAAACGCACTCGATTCGACCCATGTTGTCTTGTTCTTGTCAGTTTTTCCAAGATACATCCAACCGGCCGTGCCCGTGAACCGTCCAGTGTCGGTCGAAGATTTCGTTCCAATTCCCTCCTGCGTTGGCGAGGCCTGCGGAAACACCGGGTCCGGGTTCGCCGGATTGTTCAGCACTGCCTTTATGGCGTCGTGGTAGTCAGGAATGAGTTTGAAGTCGAGGAGGGTACGCATGCGGCCCGCAATCTCGTTCATCGATCCAGAGGCAGTCGCGCTCCTGATGAGTTCGGATTGAGACTTGCGACGTTCCAATTCCAGGGCGTTCTTGTGACTTATTGAGACAACCAATGCGTTTCCGGCTAGTGCTACAATTGCTCCAGACAATGTGACGGCGACGGGATTTGAAACAAACTCCTTAAACCAGGTTTTCTTTTTGTCGAGCTCGGTTTCCCTTTCGCGAAGTTCGACCTGTGTGCGGCGCTCCTCGAGCGCAAAGCGAGCTTCTTCGATCCGAAGGCGTTCGCGGTCAACATCAAGCGTCATGCCTTCCCCCTTGTCGCACTGACGGCGCAAGATGGTAATCTACAACTTATGATGAAATTAGCAGGGGCATTATCTACTGAGAAGCCAGTTCCAGCAGCACGTCGAGCAGCACGGCGGCGCCGGCGTCGAGGTCGGCGGGCGTCGTGTATTCGGCGACGTTGTGGCTCAGTCCCTTGACGCTGGGCACGAAGATCATGCCTGTCGGGCACAGCCGCGCCATCATCTGTGCGTCATGCCCGGCGCCCGACGGCAGGCGCATGGTCGAGCGGCCGTGCGCACCGGCCACGCGTTCGATACGGTCGATCATCGCGCCGTCGAAAGCCACCGGTTCGAAGCGGGCCAGTATGCGCGTCTCGATGTTGACGCCTTCGTCGCGCGCCGCCGCTTCGACGAAGGCGAAGGTGCGCCGTTCCGCTTCCTTCAGCGCCGCCTCGTCGGTGTTGCGCAGGTCGATCGTGAAGCGGGCGCGGTTGGCGATGACGTTGATCAGGTTGGGCCGCAGCTCGCTGACGCCGACGGTGCCGACCTGCGCGCCGCCCATGTCGCGCGTCAGTTGGCGCACGAAGGTCGCAGCGGCGGCTGCCACGTAGCCGGCGTCGTGCCGCAGGCGCATCGGCGTGGTGCCGGCGTGCGCCGACACGCCGCTGGCGATGAATTCGTGCCAGGCGATGCCTTGCACGCCGGTGACGGCGCCGATGGTGACGCCGGCCTCCTCCAGCACCGGCCCTTGCTCGATGTGCAGCTCGACGAAGCCACGCGGGCGGATGGCGCCCGGCGCGGTGTCGCCGCGATAGCCGATGCGTTGCAGTTCGTCGCCGACACGCTTGCCGTCGGTGTCGGTGGCAGCGAAGGCCTCCTGCAAGGTGAGGCCACCGGCATGCACCAGGCTGCCCATCATGTCGGGCTGGAAGCGGGCGCCTTCCTCGTTGGTGAAGAAGGCGACGCATAGCGGATGGCGGGTGACGATGCCGGCCGCGTCGAGGGCACGGCACACCTCGAGGCCGGCCAGCACGCCGTAGTTGCCATCGAAGCGGCCACCGGTGCGCACCGTGTCGATATGCGAGCCGGTCATCACCGGCCGGCCGTCCTCACGGCCACGACGCAGGCCGAAGACGTTGCCGATGGCGTCAATGCGGACCGCGAGGCCGTCCGCGCGCATCCAGGCGACCACCAGGTCGCGGCCGGCCTTGTCCTCGTCGGTGAGCGCCAGCCGGGCGCAGCCACCACCCTCGATGGCGCCGACCTTGGCCAGCGCCGCCAGGCGGGCGTGCAGGTGCGGTCCGTCGATGGCGGGGCGCTGGGTCATGGGCGGACAGTCATGAATGGCGACAGGCCAACTGCGGTGCGCCGAAGGCGCGGGCGGACGCGGTCGACGCTAGCGACGTCGAGACGCGTGCGCAACGCGCCGGAGCGGCATCTGGCGTGCGGCGGCTCTGGCCGGAAGCGCAGCACCGCGCTGCGGTAGTGCTGGGCCAGGTGCAAAAGGCGTTGATCGCGTCACGCCGGTTCCTTAGTCTCGACATGCAAAACGGCATGCGCAGATCGTGCCGCTCAGAAAGACCGCACAAAAACACGCGTAGGTAGGCGCGAGTAGTGGCAGTCGGTCTCAGACAAAAACAGGGTTAGGGAGGACTAGATATGTTCAGGCTCGTATCCGCGGCCTTCGTGGCCGCGGTGACGTGTGTCGTCATCCAGCCGGCATCCGCTCAGGACAAGGTCCGCTGGAAGATGCAGAGCGCGTTCGGCAGCGCGCTGCCGCATCTGGGCCCACCGGCCGTGCGTCTAACCAAGGACGTCGAGGCGATGTCCGGCGGCAAGTTCGAGATCAAATTCTTCGAGCCGGGCGCGCTGATCCCGCCGCTGGAGTGCTTCGACGCGGTATCCAAAGGCTCGATCGAGTCGTGCTGGACGACGCCGGGGTACCACACCGGCAAGTATCCGGCGCTGTCCTTCTTCACGACGGTGCCGTTCGGGCCGGGGATCGGCGAGTTCCTGGCCTGGAAGTGGCACGGCGGCGGCAACAAGCTGCGCGACGAGATCTACGCCAAGCACGGCCTTACGGCACTCGAAGCCAACTGCATCGGGCCGGAGACGTCGGGCTGGTTCCGCAAGGAGGTCAAGGGTGTCGAGGAGATGAAGGGCATCAAGATGCGCTTCTTCGGGCTCGGCGCGCGGGTGATGGAGAAGATGGGCGTGTCGACGCAGCTGCTGGCGGCGGCCGACATCTTCCCGGCGCTGGAGCGCGGCGTGATCGACGCCACCGAGTTCTCGATGCCGACCATGGACATCCAGCTCGGCTTCCACCAGATCGCCAAGTTCAACTACTTCCCGGGCTGGCACCAGCAGGTGTCGTGCGGCGAGCTGCTGATGAACACAAAAGCGTTCGAGGCGCTGCCCGCGCCGTTTAAGGTGATGCTCGAGGTCGTCGGGCGATCAACGCTGATCTACAACTACGCCGACACGGAGGCGTCGCAGTTTGGCGCTATGCAGGAGATGCAGTCCAAGCATGGGGTGCAGATCCGGCGCTGGAGCGACAAGGACCTGGCGGCTTACGAGAAGGCCTGGCTCGAGGTGATCGCCGAGGATTCGGCCAAGGACCCGCTGTTCAAGAAGGTGGCCGACCACTACCTCGACTTCCGCAAGAAGTATTCGGTGTGGGGCGACTCGCAGTTTATGAAGCCGACCTACCTGAAGTAGCGCGCGACGGAGAGGCCCATCGTTTGGCTTTCGATGGGCAGCAGGGTACGGAACGGGCGGGCGGTTCAGCCCGCCCGCGGGTGCGGGCGTTTGGCTTGTTCAGCCGACATCAATGATCGATGGAAGCAGGTGAATCGCCGGCGACGTTGAATCGAGCGATCAATCGTTGTTGACGCGGTACTGACGAACTCCCCGCGCATGACGTGTGACGCGACCTTGGCGCTCCCGGACGGTTGCTCGCGGTCGGGCGTTGCCATAGGGTGGCATCAAGCGCCGGATGTAATGCCGGCAAAAAAAGCCGGCGGCACAGTCCGGCGCAGGATGGCACGGCGCACACCGCCGGTTCGCCACCAGAACAGGGGCAGGGAGGATTTGATGAGTGTAAAGGCTTTATCTGCGGCCGTCGTGGCCGCGGCGGCGCTTGCGATATTCGCCACGCCGGCCGCGGCGCAGGACAAGGTGCGCTGGAAGATGCAAAGCGCGTTCGGCAGCCAGCTGCCGCACCTGGGTCCGTCCGGCGTGCGCTTCACCAAGGATATCGACCGCATGTCGGCCGGCCGGTTCGAGGTCAAGTTCTTCGAACCTGGCGCGGTCATTCCACCGCTGGAATGCTTCGACGCGGTATCCAAAGGCTCGATCGAGTCGTGCTGGACGACGCCGGGCTACCACACCGGCAAATACCCGGCGCTGGCCTTCTTCACCACGGTGCCGTTCGGGCCGGGGATCGGCGAGTTCCTGGCCTGGAAGTGGTTCGGCGGCGGCAACAAGCTGCGCGACGAGATCTACGCCCAGCACGGCCTGAAGGCGGTCGATTGCTTCTGCATCGGGCCTGAGACGTCGGGCTGGTTCCGCAAGGAGGTCAAGGGCGTCGAGGACATGAAGGGCATCAAGATGCGCTTCTTCGGCCTGGGCGCGCGGGTGATGGAGAAGATGGGCGTGTCGACGCAGCTGCTTGCGGCGGCCGACATCTTCCCGGCGCTGGAGCGCGGCGTGATCGACGCCACCGAGTTCTCGATGCCGACCATGGACATCCAGCTTGGCTTCCACCAGATCGCCAAGTTCAACTACTTCCCGGGCTGGCACCAGCAGGTGTCGTGCAGCGAGTTCCTGATGAACGCCAAGGCGTTCGACGCGCTGCCGGCGCATTTCAAGGCGATGATCGAAGTCGCGTCGCAGGCACAGGTGGTCTACACCTACGCCGAAACCGAGGCCTCGCAGTTCGGCCCCATGCAGGAGATGCAGGCCAAGCACGGGGTGCAGATCCGGCGCTGGAGCGACAAGGACCTGGCGGCGTACGAGAAGGCCTGGCTCGAGGTGATCGCCGAGGACTCGGCCAAGGATCCGCTGTTCAAGAAGGTGGCCGACCACTACCTCGACTTCCGCAAGAAGTACGCCGTGTGGGGCGACTCCCAGGTAATGAAGCCGACCTATCTCAAGTGACCTCGCGTCACGTTGAGGCGACGGCCGGGCATCGACATAGGATCGATGCCCGGTCGCGCGTTCGGGAATCCGATCGCCGGTGACAGGCACGGACGGGGCGGTGAACCGCCTCGGCGCATCGCGGCATCCTTCTTACGGGCAAGGAACGCGCAATCATGAAATCACTGGTCGTGATCGCCGAGGCGATCCGCAAGTTGTTGGAATGGGTCGCCCACACCTCGGGTTGGCTGATGGTGGTCATGGCCTGCGTCATCACGTTCGACGTCTTGGCGCGCAAGGCCGGCCTGGAGCTGCCCTACACCAGGTTGCAGGAGCTGGAGTGGCATTTCCACGCCGTGATTTTCTCGCTGTGGATGGGCTACGGCTACACCATCAACGCCCATCCCCGGGTCGATTCCTTCACCGAGCATCTCACGCTGCGCAAGAAGGCCTGGATCGAGCTGGTCGGCTGCGTGCTGTTCGCGCTGCCTTACCTGGCGCTGGTGTCCTGGTACAGCATCGACTTCGTGGTGCAGTCCTACAAGCTGAACGAGATATCCGATAGCCCGGTCGGATTGACGCACCGCTGGGTGCTCAAGGGCATCTACGCCGCCGGTCTGTGGCTGGTGGTGGCCGGCATCCTGAGCGTGTTGCTGCGCGTGATCGCCTTCCTCTTTGGCGGGCGGCCGCAGCAAGAGGTCGAACTGCAAATCGGCCACACGGTCGCGGAAGTATAGGGGGCAGCCGTGATTGACTGGCTCGGCGACAACCTTGCCCTGATCATGTTCGTGGCGATGTTTTTCGTCATCTTCTGCGGCTACCCCGTGTGCTACGTGATGGGCGGCATGGCGCTGTTGTTCGCCGTGTTCGGCTCCTGGCTGGGCGTGTTCAAGCTGCTCAGCCTGTCGGACGTGGTGCTGCGCATGTGGGGCCAGGTCGCCATCGACCCGGTGCTGGCGTCGGTGCCGATGTTCATTTTCATGGGCTCGATCCTGGAACGATCCGGCTCGGCCAAGGCGATGCTGGACGCCACCGAGGTGATGCTCAAGCGCGTGCCCGGCGCCCTGGCGGTGGCCGTGATGGTGATGGGCACGATCCTGGCCGCGCCGATCGGCGTGGTCGGCGCCGCCGTGGTGACGCTCTCGGTCATCGCCTTGCCGCAGATGCTGCAAGCGGGCTACGACAAGCGGCTGGCGATCGGTACCATCGCCTCGGCCGGCACCCTGGGCATCCTGATCCCGCCGGCCATCATGCTGGTGGTGATGGCCGAAATGCTGGGTACGTCGGCCGGCTACCTGTTCCTATCGTCGATCATGCCGGGCTTCCTGCTGTCGGGGCTGTACGTCGTCTACATTATCGGCGTCGCCATCGTGCGGCCCGGCAAGGCGCCCAAGCTGACGGCTGACTACGGACCGCAGACCACCCGCGAGTTCTGGTTGACCCTCTGGCGCGGCATGTTCCCGATGACCGCCTTGATGGTGATCGTGCTCGGCTCGATCTTCGCCGGCTGGGCGACGCCGACCGAGAGCGGCGGCATCGGCGTGCTCGGCTCGATGTTCATTGCCGCTTTGAACAACCAGTTGAAGATCAAGATGTTGCGCGAGGCCATTCGCTCGTCCTGCCGCGCCAATGGCCTGGTGTTCCTGATCTTCCTGGGCGCCACCGGCTTCTCGCTGGTTTTCCGCCTGTTGGGCGGCGACGACCTGATGATCTCGACGCTGACGGCTCTGGGTATCGACACCAAGTGGGAGATGCTGGCCTTCGTGATGGTCCTGATCTTCCTGCTGGGCTTTCCCTTCGAGTGGATCGAGATCTGCCTGATCGTGCTGCCGATCTTCGGGCCGATCCTGGCCAAGTACGACTTCTCCGACCATCTCGGCGCCGGCGCGGGTGCGCCGCATCTGTTGACTTGGTTCGGGACGCTGGTCGCGGTCAACCTGCAAACCGCCTTCATGACCCCGCCTTTCGGCGCGACGCTGTTCTATATGAAGGGAACCGCCCCGCCCGGGGTGACTATGGGCGACGTCTACGGCGGCATGTACCCGTTCGTCGCCCTGCAGGTGGTCGGGCTGTTGCTGTGCGTCTACTATCCTGGCATCAGCCTTTGGCTGCCCAGACTGGCGGGATTCCTGCCTTAGCGGGATGGCGCGCGACCGTAACGCGCTGCGGCGGGCGGGCCGCGGCGCGAGGTCCGCACGTGCCTGTTGATCCGCGCCGCGTCGCCGGCCATGGTCGGCGGCGATGGCCGATTCCGTGACTCGCAATTTTCCTCACGAACCGCTGCAATTTCGCGAATGTCCGCCGGCGGAAATGCGGATGCGCGCCCGCGCCTTCGCCGAGGAACTGATGCTTCGGCGCACGGTGCGCGACTTCACCGATCGCGACGTGCCGCGCGAGATCATCGAGGCGGCGATCGACGCCGCACGGCATGCGCCGAGTGGCGCCAACCACCAGCCCTGGCATTTTGTGGCCGTTGCCGAGCCGGCGCTCAAACGCCGCATCCGCGACGCTGCCGAGGCGGAGGAGAAGGCGTTCTACGGTGGACGCGCCTCGGCGGAGTGGCTGGAGGCGCTGCGGCCGCTGGGTACCGATTGGCGCAAGCCGTTTCTCGAGGTCGCGCCCTGGCTGATCGTGGTGTTCGCCGAGCAGTGGGGCCGCTGGCCCGACGGGCGGCGGCGCAAGAACTACTACGTGCCGGAGTCGACCGGCATCGCCGCCGGCTTCCTGCTGGCCTGCCTGCACCATGCCGGCCTAGCGACCCTGACGCACACGCCCAACCCCATGGGATTCCTGGGCGAGGCGCTGGGCCGGCCGAAGAACGAAAAGGCGATCATGATCGTGGTCACGGGCTATCCGGCCGCCGACGCGGTCGTGCCGACCCACGCGTTGCGCAAGAAGCCGCTGGCTGACGTCGCGACCTTCCTGTGAGGTGCGCGCGATGAGCAAGAACGCCCTCATTGTCGGAGTCGGCCTGGCGATGCTCGCCAGCGCGATCGCCGTCTACTATCTCTACGGCGTCATTCCCGGCGTCATCGTGCTGGTCGCCAACTCGTTCCTGCTGCGCTGGATTCGCCTCAACGTGAAATAGAGGCCGTCAGGCGGCGCGCGGCAGATCCGGCAGGTGCAGCGGCTGCTCGTCGGGCAGCACCGTGCCTGTGGCGATTTCCGGCAGCGACGCAAGCTCGGCATAGAGCGCCGCGAAGTCGGCGGTCGTTGCGTCGAACAGCTGGCGGAAATCGTCGAGCACGAAATAGGTGCGCTGCAGTTTGTCGATCTCATAGGCGGTTCGCATGACGCGGCGGGCGTTAAAAGGGATGCGCGCCGGCACCGGCGAATTGAGGGCGTAAGCGGTTTCCTTGGCCGAGGAGATGATGCCGGCGCCGAACACCTTCAGGCCGGCGCCGCTGCGGATCAGGCCGAACTCGACCGTGTACCAGTACAGCCGCGCCAGGCGATGCACGTTGGCGGCACCCGCCTCGACGCCGCGCTGGCCGTAGGCCTGCATGTAGTCGGCGAACACCGGCTCGGCCAGCAACGGCACATGGCCGAAGAAGTCGTGGAACAGGTCGGGCTCGACCAGGTAGTCGAGCTCATCGCGCCGGCGGATCCAGACCGTCACCGGGAAGCGGCGCGCCGCAAGGTGACCGTAGAACGCGTCGTCGGGGATCAGGCCGGGCACGCCGACCACCCGCCAGCCGGTGCGCCGTTCGAGCGCGTCGCTGACCCGCGTGAAGTCCGGGATGCGATCGCCGATGTCGAGATGCGCCAAGCCGGCCAAAAACTCGGGGCAAGCATGGGCGTGCGCCAAAGACGTTTGGCGGCGGACCAGCGTACGCCAGACGTCCTGCGCCTCGGCGTCATAGGCGCGCGGGTCTTGCGATACGGTCCAGTCGGCCGCCATGTGGTCGTAGGTGCCGCGCAGGCCGGCGGCGGGAAGGGGCGTTGCGGAAATCATCGGATCACGCGCTTTGTGTCGACCAGCTAACGAAAGACTACCTGCAAGGCTGCGAGCGAATCCCTGCAAAGTTTGCTCCGTTTCTGGACAGAATGAGACGAATTCTCTAATAAAGGTGGCACAGGTAGTGGATTCGATATGGCTGAACTGGATGCAATCGATCGTCGCATTCTCGTCGAACTGCAGCGTGACGGGCGGCTGCCGATCGTCGAGCTGGCTGAGCGTGTCGGGTTGTCGGCGACGCCGTGCCTGCGCCGGGTCAAGCGCTTGGAGGCCGATGGCGTGATTGCGCGTTATGCCGCCCTGGTCGACACCAAGCGGCTCGGTCTTGGCGTGCAGGCGCTGGTCGAGGTCACACTGGACGACCATTCGGAGGCCGGGGTCGAGGCGTTCGAGGCGGCAATCCGCGACCGGCCGGAAGTGGTCGCCTGTTTCGCGGTCACCGGCGAGATGGATTTCCTGCTGATGATCAACGTCGCAGATCTCGACGCCTACAGCGCCTTCGCCATGCGCGCCCTCTTGCGCATTCCCGGCGTCAAAGGCAGCCGGTCCAGCTTCATCATGCAAACCGTGAAGTCGGATCTGGCCTACGCGCCACTGCCGCCGCCCGCGCCCGCGGCGCGACGGCGAGCGGCGCAATAGGTGCTGATGGCAAGAAGGCTGCGTTGCACGATCGGCGCTGGCGCCCCGCGTCGTCGTCGTCGCACAGTGTCGCCGTCATCGTCGCGACACACAACCAAGGCAATACGGGATCATGGATATTTCGCCGCGCGTCGTGCTGCTGGAGGGCGGCTCCAACTTCCGCGACCTGGGCGGCTATCGCACCGGCGACGGCCGGACCGTGCGGCATGGCCTGGTGTTCCGCTCGGCGCATCTAGGCGGCCTGACCGAGATCGACCGGCGTGCGCTTGCGGCGCTCAAGGTGCGCACCATCGTCGATCTGCGCGGCATCAACGAGGCGGCCGAGACGCCGCACGCCATCGCCGGCGTCGACGTCGAGATCGTGCCGGCCGCCATCGAGCCCAAGATCGGCGAGCGCCTGCGCGCCGCCATCGACGACGGCAGTGCGACGCCCGAACTGATCGCCGGCTACATGACCGAGCACTACCGCGACTACCCGGGACGCGCTGTGCCGGCCTTTCGCACGCTGTTCACCGCCCTGTCGACCGCATCGCGGCGGCCGCTGGTCTTCCATTGCACCGCCGGCAAGGACCGCACCGGTTTCGCCGCCGCGCTGCTGCTCACAATCCTGGGCGTGCCCTGGCCGACCGTCATCGCCGACTATCTCCACACCAACGCGGTATGGACCGGCCATGTCGGGCGCTACCCGGAACTCGACGCGCCGACGCGCGCGGCCCTGATCGAGGCGCGCGCCGACTATCTCGAGGCGGCGTTCGCGGCATTGCGCCAAGACCACGGCGAGGTCGAGGCATTTGTCGAGACGGCACTGGGCGTCGACGCCGCTGTCCGCCAGCGCCTGCAGGTGGAACTGCTCGAGACCTAGGCTGACGGTCGCGGATCTGCGCTTGGGAAAGATGGCGGGTTGGTTGGTTGCCGAACAGCGCCGTGCCTCATTCACCGACGATGCGGGTATAGAGCGGCCGATCGATGTTGCCGCCGGATAGCACGATACCGACCTTTCTGCCGCGCATCGATTCGCGCTCCTGTAGCAGGGCCGCCAGCGGGCAGGCGCCGGCCCCCTCGACCAGCTGGTGGGTGTCCTCGTAGTAGGCGCGCATGGCGGCGCCGATCTCCGCCTCGCTGACCTGCACGATGCGCGCGACGCCGGCACGGATGATGTCCAGCGCCTGCTGGTCGGGGCCGCGCACCGCGACTCCGTCGGCAAAAGTGTCGGCGGCGTTGGTCGTCACGACCTTGCCGGCGGCCAACGACAGGGCGTAGGCCGGCGCACCGGTCGCCACGACACCCACGACGTTCGTCTTGAGCCGCAGCGCGTCGCGCGCCGCGATCATGCCGCAGATGCCCGAGCCAAGGCCGATCGGCACGTAGACCGTGTCGAGGTCGGGCGCGGCGCGCAGCAGTTCCAGCGAGTAGCTTGCGACGCCGCGCACCAGGTCGAGGTTGAACGACGGCACCATTTCCAGGCCGCGCTCGGCCGCGATCGCGATGGCGGCCTCCTTGGCGGCGTCGAAATCGTGGCCGCGCTCCAGCAGCTCGGCGCCGAAGGCGCGCATGGCGGCGTTCATTTCGACCGAATTGCCGTGCGGCACGACAACGGTCGCTGAAACCCCGGCGCGCGACGCCGCGAAGGCGATGCTCTGGCCGTGATTGCCGCGCGTGGCGCTGGCGACGCCCTTGACCTGCGGCCTCTCTCGCTTGAGGCGCTCCATGTAGACCACGCCGCCGCGCACCTTGAAGGCGCCGATCGGCGTGTGGTTCTCGTGCTTGACCCAGACCTCGCAGCCGGCGCGCCGCGCCAGCAACGGCCAGGCGTATTGCGGCGTCGGTGGCATCGCGGCGTAGACAATCCGGGCGGCGGCATCCAGCTCTTCGATCGGCGGCAGGGTCGGCATCGGCTCCTCCTGGCCGTACTCTCCCGCCCAAGTCGACGGCGATCAACGGCGAGCTTGTGCGGCGACAATCGGAGCGGCACGGTTGGCCGCTACTGAGCCGGCCATCGCCAATGACGTCCATGCCACCGTGAGGCTCGCGTGCCGCGCCTCTGCCCGCCTATGATAGGCGACTGTGCCGGGAACCGCCGGGGCCGGCCGCGAAAAGGAGGCTCGTTCTCATGCCCGTGATCGGCCGCGTCCTGGAACTGCAAGAGGAGCTGTCGCAGATTCGCCGCGACATCCACGCCCATCCGGAGCTGTGCTTCGAGGAGCACCGTACTTCCGACATCGTCGCGTCCAAGCTGACGGAATGGGGTTGCGAGGTGCACCGCGGCCTGGCCAAGACCGGCGTGGTCGGCACCTTGCGGCGCGGCAACTCGACGCGCGCCATCGGCCTGCGCGCCGACATGGACGCGCTGCCGATGCAGGAGGCCAACGAGTTCGCGCACCGCTCGACCAACGAGGGGCGCATGCACGCCTGCGGCCACGACGGCCATACCACCATGCTGCTGGGCGCCGCCAAATACTTGTCGGAGACACGCAATTTCGAGGGCGCGGTGCACTTCATCTTCCAGCCGGCCGAGGAGGGTGGTGGCGGAGGCCGGGTGATGGTCGAGGAAGGGCTGTTCGAGAAGTTCCCCTGCGACGCGGTGTTCGCCATCCACAACAAGCCCGGCGTTGCGATCGGTCGGATCGCCACCAAGGCGGGCCCACTGCTGGCCGCCGCCGACCGCTTCGACATCCGGATCGACGCGCGCGGCGGGCACGCCGCCTATCCGCATCTCAGCGTCGATCCGATCGTCATCGCCTCGCAGATCGTGCTGGCGCTGCAGGGCATCGTCAGCCGCAACGTCGATCCCGGCGACGCGGCGGTCCTGACCGTCGGCTTCATCAAGGGCGGTTCGGCCTACAACGTCATCCCGCCGGAGACGGCGCTGGGCGGCACGGTGCGCACGACGACGCCGGCCAACCGCGACCTGGTCGAGCGGCGGATCCGCGAAATCTGCGCCGGCGCGGCGGCGATGCATGGCGTCAAGGTCGAGGTCGGCTATCGCCGCGGCTATCCGCCGACCATCAACGACGCCGACCAGGCGGCGTTCGCCGCCGACGTCGCCGCCGAGGTGTGCGGCGATCCGAACGTGTTGCGCAACGTGCGGTCGGAGATGGGAGCGGAGGATTTCTCCTACATGCTGAATGCCCGGCCCGGCGCCATGGTCTGGTTGGGCAACGGACCGGGCGAAGGCGGCTGCCTGCTGCACAATCCGCGTTATGATTTCAATGACATGGCTATTCCATTCGGCGTCAGTTTCTTCGCCCGGCTGGCGGAACGTTTTCTTGCCAAGGAAGGTTAATACGAGGCCGACGGCAGGTGGCGCCGGCGGATCAGGTGCCACGGTCAAGCGCTGAAACCAGCCAGTAGCTGCTGCGGGAGAGCAGATGGGCCATTTTGCGGTTTACGGCCGCGTACTTCGGTTGCTTCGCCCGGAGCGCGGCTTGGCGATCATGCTGGCGCTGGCCAATCTCGCGGTCGCCGGCCTGCAGTTCTTCGAACCGGTCCTGTTCGGTTGGGTGGTCGACGTCCTGACCCGCGCCGCCGGTCGCCCGGCCGAGGATGTCTGGAACGACGCGCTGCGCATTCTGGCGATCTGGGTCGCGGTCGGCATTGGCGGCATATTGGCCAACATCGTCGTGTCGCTCTACGCCGACCGCATGGCGCACCGCAACCGGCTGGCGGCAATGGCGCGTTACTTCGAACATGTCCTGTCGCTGCCCTTCGCCTTTCACAACGCGCAGCATTCCGGCCGCCTGCTGAAGATCATGTTGCAGGGCATCGACAGCCTGTTCGGGCTGTGGCTGAACTTCTTTCGCGACCATCTTGCGACCGCTGTGGCGTTCCTGGTGATGTTGCCCCTGACGCTGTTCATGAACTGGCGGCTGGGGCTGCTGCTGGTCGTGCTCGTGATGTTCTTCGCCGCCGCCAACATGTGGATCGTGTCGCGCGCCGACCGGCTGCAGAGCCAGGCCGAGGAGTATCATTCGCAGCTCGCCGGTCAGGCCGGCGACGCGCTGGGCAACGTGCACCTGATCCAGAGCTTCGTGCGGCTGTCGCACGAGTCGCGCATGCTGCATCAAACCATCCGCAGTCTTCTGGAGGTGCAGTACCCGGTGCTGAACTGGTGGGCGTTGCTGACCGTACTGACGCGCGCCGCCGCGACCATCACCATCCTCGGCATCTTCGTGCTGGGCACCTGGCTGCATCTCAATGGCCAGGCGACGGTCGGCGAGATCGTCAGCTTCATGGGGCTGGCCACCATGTTGATCGGCCGCATGGACTACGCGTCCAACTTCGTTGCCCGCATGGCGTCACAGACCCCGACCCTGGCGGATTTCTTCAATGTGCTGGAGACCGATTCGACGATCCGCGAGAAGCTTGGCGCCAGCGACCTCGGCAAGGTCGATGGTGCCGTCGAGTTCGACAACGTCAGCTTCTCCTACGACGGCAAGCGTGCGGCGCTGCGCGAGTTCACCCTGCACGCGAGGCCGGGAACGACGGTGGCCTTGGTCGGTCCGACCGGCGCCGGCAAGAGCACGTCGATGGCGCTGTTGCACCGCATGTGGGATCCGCAAACGGGTGCCATCCGCATCGACGGCACCGACATCCGCGACGTCACCCTGGACTCGCTGCGTCGCAACATCGGCGTGGTGTTCCAGGACAACACCATGTTCTATCGCTCGATCGCCGACAATTTGCGGGTCGGCAAGCAGGACGCGACCGACGCCGAGCTGGCCGAAGCGGCGCGCATGGCCGAGGCGCACGAGTTCATCGAGCGCCTGAGCGACGGCTACAAGACCCAGGTCGGCGAGCGCGGCGCCACCCTCTCCGGCGGCGAACGGCAGCGGCTGAGCATCGCGCGGGCGCTGCTCAAGAACCCGCCGATCCTCATCCTCGACGAAGCCACCAGCGCGCTTGACGCCGTCACCGAGGCCAAGATCCAGCGGGCGCTCAAGTCGCTGATGCGGGGGCGCACGACCTTCATCATCGCGCATCGCCTGTCGACCATCCGCGACGCCGACCTAGTCGTTGTCTTCGACCAAGGCCAGGCTGTCGAGACCGGCCGCTATGACGAGCTGTTGGCCCGGCGCGGCGCCTTCGCCCGGCTGGTCGCGACGCAACAGGCCGGCCTGCTGCCCGGAACCGAGGTCAGGCAGTTCCTCGACGATCCGGTTGCCGGTGATGCCCAGCCAGCCTCTGTGCCGTCCTGAGCGCTCTTCGCTCCGGACGATAGAAACGCCATCGCTATTGCGCGAGCAGCGTGTCCAGGCGAAAGCGCGTGATCAGCCCGACCTCGGCCAAGGCCGTCGCCATCTCGCTCGCGCGGTCGTTTTCCAGCCGCGTCTCGTAGGCAGCAAGGATGGAGTCACGGGTGTGCCGCTTGACGGCGACGATGAAGGGAAAGCCGAATTTCGTGCGATAGGCGTTGTTGAGGCGGTCGAAGCGGGCGTACTCCGCATCGCTCATGCGGTCGAGCCCAACGCCGGCCTGCTCGCGGACCGAATCTGACGTCATGTTGCCGGCGCGGGCGGCCTTGCCGGCCAGATCGGGGTGGGCGCGCAGCAACGCCAGTTGCTCGTCTTCGGACGCCAGAGTGACGACCCGCATCATGGCTCGATGCAGTCCGTCGATCCCGTCGAACGGGCGCGCCGCCCAGGCGCGTGCCGCCACCCACGGCGAGTGCTCGAACACGGGTCCGGCCAGCGCAAGAAAAGCCGCGTGATCCAGGGCGTTGAGGCGGTCGGCTGTGGTGTTCATGGGTGTGTCGCCGGGCGTTGGCCGGCCAGTCCGGCGCTGTGCCGACACATAACGGGTCGGCCGGTCGTGGTCATCCTCGCCCGCGCACTGGGCGACTGCATGCTTGTGGACAGCCGCCGACGGCGTTTGGTAGCGCGTTTGCATGGTGCCCGGCAGGCAGCTAGGTTGACCGGGGTGGCGCGTCACGAGAACGAGCAAGATCGAAGCGCCGGAGTCAGATTTTTGCGGGAGGCTCACAGCAATGAGATTGCATTCGACGACGCGCCGCGCCGCCCTGGGCGGCCTGCTGGCTGCCAGCCTGGCACTGCCGGCGCAGGCGCAGACCGCCATCAAGTTCACCCTCGACTGGGTGTTCCAGGGCCCGACCTCGCCGTTCCTGGTGGCGCTCGAAAAGGGCTACTACAAGGCCGAAGGTCTGGACGTGACGATGGACCCTGGCCAGGGCTCAGCTGGCGCCGTGCAGCGCGTCGCCACCGGCGCCTACCAGATCGGCTTCGCCGACGTGAATGCGCTCATCGAATACAACGCCAAGAACCCCGGCAAGGAAATCCTCTGCGTCTTCATGGGCTACGATTTTCCGCCGTTCGGCGTCTACGCCTTGAAGAAGAGCGGCATCAAGGGGCCGAAAGACCTGACGGGCAAGAAGCTCGGCGCGCCGGTGTTCGATGCCTCGTTCCGCCTGTTCCCGGCGTTCGCCAAGAAGAACGGCATCGGCAAGATCGACCACGTCAACCTGACGCCGCAGCTGCGCGAGCAAAGCCTGGTGCAGGGTACGGTCGACTTCATCTCCGGCCACTACTTCTCGTCGGTGCTTGACCTCGAGCCGCGCGGCGTCAAGCTCGACGACCTGGTGGTGATGCGTTATGTCGACCATGGCATGGATGTGTATGGCAACGGCATCATCGTCTCGCCCGAGATGGTGAACAATGCCGCCGCCGTGACCGGCTTCCTCAAGGCCACGGTCAAGGCCTGGAAGGAAGTGATCGCCGACCCCAAGCTCGGCATCGCCGCCGCCAAGAAGCGTGATCCCTTGATCGACGAGGCGCTGGAGACACGGCGGCTCGCGATGTCGCTCGACACCAACATCATGACGCCGTTCGTCAAGGCCAACGGCATGGGCGACGTCGATCCGGCGCGGTTCAGTCGCTCGATCGCCGACGTCGCCGAGGCATTTGGCCTGCCGTCGGCACCAGCCGCCGACAAGGTGTTCAGCAACAAGTTCCTGCCGCCCAAGGCCGATCGGATGGTGGCGAAGTGAGTCGCGGGCGCCGACCGGAGTGCCGGTGAACTGCCGCGTCCGGCGCGCGCCGCGGCATTGCAAGGCATGAGCGCCGTAGCATCGGCCAACAACGCCCTGGTCGACCTGCGCCAGGTATCGCTGACCTACCGTATGGGCAGCGAGGAGACGCTGGCGCTGGCCGACGCCACGCTCAGCATCGCCAAAGGCGAATTCATCGCCGTGGTCGGCCCGTCGGGCTGCGGCAAGTCGACCCTGATGAAGCTGGTGACCGGGCTGCTGCCGCCCAGCGCCGGCGAGGTGTGGGTGCGCGGCGAGAAGGTGGTGCGGCCGATCAAGGGCGTCGGCATGGCGTTCCAGAACGCCACCCTGATGCCCTGGCGCACCACTCGCGACAACATCCTGCTGCCGCTGGAGATCGTCGAGCCGCACAAGCGGCAGTTCCGCCGCAAGCGCGCCGAGTACGCTGCAAAGGCCGACCGCCTGCTGGCATCGGTCGGGCTGGGCGGCTTCGGCGACAAATACCCGTGGCAGCTTTCGGGCGGCATGCAGCAGCGCTCGAACCTCTGCCGGGCGCTGATCCACGAGCCCGAGATCATGATGCTCGACGAGCCGTTCGGCGCGCTCGATGCGTTCACCCGCGAGGAGCTGTGGGGCATCATGCAGCAGCTCTGGATGGAGCGCCGCTTCACCGCCGTGCTGGTGACGCACGACCTGCGCGAAGCGGTGTACCTCGCCGACACCGTCTACGTCATGAGCCGCCGGCCCGGCCGCATGGTGACGGCGAAGCGGATCGACATCCCGCGACCGCGCACGCTCGAGACGACCTTCGAGCCGCATTTCGTCGACATCGTGCACGAGCT
>DATFGV010000369.1:0-9764 GCA_035249115.1 Vineibacter sp.
ATGAAGGCGAGGTCGAAGGTCATGGCGCCACGCTATCCGCCGCCAGACGGCCAGCGGCGCCGCCGGCCAGGGCAGGCGCCGCGTCCGCCGCGGCGTCCGGCACCGCGGTCTCGGGTGGTGGTTCGCCCATCACCGGCGCCTTGCCCATCAGGCGCAGCAGGTAAAAGACGCCGGCGCCGAACACCGCGAAATAAACGACGGCGAACGCCGCCAGCGACGTCGCCACCGCCGGCGCGGCGATCGGCGATACCGACTCGGAGGTGCGCATCAAGCCGTACACGGTGTAGGGCTGCCGCCCGACCTCGGTGGTGATCCAGCCGGCGATCACGGCCACGAAGCCGGCCGGTCCCATCGCGACGGCGAAGCGCTGCAGCCACGGCGCGGCGTAGAGCGCGCCGCGCCAGCGCCGCAGCAGACTCCAGACGCCCAGCAGCGCCATCAGCAGACCGATGCCGACCATGACGCGGAACGACCAGAACACGATCGTCGCGTTCGGCCGGTCGGCGCGCGGCCACTCCTTCAGGCCCTTCACCTCGCCATCCCAGTCATGTGTCAGCACGTAGCTGCCCAGCCGCGGGATCTCGACGGCGAAGCGCGTCGTCTCGGCCGCCATGTCGGGCAGGCCGAACAGGATCAGCGGCGCGCCGCGCCGCGTCTCGAAATGGCCTTCCATCGCCGCGATCTTGGCCGGCTGGTGCTTGAGCGTGTTCAGGCCGTGCAGGTCGCCGGCCACGACCTGCAGCGGCGCGACGAGGGTCGCCATCCACATCGCCATCGAGAACATCAGCCGCGCCGCCGGGTTGTCGCGGTCGCGCAGCAGGTGCCAGGCGCCGACCGCGCCGACCACCAGCGCGGTGGTCAGGTAGGCGGCGAGCACCATGTGCACCAGGCGATAGGGGAACGACGGGTTGAAGATCACCGCCCACCAGTCGACAGGCACGAACTGGCCGTTGGCCGCGATCGCGTGGCCGGCAGGCGTCTGCATCCAGCTGTTGGCCGACAGGATCCAGAAGGCCGACGTCAGGGTGCCGAGCGCCACCATCAGGGTGGCAAAGAAATGCAGGCCGCGGCCGACCCGGTCGGTACCGAACAGCATGACGCCGAGGAAGCCGGCCTCGAGGAAGAACGCGGTCAGGACCTCGTAGCCCATCAGCGGCCCAAGGATCGGGCCGGTGCGGTCGGCGAACGGGCCCCAGTTGGTGCCGATCTGGTAGCTCATCACCACGCCGGACACGACGCCCATGCCGAAGGTCAGCGCGAAGATCTTCAGCCAGTAGCGGAAGACGTGCAGGTAGACGCCGCGGCCGGTCCACAGCCACAGCCCTTCGAGCACCGCCAGATAACTCGCCAGCCCGATCGAGAAGGCCGGGAAGACGATGTGGAAGGCGATGACGAAGGCGAACTGCAGGCGCGCCAGAATCAACGCATCGAAGAGCTCGGGCATGCCGCCTCTCCCGCCGCGCCGGCCGACCCCGGCGCATCATCGCCACGGAAGTTACCGCAGTCCGATCTTAGGCGACAGGCCGCCGGACGGCGCGGGACGCGATGTCGCGCGACGCTCTGCCTTCCCTTCCCAATTTAATCAGGGTGCTGCAACGCTCCACCGGCGGAACTTGCAGCCACTCAATCGAGGTGCGACGACTGGTTGGGCCAGTGTGGTTTCGGCCCGCACCTGCTCTATGGCCGCGTGAAGCGGTTTCGGCTGTTCACAGCGTCAGCGGCTGCCGCGCAGGTTCCGCCGCGACGCCCGGGCGGCGCTTTCTCACGCAAGTGCGTCAAGCGGCATGTTGACCGTGACGCACAATCCAGCTGGCTTCCAATCGCGCATGATCTTGCCTGCCAGCTGGCCGGTAACCGTGGCGTCTATCAGCCGGCTGCCAAAGCCCTCGCTACCCAGCGGCTGGCTCAGTGGCGGCCCGCCGAATTCCCGCCATGTCAAACTGAGCTCGCCGCCGTTGACGGACCATTCCACTTCAACACGACCACACGGCGATGACAGCGCGCCATACTTCGTTGCGTTGGTGGCGAACTCGTGCAGCAGCAGGGCGAAGGCGGTCACGGCGCTGCGGCGGACCTCCACCGGGGGCCCTCTTGCGTTGATGCGATGCCCATTACTTTCTGGAAGGGTGTAGGGCGAGGCGATTGCCTCGACCAGGACACACAGCGTCGTCGCCTTGTCGGCCGTCGAATCGCGTGACAGGTCCGGCAGTGTGAGGTCATGAGCCCGCGACAATGCCATGAGACGGGATCGAAGCGCTCCGGCCATATCGGCGGGTGTTTTCGCCGAACGTGCGGCCAGCGCCGCGAGGCTGCCCGCAAGGGCGAACACGTTCTTGACGCGGTGATTGATCTCTCGCAGCAGTAGCGCTTGCCGCTGCTGCGCCTGCTTGCCTTCGGTAATGTCGCGCGCGACTTTCGATGCGCCAATGATTCTTCCAGATGCGTCCCGGATAGGAGAAACCGTCAACGAAATCTCGACCAGACTTCCGTCCCGGCGGCGCCGGATGGTTTCGAAGTGGTCAATCCGCTCGCCACGTCGCAAGCGTTCGAGAATCGATTGTTCCTCGGCAAGGCGATCCACCGGGATGAGGATCGTCACGGGCTTGCCGATCACTTCGTCAGCCGAATACCCGAATAGTCGCTCGGCGCCCCCGTTCCAGCTCAAAATGATGCCGTTCGTATCCTTGCTGACGATGGCGTCGTGGGACGACGTGACGATCGCCGCGAGTTGCTGCGCGGCGTGTTCATTGAGTGCGTGCTTTGCAAGTCCCGGAATCGACATGTCGTCCTGTGACAGCGAGGCCACCTCGCGGCCGCGGTCGGTAATGTCGCTAAAGCAGTTCACGGCACCTACGATTCTTCCGGAACCATCCTTGATCGCCTCGATATTCACGAGCGCCACCACGCGCGAACCGTCTGGCCGCTCGATGACAACCTGCTGATCGACCACGGGTTCGCCTGAGCGCAGAACGTCGGCCATGGGACATTCGGCATGCGGCAGCAAGATCCCGTCGAGGCGATAGAGGCCGTAGGCACCGCAGAAGCGCTCCTCGGGATCGTCGAGGTTCGGCCTGCGACCCCAGAGCTCGGTCGCTCGCCGGTTGAAGCGGACAACCCGGCCAGCTGCGTTGTAAACGTAGATTGCTTCGTCGAGGCGGTCGAGAAGACGGTCAGGCATGTCGAGGCCATGTTCGGCGCCGACGATGCGCAATCGCGGAGCGCTCATACCCATCGCGGAATTCGTCATCACCGTCCTTTCCAGCCATATCCGCAGCGATGCCGCCCCGTCAGACATGGCTGCCCTTGCGGGCGTCGGACCGAACGCCCTCGCGCCGAGCCAGGCGCCAACGACGCCTACTCGGAGTGGCGCCGTTCCACCCATATCCAACCCACAAATGGCCGCGGCCCAGTGTTCAAGATTGAACAGTTTATGTTGTCAGAGAATGTTCACTTTTGAACAAGCGCTTGACCGATCAGGGAACGGGCGACAGCATGAAACGTTAGGTGGATGGCAGCCCATGCCCCGCAAGAAATCCCGATCATCCACTCGGCCAGCGCCGTCCAGCAAGGCGGCGGGTACGACGAACGCCGGGAAGTCGATATCATCCGGCAGTGATCCGCAGTCGTTCCTGAACACCGTTGGCGCCGGTCGCCTAGTCGTGAATCGCAAGGCCAAGGCCGTCATCTTTCGGCAGGGCGAACCGGCGGACGCGGTCTATTACCTGCAGAAGGGCAGGATCCAGCTTTCGGTTGTTTCTCGTCATGGCAAGGTGGCGGTGATCGCCCAACTTGACCCGGGAGCCTTTTTCGGTGAGCGGTGCCTGGCGGGCCTGCCGGTCTACGCTTCGACGGCCAGCGCCCTGATGCCATCCATGGTCCTGAAGATCGATAAACAGGCGATGATCCGCGCCCTCCACGAGCAACCGGCGCTCTCGGAGATGTTCACGGCCTTCATGCTGACGCGGTCGATTCGGGTCGAGGCCGATCTCGTCGATCAATTGTTCAATTCCAGCGAACAGCGGTTGGCGCGTTTGCTTCTGCTGCTGGCCAATGTCGGCAAGGAGGGCAAGCTGGAGACCGTGATCCCCAAGGTCAGCCAGGACCTCCTCGCCGCACGCGTGGGAACAACCCGCTCACGCATCAATCAGTTCATGAACAAGTTCCGCAAGCTGGGTTTGATCGAATACAATGGGAACTTGAAGGTGCATTCGTCGCTTCTGCAGGTGATCGTGAACGGCGTGGATTGATCGGACTAAGCACCCTTCTTGCTCTATGCTGCCGTCATCGTCTGCAAACTCTCCGGGCGCAGACGGCTGAGAGACGCATGCTCTTGCCCTTCGTTTTGAAAGGGCCGGATCATGGCTCTGGGAAACTCGATCCATAGAAACAGGTTGTTGGCGGGGCTTTCGGCACACGACCGCGCCCTGCTGGCGCCGCATCTGGTGCCTGCCGACCTCGCACTCCGCCAGGTTCTCGAATCGCCCGGCAAGGCGATTTCCACCGTCTACTTTGTTGAACGGGGCATCGTCTCGGTCGTGGCCGGCGACTCGGGCCGGGACATTGAAGTCGGCATCATCGGGCGCGAGGGAATGACGGGCGCTTCCGTCCTGCTGGGCGCCGTCTCCTCGCCGTTGGCCACATATGTACAGATCGCCGGCGCTGCCCAGCGCATTCGGGTGCCGACACTGCGTCGGGCACTACAGCAGAGCCGGAGCCTGCACGCCGCCCTTTTAAGACAAGTTCAGGCCTTCATGATCCAGACAGCCCACACGGCGCTGGTCAACGGCCGCTTCAGACTCGACGCCCGCCTGGCCCGATGGCTCTTGATGGCCCATGACAGAATTGACGGCAACGAGTTGCCGCTGACCCACGAATTTCTGAGCGTGATGCTTGGCGTCGGTCGCCCCGTCGTCACGGTCACTCTGAGTTCGCTCGAGAGGCAGGGCCTGATCAAGGTGGGACGCGGCAGCATCACGCTGCTTGATCGCAAGGGCATCAAAGCCATCGCCGGCCGATCGTATGGCCGCCCGGAAGCGGAGCTGCGTCGTCTGCGGAGCTGAATCTGCTCATCGCCGCGATCCCATCGCGGCCAGGCTGTCGGCGAACGCGACGGCATGTTGACCGCAGCGCCCTGCCATTTTTCCCATGTAGGCACGCTTCACTTACCTCCGGATTCTCGGCTGACAGGCGCGGCCCGGCATCTACCCGGACCAGTACTTCATAGGCCACGGAACTCATCGGCCACGTTGGCGTTGGGATGGGTACGCTGCCCGAGGGGCAGTACCAATTCCAGGAGAACAACATGAAGCGTTTAGCGGTGGTCGCGGCTATTGCGGCCGGCATTGCGATGCCTGCGGCAGCGATGACCGAAGCGGAATGCGACGCGCTGTGGCGGAAGGCGGATGCCAACAGCGACGGCACGCTGAACGACGCGGAGGCCGCGCGTTATCTCGCGGCCTTGAGGGTTCACAACCGTACGATCCCGGCCGACGGGCGCATCACGGCCGCCACGTTCAAGCAGGCGTGCCTCGCGGACGACTTCAAGACCACGGCGGTCGACCCCCAAGCGCCGCTCAAGGGCGCCAACAGCTTCACTGAGGGTCAGGCCAAGGACCGGGCCGTGGCGGCGGGATTCGCCAGCGTCTCCGAGCTGAAGAAGGACGAAGACGGCATCTGGCGTGGCACCGCTACGCTCGACGGCAAGAGCACCAGCGTCGCGGTCGACTACAAGGGCAATGTCGTTGCCCAGACGCCGTAGCGACCACTCAATACCGAAAGGACCCACATCATGAAAACCTTGAGCCGGGTGTACGACAGCTATGCCCAAGCGCGCAGCGCCGTAGCCGACCTTGAAGCTGCAGGGATTCCTTCCTCTGATATCAGCATTCTGGCCAACAAGTACGTCAGCCGCGAATACGCCGACGTCGATGAGGTGCCTGCCGCGGGCGCAGGCGCTGGCATCGGCGCCGCGCTTGGCGGTACCGCCGGACTGCTTGCTGGCCTCGGCCTGCTGGCGATTCCCGGACTGGGACCGGTGGTGGCAGCGGGCTGGTTTGCGGCAACAGCTGTCGGCGCCGTGGCCGGCGCAGCCGCTGGTGGCATCGTCGGTGCCCTGGTGGGTGCCGGCGTGTCGAACGATACGGCGCATGTCTATTCCGAGGCGGTTCGACGCGGCGGCACCCTGGTCACGGTCCGTGCCCCCGACGACATGGCCGCGCGCATCGACACGCTGCTGGACCGCCACGAGCCGATCGACCCGGTAGTGCGCGGATCGGACTACAAGCGCCAAGGCTGGAAGGAGTTCGATCCGGCGGCGCCGCCTTATCGGCCGTCCGAGACGGAAATCGAGCGAATCAGGCGCAACTATCCCTCACTGTGAAACTGAAGGTCGCCGGGCGCACGACGGCTTTAGGCCGGGTGCCCCCTGACCATCGAACATCGCGGGCGCCGATTGATCCACCAACGCAGTCGGCGCCCGCCGTTCCTCGAAGCCGGCGAGGTCCAAGGCGGCTGCGAAAGGCAAGAGGCTGAAACGGCGGCATAGGCGCGCCAGAGGCCGACGATAGGCACGCTGACTAAACCTGCATCGCGCGATCTTGCCCGCCCGGGAACTTTCAGAAAGGGGTGACGTTCGTCAATCAACTCATGGAGGAGCTCAACTCATGGCACGTGCTGCCCGTCTCGATGCATTGAAGCTGTTGCGCACTGACCACGAGGAGGTGGCGGCGCTGTTCAAACAGGCCAAGACTGCTCGAGGCCGCAAGCAAGCCATCGTCGACCAGATCTGCCAGGCGCTTATCGTGCACGCGACCATCGAGGAAGAGATTTTCTATCCGGCGTGCCAAGCACAGGTCGTCGACGTAGAGGACGTACTGGCGGAAGCCAAGGTCGAGCACCAAACGCTCAAGGAGCTGATTGCCAAGATAGGGTTGAGCGAGCCTGGCGAGCAGTACGACGCCCAGGTCACGGTGTTGGAGGAATACGTCAAGCACCATGTCAAAGAGGAGCATACAGCTCTGTTCCCCAAGGTGCGGAAATCCTCCCTCGATCTTGCCGAGCTGGGTCAGCAGCTCGCCAGCCGTAAGAGGATATTGCAAGGCGACGGGGGCCGGCGGGCGGCGTGAGGGCACGCAACCTGGCCCCTCCGACCCTCGACCTGTTCTGCAAACATGAATGGAGCGTGGTCAATGGGCGAAGCGACACGGATGGATGAAAGTCTCGTTTCCGCCGTTTCTTGGCCGGCCATCCTCGCCGGCGGCGTTGCCGCAGCGGCCCTCACTCTCGTTCTGTTGAGCCTCGGAACCGGCCTGGGTCTGTCCGTGGTCTCCCCGTGGTCGGAGTGGAACATTACGGCTGTTCGCGTTGCGACCGCCGCAGGGATATTCGCCGTCGTGGTCGCAGTCATGTCGTCAGCCGTCGGCGGATATGTCGCCGGACGGCTGCGCAGCCACTGGGTCGGCGTCCACACGGATGAGGTCTACTTTCGCGACACGGCCCACGGCTTGCTCGCCTGGGCCTTTGCCACGGTGGTCAGCGCGTCCGTGATGGGCGGAGCGGCGGCCAGCATTATTGGCGGTAGTGCCGCCGGGCTCGCTCCGGTAGCGACGGTCGCGGCCAAGGATGGCGGAACGTCAAGCGCGGTCGACGCCTACGTCGATCGGCTGCTGCGACCGGATTACACTGCGCCGACGGATCCGGCCACCCGCCCGCAGGCACGTGATCTCGCGGCCGACCGCGCGGAGGTCGCGCGCGTCCTGGCTACCGCAACCCGCCCGCGCGCCGATCTCGCCGCAGTTGATCGCACCTATCTCGCCCGCATGATCACCTCCCGAACGGGCTTGCAGCCTTCTGCCGCGGAGGCCCGCGTCAACGAAGTCGTCAATCAGATGAAGGAAGCGCTTAACGAGGCCCGCCGGGCCGCGGCGCACTTTGCGTTGTGGCTGACGGGAGCCCTGCTATTCGGTGCCTTCGCCGCGGCCTGGGCGGCGACGGAGGGTGGCGAGCTCCGCGACCGCCACTACAAAATCAAATATTAACGCGAATCCAGAGAGGACCTCACTATGGGCCGATCCATTCTCCTCTGGCTGCTGGGTGTCCCGATCCCGATCATCATCCTCTTGGCGATATTCATGCGGTAAGCCCGCACGGCCCGGTGCATCCTCGGGACTGCAGCGACCGGACGTCTTCAGGACCGCCTCGCTGTAGCAAAGTTGTTTCATTTCGGCGGCCAGGAACACGGCTTGCCACGTTCCGTTACCTTGGTTGTTGGGTTGGCCGGCGGTCAATGTAAAGCGCTCGTGCCAACAGCTCGGCAACGTACGCGGTGCTTCGCCAAGACGTGAAAGCGATCGTCGGCCAATCATATGGCCGCCCGGAAGCGGAACTGCGTCGTCTGCGGCGCTGAACCTGCACCGCTCTCTGTCGCACTGCGATACCGGTCGCGAGCGCCACGTTTGGGCACCCTTGCCTTCCAGCACAAACCTCGCCATGTCTCCGCGGCCCCGGCCAAATGAGGTGGACATGCCGATTGCCGACGCCAACGGAATCAAGATCACCTACGATATGCGTGGGCCGGCCGGCGCGCCCGCGATCCTGCTGATCATGGGCCTTGGCACGCAGATGACCGCCTGGTCCGACCCGTTCTGCGACGCGCTCGCCGCCGGCGGCTACCGCGTCGTGCGCTTCGACAACCGCGATGTCGGCCTGTCCTCGAAGTTCGAGCATGCGCCTGCCGTGAATATGCGATGGGCCTTCTTCAAGGCGATGCTCGGCCTGAAGGTGCGCGGGCCTTATTCGCTCGACGACATGGCGGCCGACGCGCTCGGCCTGATGGATACGCTGGGCCTCGACGCCGCGCATGTTGTCGGCGCGTCGATGGGCGGCATGATCGCCCAGATCATCGCCGCCGCGCATCCGCGCCGCGCGCGAAGCCTGGTGTCGATCATGTCGTCGAGCGGCCACCGCCGCCTGCCGCAGGCGACCCGCAAGGCGCGCAACGCCCTTCTTTCGAAACCACCGGCCGCGTCGGATCGCGAACAGGTCATCGCGCATGTGATGAACGTCTATCGCGTCATCGGCAGCCCCGGGTATCCCGTCCCCGAGGAGGTGCTGCGGCCGCGCCTCGAAGCGGCGATCAGCCGCTCGTACTATCCGCAGGGCATTGGCCGTCAGTTGCTCGCGGTTCTCGCTGACGGTTCGCGCGTCGAGCGGCTGGGCACGATCAAGGTGCCGACGCTGGTGATCCACGGCGCCGACGACCCGCTGGTGCCGGTAGCCGCCGGCAAGCACACCGCGCAGTGCATTCCCGGCGCGAAACTCGAGATCGTGCCCGGCATGGGCCACGACCTGCCGCCCGGCCTGGTGACCACGCTCACTGGCCTCATCCTCGATCATTGTCGGACGGTCGACGCCCGCGCCCGCGCGGCCGCGTGACCTCCCTCGACATCAGGGCTGTCGCATCCGGCACAGACCTCACCCTGAGGAGGCCGCGTAGCGGCCGTCTCGAAGGGTGGACAACCGTACGAGTGTTGCGATGAGAGCTCGAATCATCAAACGAGACTTTACCCCATCCTTCGACACCCTTCGGCAAGCTCAGGGCAGGCTACCGGCTGCGCCGGCTCCTCAGAGGCTGGCCGAGAATGAACTGAGTCATTTCAACCACTTGCGATCACCGAGGGCCGCTTCATGGTGAGCCTGTCGAACCATGAAGTGGCCCGCACTACGGCCGTGCGAGGCTTCATGGTTCGACAAGCTCACCATGAAGT
>DATFGV010000370.1:0-2845 GCA_035249115.1 Vineibacter sp.
CGATGGCCTGGTCGAGCTCGGCCATTTCCGCGGCCTTGCCTTCCTCGCCCTCGCCGAGCTGGCGCTGGATGGCGGCCATCTGCTCGCGCAGCAGGACCTCTTTCTGGCGTTCGTCCAGCGCCACCTTGGTCTGGCGTCCGATCTCCTGCGACAGCCGCAGCACCTCGATGCGATGCGCCAGCAGCCGCGAGACCTTGTCCATGCGCGCGCCGATATCGAGCGTCTCGAGGATCTCCTGCTTCTCCACCGGCTTGACGTCGAGGTAGGCGACCGCGAAATCGGCCAGCGCTGGCGGCGCATCGATGGCCTGCACGGCGGCCATCATTTCGGGTGGCGCCTGCGGCAGCAGCTCGATCGCTTCGACGGCCTGTGCCTTGAGATGCACGAAGCGGGCTTCGACCTCCGGAGTCCGCGTCTCGGGCTCGGGCAGGCGCTGCACGCGGGCAACGAAAAACGGCCAGCCCTCGAGGAACTCGAGAATCCGGAAACGCTGCTCGCCCTGGCAGACCACGTGATGCGTGCCGTCCGGCGTCGTGATGTAGCGCAAGACGCTGGCGACGGCGCCCATGCGATGCATGTCGATGGGCACCGGCTCGGCCTGTTCGGCATCGCGCTGCAGCAGGATGCCGACCGGCCGCTGGTCCCGTACCGCCTGCTGCGCCGCGGCAATGGACTTGGCACGGCCCAGCGTGATCGGCAGCACCAGGCCGGGGAACAGGACGACGTCGCGCACCGGCACGATGATCAGCGCGTCGGGCGGCAGCGGCGGCAGTGACGGCGCGCCGCGGGCCGGCGTCTCTTCCGTCGGGGATAGAAGTTCGGTTTCGGCCACGGCCCTATCCTGCTTTCTGCAACGTGATCACCAGGCAACCGTCGACGGCTGCGTGATCGACCGCGCTGTAGCGCCCCGGGGGCAGGGGCACGCGGCGATGGAAGCGTCCCTGCGGCAGCTCCAGCCGGTGAATGGTCGCGGTTCGCAACGCGGGGGGCAGGACCCGGGTTCCGCCGATCACCAGCCATCCACCTTCGATCGCAGCCTCGGTCTGGTCCGGATCGACTCCGGGCAAGGCCACGAGGACCAGTACCTGGTCGTCCGTCTCCAGGATGTCGACCGGCGGCTCCCAGGCGAGCGCCGGTGCCACCGGCTTGAAGAACTCGCGATGCAGCCTGTCCGCGCGGTCCAGCATCTGGATCGCCTCGGACCACATCCAATCGCGGACAGGATCACGGGCCATTGGCATCTCGCTGTCGGTTACTGATGCGATGTTGGGAGTCTGGCGCGCCGATTCAACCTCTGGCACCACGCCCGGCGCGATCAGCGTGCCCTTGTGGCCATTGCTGGCAAGGACATCTCTGGCCTTGCCGGCGCGGTCGGGCTCTCAGTTCAGCGGCCCGAAGATCTTGCCGGGATTCATGATGTTGTCGGGGTCGATGGCGCGCTTGACGGCGCGCATCAGGCTGATCGCCTCGCCGTGCTCGGCGTAGAGGTACTTGATCTTGCCCATGCCGACGCCGTGCTCGCCGGTGCAGGTGCCGCCCATGTCGAGCGCGCGCGCCACCATGCGGTCGTTGAGGTCGTCGGCCCGCTTTAGGCAGCCCGGATCGTCGGGGTCGATCATGATGGTGAGATGAAAATTGCCATCGCCGACGTGGCCGACGATCGGCGCCACCAGGTTCTGCGCCACGATATCCTGCTTGGTGGCGAGAATGCACTCGGCCAGGCGAGAGATCGGCACGCAGACGTCGGTCGCCCACATGCCCCAGCCGGCCTTCAGCGCCTTGTTGGCCCAGGCGGCGTCGTGGCGCGCCTGCCACATCTTGCTGCGTTCCTCGGCCTGGCTGGTGAAGGCGAAGCTGCCACCGCCGTTGTCGCTGGCGATCGCCTGCACCATCTCGGCCTGTTCCTTGACGCCGGCCTGGGTGCCGTGGAACTCGAGGAACAGCGTGTTCTTAACCGGCAGGTCGAGCTTGGAGTAGCGGTTGACCGAATCGACCTGGATGTCGTCGAGCAGCTCAATGCGCGCGATCGGCACGCCCGACTGGATGGTCTGGATCACGGTGTTGACCGCGCCCTCCAGCGTTTCGAAGGCGCAGGTCGCGGCCGCCATCACCTCGGGAATGCCGTAGAGCCGCAGAGTCACCTCGGTGATGATGCCCAGGGTGCCTTCCGAACCGATGAACAACTTCACCAGATCATAGCCGGCCGACGACTTGCGGGCCCGACGGCCCAGTCGCATCACCTGCCCATCGGCCGTCACCACCTGCAGCGCCAGCACGTTCTCGCGCATGGTGCCGTAGCGCACCGCGTTGGTGCCCGAGGCGCGGGTGCTGGTCATGCCGCCGATCGAGGCGTCGGCGCCGGGATCGATCGGGAAGAACAGGCCGGTGGCCCGGATGTACTCGTTGAGCTGCTTGCGGGTGACGCCCGGCTGCACCACGACGTCGAGGTCGGCCTCGTTGACCTGCAGCACCTGGTTCATGCGGCTGACGTCGACCGAGATGCCGCCTTGCGGCGCCGAAATGTGGCCCTCCAGCGATGTGCCGGTGCCGAAGGCGATGATCGGTGTCTTGTGGCGGGCGCAGATCCGCACGATCCGCTGCACCTCCTCGGTCGACTCGGCGAACACGACCGCGTCCGGCAGGTGCGCCTCGTGGTAGCTGACGTCCTGTCCGTGTTGCTCGCGTACGGCGGCGGCGGTGCTGAGACGGTCGCCGAACAGCGCCCTCAGCTCGGCGATGGTCTCGTCGATGTGCGGCGGATGGACGGCGGCGGCGAGGGCCATGACGGCGGACTCCAGAGGCGCGATTGTCAACTCAGTGAATGCCGACAATGGCCACAAAAGCC
>DATFGV010000371.1:0-19585 GCA_035249115.1 Vineibacter sp.
CGACGGCCGCAAGCTTCGCTTCAAGATCGAGGCGCACGACGAGGACAAGAAGGTCGGCGACGGCACCCATCGCCGGGCGATCATCCAGGTGCAGAAAAAGAGCTGAGGGCCGGGGGCTCAGCGCAGGCCGGTTTGAAACAACACAACGAGATTGGTATCAGCGGACTTGACCGGTGGATCGCCCGCGCAAGTCTTCATGGTGAGCTTGTCGAACCATGAAGACCTCGTACCGGCATTGGTGCGTCGCTTCATGCTTTGACAGGCTCAGCATGAAGCGTCTTCCGTCCGTTCAGGCAGCCCCTCAGAACATCTCCGGCGTGATGACGTTCTGCGGCCGTGGCCCGACCAGCGCGGCGCGCATGGTTTCCGCCGCCTTGAGCCGCGTGTCGTCCCACGCCTCGGGCGTGAAGAACGCCGAGTGCGGCGTGATGATCAGTCGCCCCTCGCACCACGGCTCGCGCGCGCGGTAGGCGCGCAGGAGCTCAGGGATGGGTTCGACCGGTGGTTCCACAGGCAGGACGTCGAGCCCGACGCCGGCGAGATGGCCGCGCTTCAGCAGCTCGGCCAGCGCCTCGACATCGGCGATCGGGCCGCGCGCCGTGTTGACCACCACCCCGCCCTTCGGCATGCGCTCCAGCATGGCGCGCGAGACCATGCCGCGTGTCTCCGGCGTCAGCGGCGCGTGGATCGACAGCGTGTCGGTCTGCTCCATCAGCGCTTCGAGCGAGCGGACGCGCTCGACGCCGACACCGAGTTCGGTGCCGTTCGGCATGTACGGGTCATAGGCGATGACGCGGAACTGGAAGGCCTTTGCGCGCAACGCCGCCGCCGTGCCGATGCGTCCCAGCCCGACGATGCCGAAGGTCTGCACGCCGTTGCGCCGCAGCAGCGAATCACGCGTGTAGGTCCATGGCGCGGGCTGCGGCCGGCGCTGCGCTTCAAGGTGCAGCGCGATGCCGCGACGCAGCGACAGGGCCAGCGCCAGCGCGTGGTCGGCCACTTCCGTCGTGCCGTAGTCCGGCACGTTGCACACCATCACCTTGCGCGCCTCGGCCGCCTTCCGATCGATCTTGTCGTAGCCGACGCCCATGCGCACGACGCAGGCGAGCCTGGGAAACATGGCGAAGTGCTCGGCGGTCACCGCGTGCCGCATCACCATCAGGCCGTCGATCTCGGCGCAGTCGCGCGCCTCGAGCTGCGACAGGTTGCCGACATTGCGCCACACCACGCGCACGTCGGGCCCGAACACGTCGCGCTCCACCTTGTCGTTGTCGTACAGCTTCTCCGCATACAGGACCGTCTTGACCATGGCCTGGATATCTCCCTCGTGACGCGGCGCATCCTAGCAGGCGTCCGCCGCGTCTCCAGGTCTACGGGTCGACATGTCCGCAATGCCGCTCGCCGATGCCGTCTGGCTTGGCCCGATCCCGCTGCCCTATTGATAGATCTCGGGTTCGACGAGCTTTGCAAGGTTGCGCAACGATTCCTGCCAGCCGAGATAGCAGGCTTCGGCCGGAATGAGGTCCGGCACGCCGGCTTGCACGACCTCCAGCTCGGTGCCGACCGACACCTTCTTCAAGGTCACGGTCACCTGCATCTCGCCGGGCAGGTTGGCATCGTCGAACTTGTCGGTGTAGCGCAGCCGCTCATTCGGCACGAGCTCGACATATGTGCCGCCAAACGAGTGGCTGTCGCCCGTCGTGAAGTTGCGGAAGGACATCCTGTGGGTGCCGCCGACCTTCGGCTCCAGATGGTGCACCGTGCAGGTAAAGCCGTTGGGCGGCAGCCATTTCGCGACAGCGTCCGCCTCGAGGAACGCGCGATAGACCTTCTCCGGGCGGGTTGCCAGGACACGATGCAGGCGTACGGTATGGGGCATGCTTTTCTCCATGAATTGCCGATTCGCACCTCAAGGACGAACGAGACTGGCTCAATCCGACACGGGATCCAGCACAGGGGCGGATTTCCGCAAGGACGTGGTCCTTGGACCAGTATGCAGAGAGGTTCGTACCGCTGTTTGGTGTCCCCGCGCAGTGAAGCCGACGAGCTCGCTTGGGCGGCAAGAACCAGACTACCCGCCCTGAGTGTTGCAGGCACTCGCGCCTTGAGCCGTAGCTGGCGCAACGCTATTTTGAGAGCCTGAACACCAGGGAACCGAGATGAGCAACGAGACCAAGACTCTGATCGAGCGGGCACGGGCGCTGCCGCCAGAGGACCGCATCGCTCTGGTTGAGGACGTGCTCGACAGTCTGGACAGTGCCGATCCCGATATCGATCAACTGTGGGCGCGGGAGGCGACTGAACGTTTGGCCGCCTACCGGCGAGGTGAGCTTGCCGCCAAGGACCTGAGCGACGTTGTCGCCAAATACCGACCGTGACAGTCCGGTTCCTGGAGATTGCCGAAATCGAACTCGACCAGGCCGTCCACTGGTACGAAGCACAGGCACCCGGTTTGGGCGATGCGTCGTTGATCGAAGTGCTGTCCACTGTGGACCGCATCGCGCGTTTTCCTGAGGCGTGGCATTTGCTGGGCGCAGGTGTTCGCCGCTGCCGCCTCAGCCGCTTTCCGTACGGACTGATCTATACCATCGACAATAGCGACATTCTGGTGCTGGAGGTCGCGCACTTGCATCGGCGTCCTGACTACTGGCGCGATCGCCTGCAGCGATGACCATGCAGAGTGACCGGCGACATTGCGCATCGTAGCTCGATTACTAAGGTGTCGAAGCAGAGTTGAGTATCCCGTACCATTGGGCGCCGCCAGATGGTCCTCGCCACCGTCAAGGGTTCGGCACTTGGCATAAACAATCCCTACCACCCCATCGCCCGGCCGGTGCGGCGCGGATCGGCGGCGCCGTGGAGCGTGCCGCCCTTGAGGTCGGCGGAGATGGCGCAAACGCCGGCGGTCTTCAGCGACAGATCGGGCAGCCAGTTCACCTTGTGGCCGATGGCCGCCAGGGCGTCGCCGGCCGGTTGGCCAATCGCCTGCTCGAGATCGAGGCGGCCGGGATAGTACGCATGCGGCTCGAAGCTGTCGGGGAAATTGCGCGTGACGAAGCGCGGCGCCTCGACCGCCTGCTGGATATCCATGCCGAACACCAGATGATTGATCAGCACCTGCAGCATGCCCTGCGGCTGCAGGTCGCCGCCCGGCGAGCCGAACGGCATGAGGAATTCGCCCTTGCGCATCGCCATCGCCGGATTGGGCGTGAGCCGCGGCCGCTTGCCCGGCGCGGCGACCGAGGTATGCGAGGGATCGCCCCACGACTGCGAACCGCGCGACGACGGGCAGAGCCCCAGTCCGGGAATGACCGGCCCTTCCCAGGAGACGTCGCTGGGCGTCGCCGAGAAGGCGTTGCCCTGCGCATCGACGACGCAGACATAGGAGGTGTCGCCCGGCAGCCCTGGCTCGCCGACGGCAACCGAGGGCTTGCGGCTGCGGCCCACGGCATGGCCGGCGACAACGCCGGCCGGCGGCATTTCGCCGAAGGCGCGATCGTTGCGGATCGCCGTCAGCCGCTCTTGCGCATAGGCAGGCGACAGCAACGTCTGCATCGGAACATCGACGAAGCGCGGATCGCCATAGTAGCGCTCGCGGTCGGCAAAGCAGAGGTTCATGACCTCGGCCACGAGATGAACGTACGCCTTCGAATTGTGGCCCAGCGCCTTGAGGTCGATCTCGTTCAGCAGCGAAAGCATCTGCAGCAGCACCGGCCCCTGGCACCACGGACCGCAGCTCATCACGTCGGTGCCCTTGAAGGTGGTGCGCAGCGGCGGCTCGACCTCGGAGCGGTATCCGGCAAGATCCTCCATCGTCAGCAAGCCGCCGTTGTCGCGGTGATATGCCGCGATGGTCCGGGCGATGTCGCCGCGATAGAAGGCGTCGCGCGCCGCCGCCAGGCCGGCATCGCGGCCCCGGCCCGAAGCCGCCTTCTCCTGGTCGGCCATGAACTCGATGGTGCGCGCGAGATCGGCCTGCACCAGCCGGTCGCCTTCGCGCAGCGGCGCGCCGTTGCGATGCCAGATCGCGGTGTTCTGCGGCCAGCGCCGATAGTCCTCGACCTTGTCCTGCAGGAACGTCGCCATGACGGCGTGTACCGCGAAGCCGTCACGCGCATAGCGGATGGCCGACGCCGCGACCTCGCCGAAGCTCATGGTGCCGTAGCGCTGCAGCGCCAGGATCCAGGCGTCGGGCGCCGCCGGCACCACCGTGCGCAGGATGCCCATGGGGATCGTGCCGTTGTGGTCGCGGATGAACGCCTCGACGTTCAGCGCCCGGGGCCACCAGCCGAGGCCGGCGATCGACACGGTCTCGTCGCGGTCGGCCAGGTAGATCAGCATCGGCGCGACGCCGGAGAACTGCACCTGGTCGCTGTGCACGACACCGAGCGCGATGCCGCCGGCGACGCCGGCGTCGATCGCGTTGCCGCCGGCGGCAAGGATCGCGTGCGCCGCCTCGGTGGCGAGATACTGGCCGACCGATGCCATGTAGTGATGGCCGATGATCATGGGCTGCATCCGCATCAGGCTCTCCCTCACACCGTCAGGCCCGTCGTCCCCCTACTCCGGCGCCAGGTCGAGGATCGCCTGCAATGTCTTCGCGCCGTGCGCGTCGGGTGGCGGCGCCTGGCCGGTCTCAGTGATCCGGCGGCGTTGCGCATCTTCCCAGTGGCGGCCGTCGAAGAACCGGGTGGGCTTCAGGCTGGACCCGTCGATGTCATCCAGGCAACGAGCATTGACCATAATGCGGTGCGGCTGCGAGCGCGGGATGTAGAAGGCGTGCATGCCGCAATGTGAGCAGAAGGTATGCTGCGCTACGCCCGTGCCGAAGGTGTAGGACTTGAGCGCGCTCTTTCCGCGCAGCAGTCGGAAGTTGGCCGGGTCCGTGCCCAGGTGCAGCATGCCTTTCTTGGTGCATACCGAACAGCTGCAGTTGGACATTTGGTCGAGATCTACCTCGGCGCGAAGCCGCACACGGCCGCAATGGCAGCCACCTTCCCGCGTTTCCAGCATGTCCGCCTCCTTATGTCGATCGTGCCGTAGTCAACTGACACCTTGCCCGCCGCGCCGCTCATGGCGCTAGGCGGCGAGCGCCCGCCTGACGGCGTCGGGCTCATGCTTGACGATCTTCAGCAACACACGCGCGGAGCGGTCCGGTGTCCGTCGTCCGGATTCCCACTCCTTCACGGCGTCCGGCGAGAAGCCGAACCGACTGGCGAACTCGACGCGGGTCAGCGCAAGCCGTTTGCGGAGGGCGCGCACATTCACCTCGTCCGGCACATTCACCACGAAGCCCTTGTCCGTTTCGCCGCGCGCGAAGGCTCGCACCTTCCGGACGCTCGAGAGGATACGCTTACCGGCCCTTGACATGTCTCAGCACCCCTTCACGATACTCGCGCGCGAGATGGGAAAGCCCCTCGCGCAACTCGTCGATCTCCGCTCTACTCAAGTTCACGCGATCACCCTTCTTGAAGACGTTGAGCAGAAACACCGGGAGATGGCCGCCTCCGTAGTGAGTCACCACGCGGTAGCCGCCGCTCTTGCCGCGGCCCGGCGCGGCAAACCGGACCTTGCGTGCGCCACCCGAGCCGACGATCAGATCAGCCGCCCTGGGATGGGCGGCAACGTAGTCGACAATCGACCACCGCTCGTCGTCCGCTACCCTGGCGGCCTTGGCATCGCGCAGACAATCGGGTGTCTCGACGACGGTCTGCATCCGTCTCGAGAGTGGCATTGCCACCCCACTGGTGTCAAGCGGCAGGGTGGCAATGCCACCCTTAGTCCCACTCCATCGTGCCCGGCGGCGCCGCTGTCCCTCGATCGTATGACCAAGCTGCAAATGCGCGTCAGGCACAAGCCTAATCGTCTGACTCTGTGGCGGCCAGGTCTAGGGCGGATCGGATCCGTCCAAGGCCGCGCCGGAACAGCATCGCGTCCCGGGCCGGCGCAAGCAGGTCGCCGCGCGGCTTGAATCCGGCAATGTGCTGGTTGAAGGAAATCTCGCCGCAGCCGGGGGCCGCACATTGGGGCTTCCCCTTGGGACACTGGTTGAACGCGCAGAGCCGGCCCAGATAGCGGTCGCTGCCCGGCTCGAACAGGAACACGTCCACCTGATGGCCGACCACGCTGATACCCGTGCCGTCGCGGAAGGCCTGTTGCAGGGCGCGCTCGGCGGCCCGACGCAGCTCGCGCAGACGGTCCTGCGCGTCGATCCAGAGCGCCAGATCGAGATCCTTGCATTCGTGCCACACCACGATATTGCGCCGCCGGAAGTCGCGAAACCGCGGCACTTCCTTCCACAACGGCTTTGCCACGGAACCAATGACGGCGATGGCCTGGACTTCCGGAAAATCCATCCATGCCGCGACGATCACGTCCGCGGCCATGCGGAACTGGCGCTGTTGCGCCAGAAGATATCGGTTTTGTTCGTCGATCTCCGCGCGACGCACGTCGTCAGCCCAGCAGCTTCATCAGGTTGCGCTTGCGCCGATGTCGCTCCTTCAAGGCCGCGACATAGGCCGCCTGCGCGGCGGCAGGCCGCAAACGCGCCATGCGCGCGATCAGCTCGACCGCCTCCGTGTAGCCGCCGCCGACGACGCGCATTTCCACCCGCTCGGCATAGACTTCGACGGCTGCAGTCGCATGCGTCGTCTCGGTCGCCCGCGCAAGGGACAGCCTGACGTCCAGCGAGGCCTTGTGCTGGCGCGCGGCCGTCCAGGCCACGTCGTGCAGCTTCTCGTGCATCAGGACATCGACCAGCAGATCGGCAGGATTGTGCCAGCGATCGCGTGGCTCGCGTGCCAGCCGTGCCTCCAGGAACGCCAGAGCGTGGTCGCGCGCGGCCTTGCCTCCGAGCTTGCGCATCCGCTGGTACAGTTCCAGGGTCGGCGCCTTGTCGAAGGCGCGGCGCAGGTGCGCTTGCCCCTCGTCCTTGCGCCCGGCCTTGGCAAGAAGATCCGCCGCGAGGAACACCAGCCGCTGGTCGAGCGGCTGGTCCTCGAACATCCACAGGCCGTCCTCGGCGCGGCGCAACGCCTCGTCTGCCCGCCCCTGCCCGAGGCAGAACTCGGCCAGCTGCAGGTAGTTCCAGGGCGAGGACAGGTGCTTGGCCCGCAGTGCGATCCGCGCGTCGACGTCGCCGGCGCGCTCTGCAAACACGTCGAGAATGCTGATCAGTCGATGATGTTCACCCGAGAACGTCGGCCGGCCCTTGTCGGCGACCAGGGGTGGCAGCTCTTCCCAGGCCGCGATGGCGAGGCGGCGATACTCCGCCAGCCCCGTTTCGCCCAGCACATCGGCATAACGCGCCGCAGCACCGTGGAACGCGCCATAATGATCCGCCATCTCACGCGTGAAGAGATCGCGCGCGAGGGCCACCGGATTCGGGCGCGCGGCTTGGCAAGCACTCAGATGGATTTCCTCGGCGCGCTCGAGCAGGCTGCCGCAATGGCCGTCGGAATCATCGAGGCTGTCGATGGCCTGTTCGATTCGGTCGATCGCGTGCATGGCGAGCGTCACTGCGAGGCCGGCGCGCTCGCCCGCGGCGATATCGGCGATAGCATCCAGCGTCGTCTCGACACCCGCGGCCCAGCTGCCAACCGCCCCATAGTCAAGAAAACGCCGGATGCGCGTCGCTTCGTCGATCGCTCGGCGCAGACGCGACTCGATCGTTTTGGCGTCCTCACCGATTTTCACGGCGGCCAGGTCAAGCTTGCGGAACAGGTTGGGGTCGTGGTCGGCCAGGTCGATGATCATCGCGACCAGCGCGTCGACGCCCTTGGCTTTGAGGTGCCCGCGGATGCGGGTCAGCTCATCGCCGCCGTCAGCTGCGCCGTCGGGCGCCGCCGGCGCGTCATTGGCCGCCAGCGCCGTGGCGACCATATGCTTGCAGAAGCCCCAGTCGCGAAAGGCCGGACAGGAACATTCGCCCCCGATCTTCTCGCCGCTGCCGGTGACCACGGTCCGGTAGTCGTCGGTGCCTGCGACCTGTGCCACGACGCGGCCGGCATCAAGCCGCAGAATGGCGACGTCGCCGGCACTGTGATAATCCTTGCCGCGCGCGAACACCTTGTCGCCGGCGATTTCGCGCAGCTTGACGATATCGAAGCGACCTTGGCCGGATGTCTTCATGTGTGCGGTTGCAGGTGCGGTACGGTTTCGATCAACCGCAATGCCTCGTCAAGCGGAACCTCGGCGTGGAGCCGCCACCACTGCCCGGTGTGCCGGTGCCACATGACATTGAACCGAATGCCATCGAGATGCTCTTCCACGTGGTTGAGGCGCGTAAACGGGGCGTCGAACTCCTCGCCTGGATTTTCGGCGAATCCGGAACGATAGCAGGTAATGAAACTGTACTTGTTGCCCCGCCACTTGCTGCGAAGATCGACGGCGTAGTTGAACTGAGTCGGGCGAACCTCGGGCAGAAAACGCGGCTTGAGGGTCTCGGCGATGAAGCGCTCGCAGATCGTGGCAATCGCGGACTTGTCCTCCGCTGTAAGAGCCTTGACCCGAACCCAATGGTAGCCGCGCTTTGGCATACCCTACTCCCACTCGATCGTGCCCGGCGGCTTGCTGGTGATGTCGTAGGTCACCCGGTTGATGCCGCGCACCTCGTTGATGATGCGCGTCGCGACGCGGCCCAGGAAGTCGTGCGGGAACGGGTAATAGTCGGCCGTCATGCCGTCCGTGGACGTCACGGCCCGTAGCGCGCAGGCCTGGTCGTAGGTGCGACCGTCGCCCATGACGCCGACGGTGCGCACCGGCAGCAGCACGGCGAAGGCCTGCCAGATCGCATCGTACAGGCCGGCCTTGCGGATCTCGTCGAGGTAGACGGCGTCGACCCGGCGCAGCAGGTCGAGCTTGTCGCGGGTGATGTCGCCGGGGATGCGGATCGCCAAGCCGGGGCCGGGAAACGGGTGGCGGTTCACCATGTCGGCCGGCAGGCCGAGCTCGCGGCCCAGCGCCCGCACCTCGTCCTTGAACAGCTCGCGCAGCGGCTCGACCAGCTTCAGGTGCATGCGCTCCGGCAGACCGCCGACATTGTGGTGGCTCTTGATCGTCACAGACGGCCCGCCGGTGAACGACACCGATTCGATCACGTCGGGATAGAGCGTGCCCTGCGCCAGGAACGCGGCGTCGCCGACCTTCTTCGCTTCTTCTTCGAACACATCGATGAACAGCCGGCCGATGGTCTTGCGCTTGACCTCGGGGTCGGTGACGCCGGCCAGCTCGCGCAGGAACAACTCGGACGCGTCGCGGTGGATCAGCCCGATGTTGTAGTGGTCGCGGAACAGGCGCACGACCTGCTCCGCCTCGCCCAGCCGCAGCAGCCCGTGGTCGACGAACACGCATTGCAGCTGATCGCCGATCGCCTCGTGCAGCAGCACCGCCACGACCGATGAATCGACGCCGCCCGACAGGCCGCAGATCACCCGCGCCTTGCCGACCTTCTGGCGGATGTCGGCGACGGCGCGCTGCTTGAAGGCGCCCATCGTCCAGTCGCCGGCGCAGCCGCTGATGTTGAGCGCGAAATTGCGCAGCAAGCGGGCGCCGTCGGGCGTGTGCATCACCTCGGGATGAAACTGCACGCCGTAGAAGCGGCGCGCCTCGTCGGCGACGGCGGCGAACGGCGCGTTCTCGCTCGTAGCGATGACCTTGAAACCGGGCGGCAAGCGCGTGACGCGATCGCCGTGGCTCATCCAGACGGGCCTGTGGTCGCCCAGCTTCCACACGCCATCGAACAGGGCGCTCGGCGCCTTGACCTCGATCTCGGCCCGGCCGAATTCGCGGTGGTGACCGGCCTCGACCGCGCCGCCAAGCTGCGCCGCCATCGCCTGCTCGCCGTAGCAGATACCCAGCACCGGCACGCCCTGGGTGAAGGCGATCTGCGGCACCCGCGGCGTGCCCATCTCGGTCACCGAGGCCGGCCCACCCGACAGGATGATGCCCTTGGGGTCGAAGGCGCGGACCTTGGCGTCGTCCAGGGCGTTGAACGGATGGATCTCGCAGTAGACGCCCGCCTCGCGCACCCGGCGCGCGATCAGCTGCGTCACCTGCGAGCCGAAATCGACGATCAGGATGCGGTCGGTCATTCAGAGGGGCTCGGCGTCACGGCGGTCATTGGATTGCGGCCGCGTCTAGCAAGCCGCGGCCCATTCGGCAACTTTGGCGCCGGAATTGGTCGTGGATCGTTTGCCGCCCGCCCTCACTTGCCCACCAGCGGCACCACCTCCGCCGCGAAGCGCTGCAGGCGCTCGATGCTGACGGCGGTCGATTCGCTGCGGAAGTCGAAGATCAGCTCGTGCACGCCGATCGCGGCGAACGAGCGGATATCGCCGGCGATCTGCTCGGCGGTGCCGGAAAAGCTGCGGCGGGCGCCGTCGCGGTCCGGCACGGCGGCATCGTACAGCGGCGCCTTGTAGGAAATGGCGAGGGCGGCGAAGTCGCGGCCCTCGGCCTCGGTCAGCCGCTTCAGGGTCGCGAGGTGCGCCCGCATCTCATCGGGCGGCAGCGGCGAGGCGGCGATGGCGCCCACCGGATGCCAGCCGTCGCCATGGCGGGCCGTGCGCCGCAACGCGGCCGGCGAGTGACCGCCGACCCAGATCGGCGGATGCGGTTTCTGTACCGGGAAAGGCTCGGCACGGATGTCGGCGTATTCGTAGAAAGTACCGTTGAAGGTCGCCGGCGAGCGGGTCCACAGCTGCTTGAAGATCGCGATCCATTCGTCGGTCACGGCGCCGCGACGCTCAAAGTCGGGGCTGTGCAGCGCCTCGAACTCCTCTTTCAGCCAGCCGACGCCGACCCCCAGCGTCACCCGGCCGCCGGACAGCACGTCGAGTGACGCCACCATCTTGGCCGTCAGCACCGGGTTGCGGTAGGGCAGCACCAGCACAGAGGTCACCAGCCGCAGCCGCTCCGTCGCGCCAGCCACGACGCCGAGGATCGAGAAGGTTTCCAGCGCGTCGCCGCCGCTGGGGTGCTTGCCGTCCAGGGTGTAGGGATAGGTCGAGTCGCTGTGCACCGGGAAGACGACGTGGTCGGCGATCATCGCCGAGTGCAGCCCCAGCCGCTCGCCTTCGCGCGCCAGCGCCAGCACGCCCTCGCGCGTCGCCGTGGGGCCGCGGGTCGGGAGGTAAAAGCCGTAGCGCATCGTTAGGTCTCCGTGCGGTACCGTCAGGCACTGTTTGTTTGTGCTGCTGTTGGCCCTCAGTCGAACCGCCGTGCCGTGTAGGGCGCCGGGTCGATGACCGGCGTGCGGCCGCCGACCAGGTCGGCGACCAGGCGGCCGGTCATGGCGCCGGCGGCGAGGCCGACATGGCCGTGGCCGAAGGCGTACCAGGCGTTGGCGGCGCCGCGGGCGCGATCGATGACCGGCAGCGAATCGGGCATCGACGGGCGGAAGCCCATCCACTTCTTCAGCCGCGACGGCGCGACGTCCGCCGGCAACGTCGGATACATGGCGCGTGCCACCGTCAGCAGCTTGTCGGCGCGGCCCCAGTTGGGTGGTGCTGCGATGCCGGCGAACTCGACGGTGCCGGCGATCCGTAGGCCGGTGGCCATCGGCGTCGCCACCGCTTTCAGGTCGCAATCCATGGTCGGCACGCGCGGTGCGACCTCGGGGTTCTCGATCATCACGTGATAGCCGCGCTCGGTGTCGAGCGGCAGCGAGTCGCCCAGCGCCTTGGCCAGCGGCTTCGACCAGGCACCGGCTGCCAGCACCACGCCGGCACAGGCGATGTCGCCGGCTTCGGTGCGCACCGCCGTGACCTTGCCGCCGTCCTGCACGAAGCCGGTGACCTTGGCGCGCCGCACCGCGCCGCCCTGGCGCACCAGCGCCTCGGCCAGGGCGTTGACCATCGCATGCGGGTTCTCGCAGTGGCCGTTCTCCGACACCAACCTGCCGTGCTGGAAGTCGCGCGACAGGTGCGGCTCGAGCTGCCGCAGCTCGTCGGCGCCCAGGGCATCGATCTTGACGCCATTGCGCTCGCGCAGCGCCATTGCCGTCGTGTCCTTGTCGAAACCGGCGCGCGTGCGGTAGGCGAACAGGTGGCCAACCCGGTGCACCAGATGTTCGGCGCCGGCATCGCGCAGCAGGTCGCGGTAGGTGTCGACCGACGGCGCCAGCAGCGGCCGCAGCGCCTTGGCCTGGGCCTCGACCTTCTCCGGAGTGGCCGCGCGCAGGAAGCGCCACAGCCACGGTGCCAGCGCCGGCAGGTACGACCAGCGAATCGCCAGCGGCCCCAGCGGATCCATCAGCCAACCGGGCACGCTTTTCCATGTGCCGGGCATCGCTACCGGCACGACCGACGAGCCGTTAAGGCAGCCGGCGTTGCCGAACGACGCTCCCTCGCCCGGCGCATTCATGTCGACCAGGGTCACGTCGTGTCCGTCGCGGCGCAAGTACGTCGCGGCACAGACGCCGACAATGCCGGCGCCGACGACGACAATGGGCGCGGCGGTCGATAAGGGCATTGTGCATTCTCTCCAGACTTTGGTGAAGGGGCAGCGACCCGATGCACCGGCACAAGGCAATGATCGCTTCATGGTAAGCTTGTCGAACCATGAAGCGTCGCACACGTGCCGGCGCGAGAGCCTTCATGGTTCGACGGGGCTCACCATGAAGGCTTCCATCAATGAGTCAATCGTAAGGACCGCTGCCATGCTAAACTTGTAATTCATCCGCCACGGCCGATCGGACCCAATGCCATGACCCAGGACCACGCGCGGATCGCCTATGGCGGCAAGGCGGTGTACGGCGCTCGGCTGGGCATCCTGATGCTCGAGGCGCGCTTTCCGCGCATTCCCGGTGACATGGGCAACGGCGAGACCTGGCCATTCCCGGTCATGTACCGCGTGGTGCGCGGCGCCTCGCCCGACAGGGTCGTGCGTCAGGGCGCGACCGGCATGCTCGACGCCTTCAAGGAAGCGGCGCTCGACCTGGTGCGGCTGGGTTGCGACGGCATCACCACCAATTGCGGTTTTCTGTCGATCTACCAGAAGGACCTGGCGGCGCATGTCGGCGTGCCGGTGGCGACGTCGAGCCTGCTGCAGATCCCGTTCGTGCAAAGCCTGCTGCCGCCCGGCCGCCGCGTCGGCGTGCTGACCGTCAACGCCGCCACCCTGACGCCGGCGCATTTCGAGGCGGTCGGCGTCGATCCGGCGACGCCGGTGGTCGGCGCCGACGGCCGCCGCGAATTCACCCGGGCGCTGATCGACAACGAGGGCGCGCTCGACGTCGCCGCCGCCGAGCTCGACATCCTCGACGCCGGCCGCGAACTGGTGGCCAAACATCCGGACGTCGGCGCCATCGTGCTGGAATGCACCAACATGGGCCCCTACGCCGCCGCCCTGCAGTCCGAGCTGCGCCTGCCTGTCTACGACATCTACGCTTTCATGGTCTGGTTCCATTCCGGCCTGCGGCCACGCGACTTCGGTCCGCCCGGCTCGGCGTCGCGTCCCTGGCGCGAGCGGTAGCGCGCGTTCGTGCACCCTGGGAGCGCGGGCCTCTGGCCCGCTCATAGGCGGGCGGGACGCCCGCGCTCCCAGGCGTGCGTTGACTCGGGCGGCGGCGCACGGTTTGCTTGGCCACCTGAATGATCGCACAAGGGGAGGCTTGCATGCGCCGGATGATGAGCGTGATCGCGACGGGCTGCGTCGCCGCGATGGTGTCGTCGAGCGCCTCGGCGCAGACCATCGAGTGGGTGGCCGGCCAGCTGGGCGGCGGCTGGTACACCATGTCGACCGGCATGGCCAAGCTGGTGCAGGACAAGAACCCCGGCCTGACGGTCAAGGTCGTGCCCGGCGGCGGCACCGCCAACCCGACGAAGATCGAGCAGGGCCAGAGCCAGCTCGGCATGGGGCTGGACATCTTCGCCAAGGCGGCGCGCGACGGCACCGACATCTACACCGGCAAGCCGCACGGCAAGGTGATGATGATCGGCCAGAGTTTCTCGGACAACTACCTGCACGCCATGCGAGCCGACGGCGCCAAGCTGTCGTTCGACGAGATCTTCAAGACCAAGGACATCCGCATCGGCGTCACCAAAGCGGGCTCGTCGGACGAGATGGGCTTCCGCTATGTCATGCAGCACTACGGCACGTCCTACGACAAGCTGCGGGCCAACGGCGTGCGCATCGTGCAGGGCGACTACAACGAGCTGGCCGGCGCCTGGAAGGACAAGCACGTCGACTACATGTTCATCGTGCTCGGCATCCCCGGCGCGGCCGTCATCGACATGTCCAAGGGCCGTGGCGGCGAGCTGATGGAGTACCCGCCGGCGCTGCGCAAGGCGATGATGGACAAGTACGGCTACTCGCAAGGCGCCTTCCCTGCCACCACCTATCCCGCGCTGCAAAAGGGACCTGTCGACACGCTGATCATGGCCACGACCCTGATGGTGGCGTCGGACGTGCCCGAGGCGGTGGTCTACAACATCACCAAAACCCTGTGCGAGAACACCGCCGAGCTGCCGAAGATCCACGCCTCGATGTCGGTCTACGACTGCAAGTCGGCGATCAAGACGCAGCCCGTGCCGGTGCATCCCGGCGCGCTGAAGTACTACCGCGAGAAGGGCCTCGCCGGCTGAGCCGGGCGGTGCTTGCTGTGTGACGTGGCGGTTTCAGGTGCCGGCTACGTGGCGCCGCACGCGGCTGCGTATGGACGACCACCATCCGCCTCACCCTGAGGAGCGCGCCGCAGGCGCGCGTCTCGAAGGGTGGGCAACTGGACCCGCCGAGGTGAAGCGCGTAGACCGATATGCCGTGTTTGCCAGCCACCCTTCGAGACAGCCGCTGCGCGGCCTCCTCAGGGTGAGGTCCAGTGCTGGACGAGCGACGGTCACTCCAGCTGACAAGTTGCCCTCAGTGACCACTCCACGAGTACCGTCATGCGCCAGCTGAGCGGCTGGACGGGCTTCGCGGTTGGTGTCTGGGCGGCGGCAGCGACCGTCTTTCACCTGTGGAGCGCCATCACCGGCTTCATCGAGCCGCGCGAGATGCGCTCGGTGCATCTCGGCTTCCTGGTGGCGCTGGCATTTGTGCTGTGGCCGGCACATCCCGATCGCTCGCCCAAGCACCGGCCGAGCGCGCTCGACTGGGCTCTGGCGGCGCTGGCGGTGGCGGCCAATGTCTACTCCTACGCCGAGGCCTCGCGCATCAACCTGCGCTTCGAGAATGTAACGCCCCTGCTGCCCGCCGAACTGGTGTTCGGCACGGCGCTCAGCCTGCTGATCATCGAGGCGCTGCGGCGCGCCGTCACTCCGGTGCTGGCCGGCATCGTCGCCATCGGCATCGTCTACCTGTTCACCGCCCATTGGCTGCCCGGCATCCTGCACTACCAGCGCCAGATCCCGTTCGCCGAGATCGTCGAGACCATGTTCCTGCTCAACGGTATGGGCATCTACGGCTCGATCACCGGCATCTCGGCGACCATGGTGTCGATCTTCGTCATCTTCGGCGCCATCGTTGAGAAGAGTCGCCTGGGCACCTTCTTCCACAACCTCGGCACCAGGGTCGCCGGCCGGCAGTCGGGCGGACCGGCCAAGGTCGAGGTCGTGGCATCGGCGCTGTTCGGCACCATCTCCGGCTCGTCGACCGCCAACGTCTACGCCACCGGCTCCTTCACCATCCCGGCGATGATGAAGCTCGGCTATCGGCCGGCCTTCGCCGGCGGCGTCGAGGCGGCGTCCAGCGTCGGCGGCCAGATCATGCCGCCGGTGATGGGCGCCGGCGCCTTCGTGATGGCCGAGATCACGCAGATCCCCTACTCGCAGATCGTGGTCGCGGCCCTGCTCGGCGCCATCCTGTACTTCACCATGATCCTGGTGGCGGTGCATTTCGAGGCCAAGCGCCTGCGCCTGGCCGGGGTCGACGAAAGCGAGATTCCGAGCTGGCGCACGGTGCTGGCCGACGCCCACCTGCTGATTCCGGTCGGCGTGCTGATGGTGCTGCTGTTCGTCGACTACTCACCGCATTTCTCGGCCTTCTGGGCGGTGGTCGCGACGGTGGCCTGCTGCTACCTGCGGCGTCATTCCTGGCTGTCGCCGGCCGAGCTGTGGAACATGCTGGTCGGCGCCGGCCGCAACATGGTGATCGTGGCGCTGGCCTGCGCCGGCGCCGGCATGTTCGTGGCGTCGCTGACCGTGACCGGCCTGGTAATCTCGATCTCGACCGTGGTCGCGGCCCTGGCCAAGGGCAGCGTGCTGATCGCCGGCGGCCTGTTGATGGTCGTCACCCTGGTCCTCGGCATGGGCGTGCCGACCACCGCCGCCTATATCATCGGCGCCGCCGTCGGCGCGCCGATCCTGCAGGGCATGGGCGTGTCGGTGCTGGCAGCGCACATGTTCGTCTTCTACTTCTCGATCCTGGCCGACGCGACGCCGCCGGTGTCGGTGGCGTCCTACGCCGCCGCCTCGATCGCCCGCACCAGCCCGATGAAGGTCGGCGTCGTGGCTTTCCGGCTGGCGATCGCCGCCTTCGTCTGCGGCTTCAGCTACCTCTACTCCGAGGCGCTGCTGATGCGCGGGCCGGCCGACGTGATCATCGCCGAGTTCATCGTCAACCTGCTGGGGCTGGCGGTGTTCGCCGGCGCCATGTCGGGCTACTTCCGTGCCGATCTGGCGCTGTGGGCGCGATGCCTATTCGGCGGCGCCGGCCTGGCGCTGCCCCTGCTGATTGCGGTGCCGACGCTGACGCGCATCGCCATCGAAGTGGCGATGATCGCGGTACTGTGGTTCGCGCCGAAGCTGTTTGCGCCGGCGCTGCGCCCCGGCGCATCGCACGCGACACCACCATGATGATGCTAGTCGCAGTCTGCGCCTGCACCGGCCAACCTGGGCCCAGAGCTGGGCTTCGTCTGGTGGGCAGCGGATGGCCAATCTTCCGAAACTGGACCGTGTCGCCATGCGCCACTCGGCCTTGACGTCGAATGGGCGTAACGCCATATTTGTAGCTACACCATGAGGCGCCGTTGCGCTGGACGTGGGACGAGGACAAGGCGGCAGCGAATCGCGCCAAACATGGCTTATCGTTCGGAACGGCCGCGTCTGTGTTCGATGATCCACTCCACGCGTCAAAGCCGGACCCGCATCCAGACGGTGATCGTTGGCATACGATTGGGCTTGTCGGGCCGGTGTTGCTGCTCGTGATCCACACGTGGCCGCAAGCCGAAACTCAGGACGACGAGCCGGTTGGCCGCATCATCAGTGCTTGAAAGGCCACCGCGCACGAAAGGAAAGCGTATGAAGAAGGGCGCTTCTAAGCGGTTGACGCGTGCGCAACGGGCGGAGCTGAAGTCTCTGGCGGACCTGCCCGACGACGCCATCGACACCTCGGACGCGCCGGAACTGCTCGACTGGTCCGGCGCGAAACGCGGGCTTTTCTATCGACCCGTCAAACAGCAGCTGACCCTTCGCCTCGATGCGGATGTTGTCGCCTGGTTCAGGAAGCACACCGCGGCCGATGAGGGATACCAAACGCGGATCAATCGGGCGCTGCGCGAATACGTACAGGGGCAGCCGACAGGACGCCGGCGATCCAGCCGCGCTTGATTGAAGGCTAGCAGTGGTCACCGGCACAAGCCGAACAGGTCACCGCTCCGCCAGCCGGTCGAGCGCCGCGACGAGATCGGTCCAGCCGTAGGCGACCTCGCGCACCTTGACGCTGCCGAGCGAGTCGGTCTTTTCGCCCAGCCGCGTGCCGCCCATCGCCTCGTAGAAGAAGCGCGACGGGTTCTGCGCCAGCACCCAGACGATGACGGCGTCGATCTCGCGGGTGATCAGCCAGTCGAAGCTGGCCATCATCAGCGCCTTGCCGGCGCCCTCGCCCTGCCGCTCGGGCGCGACGTACAGCCGGTAAATCTCACCGCCTTCCAGCTGGGCGCGCGACACGCGTCGCGCCGGCCCGACCGTGACCAGGCCGAACACACCCTTGTCGTCCTCGGTGACGAGCGTGTCGCTGTGCTTGTCGCGGCTGCGCAGTTCCTGCTGCCAGGCAGCCGCATGGCGCACGTCGGACATGCCGACCAGCATCGAGTCGGGAAGGATGCCGGCATAGGCGTCGCGCCAGGCCGCGACGTAGATCCGCGCCAGAGCCGCGGCATCCTCGGGTCGGGCGGGACGGACGCGCATGCTCAGGCCTTGCGTTCCAGCACGGCGACGAAGAAGCCGTCGGTGCGGTGGCGGGCCGGGGTCAGCCGCAGGCAGTCGCCCGATGTCGCGTCCGCCGGTGGCGACGTGCCAATGGTGTCCTTCCACACCTCGACGATCGGCAGCAGCGCGAAATCGGCGTGCGCGTCGAGGAAGGCGCGCACCGTGTCCTCGTTTTCCGCCGGCAACAGCGAACAGGTAGCATAGACCAGCCGCCCGCCCGGCTTCACCAGCCTGGCCGCCGATGCCAGGATCTCGGCCTGCTTGGGCGGCAGCTCGGCGATGTCTTCCGGCGTCAAGGTCCAGCGCGCGTCGGGATTGCGCCGCCAGGTGCCGATGCCGGTGCAGGGCGCGTCGACCAGCACCCGGTCGAAGGCGCCGGCGTGCCGCTTCAGCCACTTGCGGCCGTCGGCATCCAGGGCCCGGCGCTCGACGTTGTGGACGCCGGCGCGGCGCAGGCGCTGGCCTGAGCGTTCGAGGCGGAAGGCCGAGACGTCGCAGGCCACGACCCTTCCCTTGTTCTGCATCGTGGCGGCGATCGCCAGCGTCTTGCCACCGGCGCCGGCGCAGAAATCGACCACCTGCATGCCGGGCCGGGCGCCGACCAGCAGGCCGACCAGTTGCGAGCCTTCGTCCTGCACCTCGATCAGGCCATCGCGGAACGCCTGCGTCGCCACCACCGAGGCGCGCACCTTCAGCCGCAGGCCGAGCGGCGAAAGCTTGGTGTTGACTGCCTCAATGCCCTCCTCTGCCAGGGCGGCGCCCGCCTGGGCGCGATCGCCCTTCAGCGGATTGACCCGCAGATCGACCGGTGCGGGTTCGGCGAGCACGGCCACTTCGCGTTCCAGGGCGTCGCCGAAAGCAGCTTCGAGATGCGGCTCGGTCCATTCGGGAATGTTCAGTCGCGTGGCGCGCGACTGCGCCGGGTGATCAAGCGTATGGCCCTCCAGGCGTTTCAGCGTGGCGCGCTCGGGGTCGGTGAGCGACGCCGGGCGGTAGCGGCCGGCGTCGATGGTCTTTTCCATGCGGTCGACCACCAGCCCGTCGTTCAGTACGCCGTCGGCGAAGACGCGCATGCGCGGCGAGACGTCGCCCGCGTGATGCGCCCGCGTCAGCCACCAGTCGATCTGCGCCCGCCGCCGCAGCACGCCGTAGACGCGCTCGGTGATCGCCCGCCGATCGCCGCCGCCGATGAACTTGCGCTGCCGCAGATAGTCGCCGACCACCGCGTCGGCCGGCCGTGCCGGGTGCGCCAGCACCTCGCCCAGGATGTCGATCGCCGTCGCCAGCCGCGCACCGGGGGTCATGGCAGCGCCAATTCTGGTCGGTACTACCTCACCCTGAGGAGCGGCCCGCAGGGCCGCGTCTCGAAGGGTGGGCTACCGCATGCCGCCTGAGCCAACGGATCGGGCGATATTGTCAGTTGCCCGTCCTTCGAGACG
>DATFGV010000372.1:0-2021 GCA_035249115.1 Vineibacter sp.
CGCAGGCGCCGCCTTGCACCGACGCCCAGTCCCAGAAGACGACGTTGAGCTGGCGCGCCACCTCCTGCTGGGCGCGGCGCACATACTCGATCGCGGCCGGCGTGTGCCAGCGGCAGAGCGCCCGGTCGCTGCCCGACAATCGGCTGGAGTAGCTGGCGGCCTCGGTCCGGTTCAGCGGCACGCAGGGCCGGCTCTCGCCGATGTTGCGCCCGCAATAGGACGGCAAGCGGTTGGCGTCGGGCGGTCCGACCACCACGATCGAGGCGCCGGGCGCCGCCTGGCGCAACGCCTGCAGTCGGGCGCGGAACTCGCCGGCGTAGTCGCCCAGCTTGTCCTGCGGCGCAAAGCCTTCGTTGGTGCCGAAGGCGACGATGATCAGCGCCGGCCGCAGGTGGCGCATCTGCTCGGCCAGGAACAGGTGGTTCCAGCGGCCGATCAGGTTGACCTGCGCGCCGCCGAAACCGTGGCTGGTGAGCACCACGCCGGGGCCACGGCGGTAGACCGCCCAGTCGGCGACGTCGACCACGCCGTTGCCGCGCGGTCGCAGCTCGAGATAGGAGGCGCCCGGCACGTCGAAGCCGCGGCGCAGGATGTCGTAGACGTTGCCGCGCGACTCGATGACTCCGGCGCTGCGGCCGTCGACGAAGACGTCGAGCGCGCCGCCGCCGGGCTGGCGCATCACCTCGATCTCGACCCGGTCGAAGGTGCGGCCCTCGACGGCGGTCAGGGTCATGGTGTCGCTGGGCGCGCTGCCGCGCACGACGAAGCCCGACAGGCCGTAGATGCCGGCGTCGCCGTTGGCGCTGCTGTTGCTGCTCAGCACTTGCCATCGGCCGGTTTGCTGCACCTCGACCTGGTAGGGCTTCCAGTAGGGGAACGGCGAGCCGGGCGGCAGCATGCCGCGGCCACCATCGCCGAAGCGCTGCTGGAAGAGATCGCGCAGCCGGCCGCTGAAGTGGTCGGTCGCGGTGTGCGAATCGCCGATCTGCACGATCGTGACCCGCCCGACCCGGCGGCCCTGAAGGTCGGCCAGCGCCTTGTGGAAGTTGGCCAGCTGGCCGGGATTGGTCGGATTGGCGGGATTGGCCGCGAGCTGCGGATTGGCACCGGTGGCGTCTTCGGCCGCGGTCTGGCCGATGCAGGCCGCGGTGGCCAGCACCAGGGTGCCGACAGCCAATAGCGCGGCGGCGGAGCGGAGAGGGGGCATGACTACTCTTACTACTGGTTCGTTGGACCGGGCCGGCCCGGCCAGAGCATTATCGCGGCAGAAGGCGGAATTTGGGAGAGGCTTCGCGCAGCAAATTGAGGACCGATTCGGCGATCAGCTCGTAGCCCGGCGGGGTGAAGTGCACGCCGTCACTGTCGCGCATCAGCCGTACTTTGCCGCTCAGGTCCTTGAAATGCGCCGCGTAGGCGCCGTTCTCGTCGGCCGTCAGCGCCCACGTATCGACCACCCGCACCCAGGGGCGGTCGGCGGCCGCCTTCGCCACCAGTTCGTTGATCATCTTGGCGTCGCGCGAGGCGGCCTCATCGCGCATGACCGGCAGCAGGATCCAGACCACCGGCACCTCGCGCGCCTTCAGGTGGTCCATGAAGGCGGCGGCGCGGCCGCCATAGAGATCGCGCCACGGCGGCGTGGCGAACAGCGCCTTCGACTTGCCGTCGACGAAGAAGCTGCGGCGGTCGTTGGCGCCGACCATCATCACCACGGCGTCGGCCGGCGTCGGCTTGAAACCCTCGTCGACCTGGTCGAGCATGCCCTCGGTGGTGAAGCCGGTGGAGTTCTTGGCGTGCCGGCGGATGACATAGCGCTTGTCGCGCACCAGCTTGCGGTAGACCGCGCCCCAGATGCCGTCGGCCAGTGAATCGCCAGTGACCGCGAGCGCGACCTTGTCCGGCACCGGCGGTTGCTCGCGCGACCGGCCCGCCGCCAGGATCGACGACGGGAACAGGGGGATGCCGAGCTGCGCAACCGCCTGGTGCGCGCCGGCCGAAGACGGCGGCGTCCGGTTGGCGTCGGG
>DATFGV010000373.1:0-15703 GCA_035249115.1 Vineibacter sp.
CCCAGGCGATCAGCGTGCCGTTGCAGAGCACGCTTGCCGGCGCCGACCTCGACGGCATTTTCACCGACACCGCGCCGACGGCGGTGGCGGCGACAGTCGACGACCTCGTCCTCGCCGCGCGGCTCGCGGGTTCGCACAAGACCATCCGCAGCATCATCGCGCTCGACTATGACGAGCATGTCGACAGCGATCGCGAGAAGTTCGAAACGGCGCAGACCGAGCTGGCGCAAAAGCGATCGAAGGCAAAGCTGGTCACGCTCGCTGACCTGGTCGGTTTTGGCGATTTCCAGCCGTTCGAGCCGTTGCCGCCGCATCCGGAAGGGCAGGAACGGATGGCGGTGCTGCTGCACTCGTCGGGTAGCACCGGCAAGCCGAAGGGCGCGATCCTGCCGGAGCGCATGTGCATCCCCGCTTTCGATCCCGGCTTCCTGGCGCCGGTCGTCAAGATTTGCTTCGCGCCGCTCAATCACCTGGTTGGCAGAAACCAGGTGTTCGCCACCTTGGCCCGCGGCGGCACTGGCTACTTCACCGCGCTACCGGACCTGTCCCTTCTGTTCGATGACATCCGGCTGACCCGGCCGACAGAGCTGATGACCTTCCCGCGTGCGCTCGAGATGATCCACCGCCACTACCTGGGCGAAGTGGTGCGGCGCAGGGCCGCCACCGGCGGCGACGTGAAGGAGATCGGTCCGCAGGTGAAGGCCGAGATGCGATCCACCTTCCTGGGTGACCGCATCGCCCACATGATCGTTGGCGCCGCCCCCACCACCCCGGAAATCAGGGAGTTCATCAAGGACTGCTTCCAGGTTCCGCTGGTCGACGGCTACGGATCCACCGAGACCGGCGGAAGCGTCACGTTGCGAGACCGCATCGTGCGGCCGCCGGTCATCGACTACAAGCTGCGCGACGTGCCCGAGCTTGGCTACTACACCACCGACAAGCCCTACCCGCGCGGTGAGCTGTGCGTGAAGACCGCGCTCGCCTCACCGGGTTACTTCAAGCGCCCCGATGCGACCGCCGGCATGTTCGACGAGGACGGTTACATTCGGACCGGCGACATCATGGAGGAGCGCGGCCCCGACCATGTCGTCTATATCGATCGTCGGAACGACGTGCTGAAGCTGTCGCAGGGCGAGTACGTCGCGATCGGCGCGCTCGGCACGACGTTCGAGAATGGCACGCGTGTCATCCACCAGATGTATCCTTACGGAAATTCGGCGCGTTCATACGTGCTGGCCGTGATCGTGCCGAACATGAACGTGGTGCGTAACCGGCTGGGGGCGAATCCGAGCGAGGCGGATATCAGAACGCTGATCCGCAACGAGCTCAAGGCTGTGGCGCGGACCGAGAGTCTCAAGGCATTCGAGGTGCCGCGCGACTTCATCATGGAGTTCGAGCCGTTCAGCCATGAGAACGGTTTGCTGTCGAGCGTGCACAAGCGTCTGCGGCCGGCGCTCAAGGCGAGATACGGCGAGCGGCTCGAGCAGCTCTATGCCGACCTGGAGCGCAAGCAGAACGAAGAACTCATGGCACTCCAGGACCGCAACAGCACGCTCAGCGTCCTCGACAAGGTCGGCAAGGCGCTTGAGGCGATGCTGGGCATCGAGGGCATCGACGTCACTCAGCCGTTGAGTTTCAACGATCTTGGCGGCGACTCGCTGGGCGCCACGGCTTTCTCGGCGCTGCTCCATGAGATCTTCGGCGTGTCGCTGCCGGTCAACGCGATCCTCAGCCCCGCCGGCAACCCGAAGAAATGGGCAAAGGCCATCGAAGACGCGCTCAGCAAGGAGTCGAGCGCGCAGCCGACTTTCGCCAGCGTGCACGGAAAGGGCGCGGAACAGATCAGCTCCGTCGACCTCAACGTCACGAAGTTCATCGATGCCGAGACGCTGGCGAAAGTGCCGCTGGCGCCGCCGCCCGAAGTGTCGCGCACGGTGCTGATGACCGGCGCGACCGGCTTCCTCGGCCGCTTCCTGTGCCTGGAATGGCTCGAGCGATTGGCGGCCATCGACGGCAAGCTGATCTGCATGGTCCGCGCCGCCGATGCGGAGGCCGCGCGCCGGCGGCTTACATCGCTGTTCGAAGGCAGCGACCCGACGCTCAAGGACCGCTTTCAGGCTCTGGCCGGCAAGCATCTCGAGGTGGTGGTCGGGGATTGCGCCGACCCGGGGCTGGGCCTTGAGCCCGCCGAGTTCGATCGTCTCGCCGCCGAGGTCGACCACATCGTGCATCCGGCGGCGCTGGTCAACCACGTGCTCAGCTACGAGGATCTGTTCGGACCGAATGTGGTCGGCACGGCAGAGCTCGTGCGTCTGGCGCTGACCAAGCGGCAGAAGGGCATCGACTTCATCTCATCGGTCGCAACCACCCATCTGCTGGAACGCGATATCGGCAACGACGAAGACACGCCGTTGCGGCCGAAGATCACCCTGACCAATCGTTATGCCGCGGGCTATGGCGCCAGCAAATGGGCCGGTGAGCAGTTGCTGCACAGCGTCCACCGGCGTTTTGGCCTGCCGGTCAACGTGTTCCGCGGCGACATGATGCTGGCCAACCGGCGCTACCACGAGCAGATCAACCTGCCCGATGTCTTCACGCGCCTGCTCTACAGCGTCGTGGTGACGGGCGTTGCGCCCAAATCGTTCTACCAGCTCGCCCCCGACGGCAGCCGGCAGAGCGCGCACTATGACGGGCTGCCGGTCGATTTCATCGCTGCCGCGATTTGCGGCATCGGCGCCGAGCCGCATCGGGGGATCCGCACGTTCCACGTGCTGAACCACCACGTCGATGACGGCATGTCGCTCGACCAGTTCGTCGACTGGATCGAGGAGGCCGGCTACCCCGTCAAGCGCATACCCAATCATGGCGAGTGGCTGCGTCAGTTCGAGGCGAGACTGCGCGCCTTGCCAGATGAAAAGCGACAGCGGTCCTCCATCAACGTCCTCTCGTCGCTGGGCCACCCCTACCCTGCGCGTGAGCGGACGTTCGGGAGCAAACATTTCCAGGAGGCAGTGCGCAAGTTGCCGGCCGGCCCCGACGTGCCGCACCTCGATCAGGCGTTCATCCTCAAGTGCCTGGACGACATGCGCCGTCTCGGCCTCATCCTCGCACCACGCGCCGGGGATTCCCCGGACAACATGAGCAAGGCCGCCGCCTAGGATCGGCCATCAATCAAGGAAAGGTCGTCGAACAACGCCAACCAGGGCACAGCGAGGAACCGTTGCGGCCAGCGCAACCACAACGCCTCGCCGTCCGCCCTGAATGTACCGCGCCGATAGGTCCACCTTCATCGCGCGCCGGGCGCATCAACCCGCCTTGTTCGGATTGATCAGGAATTTCTCGCCGGTAGCGCGCTTGCTGTAGGCGACGACGTTGGGCAATTGCAGCGCCTCGGACAGCGACACGACCTTGGTGTAGTGGCTGGCGAAGGTGGTCTTCAGGTTGGCGGCGACCCGCTGGCGCAGGCGGTTCTGGTCGGCCCGGCCGATCTTCTGCAGGAACGGCGTCAGCAGCCAGCCGCCAACGCTCCAGGCCATGCCGTAGGTGCGCGTCAGTTCGGTCGGGCCCGTGTTCAGCCCGCCGTAGATGTAAACCTGCTTGTGCTGGGTCGATCCGTAGCGGCTGTAGCTGGTGGCCGCCTTGTTGAGCGCCATCTCCATGCCGGCCAGGATCTGGCTGGCCAGCTTGCCGCCGCCGGTCGCGTCGAAGGCGATGGTGGCGCCGGTCTCGACCAGCGCCTGGGTCAGCTCTTCCATGAAGCTGGCCGATGTCGAATCGCAGACATGCTTCGCGCCGATGTCGCGCAGGGTCTTCGCCTGGGCGGCGCTGCGCACGATGTTGACCAGGCCGATGCCGTCCTCCTGGCAAATCTTGTTGAGCATCTGACCGAGGTTGGACGCGGCCGCGGTGTGGACTAGCGCCTTGTGGCTCTCGCGTTTCATGGTTTCGGTCATGCCCAGCGCCGTCAGCGGATTGACGAACCACGACGCGCCCTCGGCAGCGGTCGTGCCGGCCGGCAGCTCCTGGCATTCGCCGACCTTCAGCACCCGGTATTGCGCGTACATCCCGCCGCCGATCATCGACACGGTCTTGCCCGCGAGCGCCCGCGCGGCGTCGGACACGCCGGTCGCGATCACCGTACCGGCGCCTTCATTGCCGACCGGCATCGACTGGTCGATCCGGGCACCAAGGAACGGCAGCGCTCCCGCGGGCACTTTCGCGGTGACTTTGGCTGACTCGCCGCTGCCGCTGGATTGCGCCGTCGCCACGTCGGCCGGCCCTAGCAGCAGACCGAGGTCCGAAGGGTTGATCGGCGTCGCATCGACCCGCACCAAGACCTGGTCGGGCCCCGGTTCCGGGAAATCAACCTTGGTCAGCGAAACTTCGAGCGAGCCGTCCTTGCGGATCAGCGATCGCAGCTGCAGTCCCGACGTCGTGTTGCCGTTGCTCATTCCGTTTCTCCTGCCTACCGCTTCATCGAGAGATTGTCGAACCATGAAGCGATGCACAAGCGTAGTGGCAAAAGTCTACGTGTTTGCGCGACACGCCGCGCTCTGCTCGGGACGATGGAGGAACCGCCCCTCAGATCACGCTGTCCCGGCGCATGGCAGCGATCTCGTCTGCGGTATAGCCGGCTTCGCGCAGGACCTCGTCGGTGTGCTGGCCCAAAGCCGCCGGCCCCCGCTCGACCGAGCCGCCGCCGTGCTCGAGGCGGAAGCCGGAACCGGCGAGACGGATCGGCCCGTGCGGCGTCTGAGTGGATTGCAACACGTCACGCGATCCGAGTTGTTCCAGTTGCACCGTTTCAGGAATGCTGAGCACTGGTGCCGCCGGGCAATCGGCGGCGGCCAGGCGATCGGCCCACGTCGCCGAGGTCTCGCGCACCAGCGCCTCCTCGATGATGGCGTGCAGCTCCTTAGCGTGGGCGATCCGAGTCGGCCAGTCGGCGAAGCGTGGATCCTCCAACGTGTCGGCCCGGCCGAGTGCCTTCATCAGGCGGCCGAACTGCGGCTCGGTCATCACCGCCAGCACGATCCAGCCGTCGCTGGTGCGGTAGAGATCGCCGGTCGGCTTGCGGGTCACCGACAAATTGGCCGCCTGGCCGTGCACCCGGCCGGTGATCAGGTGTTCGGTCACCTGCTGCGCCAGATAGGCCATCACCGAGTCAAGCATGGCGACATCGACCAGCTGGCCCTTGCCGGTGTGAGTGCGCTGGAAAAGCGCCGAGGCCACGCCGAAGGCGGCCGTGGCGCCGGACATCACGTCAGCGCCGGCGAAGCCGACGCGGGTCGGCCCGTTGGACTCGAAACCGGTGATCGACATCAGGCCGGACATCGCTTGGATCATGCCGTCGAACGCCGCCGAACCGCGCCGCGGCCCGGTCTGGCCGAAGCCGGACACCGCGCAATAGATCAGCCGGGGATTGATCGCCCGCAGCGCCTCGTAGCCGATGCCGAGATTGTCCATCACGCCCGGACGGAAGTTCTCCATCACCACGTCGGCGGTCGCGACCAGCCGCTTGATCGCCGCGATCGCCGGCGGCTTCTTCAGGTCGAAAGTCACCGACCGCTTGCCGGCGTTGACGGCGATCCACGGTGCCGCCAGGCCGCGCTTCTCCCATTCGTTGGCGCGGCTGCCGTAGCGCATGTCGTCGCCGTCGCGCGATTCGATCTTGATGACGTCGGCGCCCAGCAGCGACAGCTGGTAGGAGGCGTATGGACCGGCCAGCACACGTGTGAAGTCGATGATCCGGACACCAGCAAATGGCTTGGTCATGACGTTGGTGGTACCAGCGCCGGTCGCGCCTAGCCGACGCCGGCTTGCTGGCGCTGGCCGCGCGCCACTTGCTTGACCTTGTCGAACTCGGCGCGTCGCCTGGCGACTTCCTCCGGGCTCATGCGCGCGAGGTTGTTGAAGTCGAGCTTCCAGTCGCCATCGTCCGCCCAGCGCAGCGGCGACTGGACCGTGGTGCGCGGCCCGACGGCGCTTTCCAGTACATTCAGCGCCAGGTCGAGGGTGAAGGCCTGGGTGTCGGGCTCGTGCGGTTTGCCGGCGGAATTTCCCAGCGGGAAATCGCTGAACAGGAAGCGCGGCACGCCGGCGTGTTCGACGATGTCCTTGGCGGCGCCCATGACAATGGTGGCGATGCCGTTACGTTCGAGATGTCGGGCGACCAGACTCACGGTCTGGTGGCAGACGGGTCATGTGGGCACGAGCAGCGCTGCATCGACCTGCTCCTGGCGGCAACGCGCCAGGATCTCCGGCGCGTCCTTCTCCAGGGTGACCCTCTGGCTGCGGTTGGTCGGCGCGCCATGGAAGCGCGGCGCCAGCCTGAAGCGGCCTTCGGCCGCGAAGCGGCGCATCAGCGGCAGCGGGAACCACGTGTTGCTGTCGGTCGCCGTGCTGTGCTTGCGATCGTAGCCGATGTGCGAGATCCGCGTATCGTGGTCGGCCGACGTGTCGCCGGAGTAGACGGTGTAGAACTTGGCCGCGGCGTTGTACGCCGCGCCTGGCCCCTGGTCGCCTTTGTCCGGCTGGAACGGGGCGGCGGTGGTGATCAACGCCAGGGTGCTGTCGGCCAGCCTCTTGCCCAGCTTGTGGAACGGCGCGTCGGTATAGTGCGCCCAGCGATACGGGTTGTCATAGCCCAGCGCGAGATAGTAGTCGCGTGTGCGCCGCATGTACTCGATGGGCGCATCGTGCTCGGGCGCGAAGATCGCTGTGTCGGTCATGGCGCGAGCGTATGGATCGGCTGGCAGCCGGTCAACGCGCGTTGCCGGATGCGATCCATGCGCCGGAAGCGGACCCGCCTACTCCGCCGCGACATGCGCTATGCGGGCCTTGGCAAGATCGGCGTTGAGGCGAACGATATCGGTCTTCACCAGCGCTTCGAACCGAGCAACCTCCCGGTCGACTTTGGCCATGACCTCGCGCGACACCGCCCGGGTCTGGCTGGTCGGCGCCGCGTCGGCGGTCGTGGTCATCGCGATCATGTCGAGCAAGGTGTCGTTGAGACCCGCCGGGTTGCGCAGGATGTCGCGCGCCGACTTGCGTTGCGGATCCACCAGCACCTGCTCGATCGCCGTCAGCCGACGCTCGATCGCCGCGGCTCGGCTGCGCATGCCGCGCGCCGCCTTTCCGGCACGGCCAGCGGCCTCCTCAAGCTGGCGCCGAGCCTTGCGCAGGCGATTGATGGTCTGGTTGACCTTAGACAGCGACGCGACCAGCTCCTTGTGCAGCGCGAACTGGGCGGCGTAGTCGGCGTCGAGCGTCGCCAGCCGCGGATCCTTGACGACGGTGAACTTTGCCGACTGGCTCTTGCCGTCTATCGACAGATCGACGCTGTAGCTGCCCGGAACCACCGTTGGACCGGACGGGTTGTCGGGGTCGGGCACCAGCGGCTTGGGCCGTGGCGGCATCAGCGATGGATCGAGCTTGACCGGCCCGGGGTTCCTGAGATCCCAGACAAAGCGGTTGAGCCCCGCCTTGCCGCCGGGCCTGCGGTGCGGCGGTGCATCCTTGTCGCCGCTGTCGTAGGACGCGATCTTGCGGCCGGCAGCATCCCGGAAGGTCAGTTCGACCGCCCCCTTCGCGTCCTCGGCCAGCCAATAGTAGATGATGGCGCCGTTCGGCGGATTTTCGCCGACATCCAGATGGTCGCGCAGCTTCGTGCCGTCAGGCTTCTCGACCGCCACCGTACTGCCGTCGATGCCAAAGGCCGGCCCGTAGGCAATGCCGGTGCGCACATTGGCGCCGGCGCTCCAGTGCAGCTTGGTGCGGATCGCCGTGCGCGGCGCGAACAGGCGCGTCGCCCGTCGCCCGTCGGCGAGGCCGCGCAGGGCGGTGACATCGTCGAGAACCCAGAAGGAACGGCCATGGGTCGCGGCAACGAGATCGCTGCCCTTGAGCTTGAGGTCGTAGACCGGCACCACCGGCAGGCCGCCGCCCATGCGGACCCAGTGCGCGCCGTCGTCGAGACTGCAGAAGACGCCGGTTTCCGTCCCGACGAAAAGCAGTCCTGCGCGGACCGGATCGCCACGGACCACGCGCGTGATCTCGCCCCCCGGCAAATCGCCGTTGATCGACGTCCAGCTGCGCCCGCCGTCAGTGCTCTTGAACAGGTAGGGCTTGTAGTCAGCCAGCTTGTAGCGCGTGGCCGCGAGGTACACGGTGTCTGCGTCGTGCGCCGAGAGCTCGACGCATCCGACATAGGCAAGATTGGGAATCGTCTTGGGCGTGACGTTCTTCCATGACTTGCCGTCGTCGCGCGTGACGTGCACCAGCCCGTCATCGGTCGAGGCCCAGATCTCGCCGCGGCGATGCGGCGACTCAACGACGCAGGCGCAGGTGGCATGGACCTCGGCGCCGGCGCTTTCGCGGGTGATGTCGCCGCCGGACGGGCCCTGGCGCGCCCGGTCGTTGAGGCTGAGGTCGGAAGAGATTCGCTGCCAGCTCATGCCCTCGTCGCGGCTGCGGAAGACGCAGTTGCCGCCAACATAAAGCGTGCCTGCGTCATGCGGCGAGAACACGATCGGAAACGTCCAGGCGAAGCGGTACTTCATGTCCCTGGGCGCGATGCCGGTCGACTCTTCGGGCCAGACGTTGACCAGCTGGATCTGGCGGGTGCGGTGGTCGTAGCGCTGCAGCGCGCCGCTGCCGCCGGGGCTGGAACCGATCGCGCCGATGTAGACGATGTTGTGGTCGCGCGGATCTACGGCGATGAAGCCGCTTTCGCCGGTGCCGGGATAGGCGCAGTCGGCGAGCGTGATGACGCCCCACTCCGAGGCGCTGGGCACCGCGATCGACGTGTTGTCCTGCTGCGTGCCGTAAACCCAGTAGGGAAAACGATCGTCGACGTCGATGCGATAGAACTGCGCGGTCTTCTGGTTGTAGATCGTCGACCACGACGCGCCGCCGTTGAACGACACATGGGCGCCGCCATCGTTGCCCTCGATCATGCGGCTGGGATCGGTGGGATCGATCCACAAATCGTGGTTGTCGCCGTGGCGCGTCGTGACCTCGTTGAAGCTGGAGCCGCCGTCGGTCGATTTCCACATCTGCAGATTGGTCACGTAGACGGTATCGGGGTGACCAGTATCGGCGAACACGTGGGTGTAGTACCATGGCCGATGCATCAGGTCGCGATGCGCCGACACCTGGGTCCAGCGCGCGCCACCGTCATCGGAGCGGTACAAGCCGGTCTTGTCGCCCTCGGCTTCGACCAGCGCCCAGACGCGGCCGGCGCGGACCGGCGAGACCGACACGCCAATCTTGCCCAGCAAGCCGTCGGGCAGGCCAGGGTGGCGCGAGATTTCCTGCCAGGTATCGCCGCCGTCGGTGCTGCGGAACAGCCCGCTGCCCGGACCGCCGCTTGAAATGTTCCAGAAGTTGCGGCGCGCCTCCCAGATCGACGCGAACAGCAGGCGCGGGTTGTTGCGGTCGAGCGACAGGTCGATCGCGCCGGCAACGTCGTTGCGGTACAGAATTCGCTCCCAGGTCTTGCCGCCGTCCTTGGAGCGGTAGACGCCGCGTTCGGTGTTGGGACCAAACACGTCACCCAACGCCGCGACGTAAACCAGGTCGGGGTTCTGGGGATGCACGCAGATGCGGCCGATGAACTTGCTGTTCTTCAGACCGATGTGGCTCCAGCTGCGGCCGGCGTCGGTCGACTTGTACATGCCGTCGCCGTAGGAAACGTCCAGGCGAATCGCCGTCTCGCCGGTGCCGGCATAGATCACGTTCGGGTCGGACGGCGCCACGGCGATCGCGCCGATGGCGGCACTGCCCATGTAGCCGTCCGAGACGCAGCGCCAGAAGACGCCGCCGTCCACCGTCTTCCAGATGCCGCCGGCGCAGGCGCCGAAATAGAACGTCATGCGGTCGACGGGATCGCCGGAGACCGCAACGACGCGACCGCCGCGCGAGGGGCCGATGCAACGCCACTTCAGGGCGTCAAAACCCGCCGTGGCGGGCACGCTTGGTTTCTTGGCCATGGATGGAAGGTGCCGATGAGCAGGAGAAGCGGTGAAAGCAGACAGTCGCGACCGTAGGTCATGCGCCGGTCACGACGCAACCCTGTTGTCAAAATTGCCTCTCCCCGACCGGGAGAGGTCGGCGCCTCAGCGCCGTGTAAGGGGCACTCGGAACAAACGAGGCGCGTCCCATTCGACACCGACTGTGACCGGGCGGCCCCTCACCCGCCGCGCTGCGCGCGTCGACCTCTCCCCTGGTGGGGAGAGGTTTCGTAGTCGACGGTCCGCTTCTCCGGCGCACCTCAATGGAAGCAGCGGCCGGAATCGATCACGATGGTCTGGCCGGTCATGGTGTCGGTGCGGCACATAGTAACCACCTGGTCGGCGACGTCGTCCTTGTCGGCGGCCTTGCCGAGCAGCGACTGCCGGCGGCCGTTCTCGATCTGCTCTGGCCGCAGGTTCGCCGTGGCGCGCGTGCCTTCCAGCAGGCCAGGCGCCACGCAATTCACGAGCACCTCCGGCGCCAGCGCCACCGCCATGCACTTGGTGAGGTGGATCAGGCCCGCCTTGGAGACGGCGTAGGCGATCGAAGAGCCCGTCGGCCCCAGCCCCGCGACTGAGGAGATATTGACGATCCGCCCGCGTCCCTGGCGTTTCATCACCGGCGCCACCGCCTTGGTGCAGAGCATCGGCCCGGTTAGGTTGATGTCGATGATCTTGGTCCATTCCTCGTAGGTGAGATTGTCGAGATCGGCGAACGGGATCGATTTGTTGTAGGCGGCGTCGTTGATGAAGATGTCGAGCCGTCCAAAACGCTTGACCACGTCCTCGACCAGGCGCCGCACCTGATCACGTTGCGTCACGTCGCAGCTGAAGGCCGCCGCGGCCACCTGGTGCTTCTCCAGGTCGCGCGCGACTCCCTCGGCCTGGTCCCGGCTGCGCGCGCAGACGACAGCGATGTGACAACCCTGCGCCGCCAGCGCGTGGCAGATGCGCTGTCCCAGCCCGCCATTACCGCCGGTGACGACGGCGACGGCGCCTTTAAGGTCCATAGTATCTCCCCCCGACGTTTCCCACCGCTATCGCGCCGAAACGATAGCGCACTGCGGCGATAGTTCATGCCTCCCCCACGCAGTGGGGAAGGTGGCCGAAGGCCGGATGGGGAGCCAACGTGGTCGTGGTGACTGAGACCACGATGCCTCCCCTCCGCCCTTCGGGCACCTCCCCAACTTCGTTGGGGAGGCAACCAAACTCGTTGCTCTGCCCAACTTCGTTGGGGAGGATTGGCGAACGCTTGAAACCCCCACCCTACCCCGCCAGCTGGCGACGCATGGGGAGCTGACGGATGCGCTTGCCGGTGGCGGCGGCGATGGCGTTGGCCAGCGCCGGTCCTACGGGCGGCACGCCGGGCTCGCCGACGCCGCCCAGCGGCAGGCTGTAGTCGGTCGCCGGCACGAGGTGCACATGCACCTCGCGCGGCGCCGAGTCCATGCGAGCCACCTCGTAGCCGTCGTAGTTCGACTGCACCACGCGGCCATCCTTGAAGGTGATCTCGCTCAGCATGGCGTTGCTCATCCCCATGATCACCGCGCCCTCCATCTGAGAGCGGATGCGTTCGGGGTTGATCTGCGGGCCGCAGTCGATCGCGATGTCGACCCGCGGTATGGTGATGCCGCCCTTGTCGTCGGCCTTCACTTCGGCCACCACGGCGATGTAGCTCACGAAGCTGTAGTGCGCCGCGATGCCGAGCCCGCTGCCCTTGGGCATCGTGCGGCCCCAGTTCGCGCCCTTGGCCACCGCCTCGACCACGCCGCGCAACCGGCCGGTGTCGATCGGATAGACCGCCGGATCCTCGCCGTGGTTCCAGCCGTCGCCGATCTGCGCCGGGTTGATCTTGCGCGCCGGCCCGATCAGCTCGAGCAGGTAGTCCTTGGGATCCTTGCCCAGTGCCTGCGCGATTTCGGTCACGAAGGACTGGATCGCGAAGGCGTGCTGAATGTTGGCCACCGCGCGGAACCAGCCGATGCGCGCGTGCGCCTCGGCCTCGGGCGTCTCGGCCCGGATGTTGGGGATGTCGAACGGCAGGTTCACCAGCCCCATGCCCAGCTCGATCGCGAACGGCAGTTTGATGTTGGGCGCGAACAGCGAAAGGATCGACGGGAACGCGCTGCGATGCCGCCATGCGACGACCTTGCCTGCGGCATCAACGCCGGCCTCGAGCCGCTGCATGGTGACGGTATGCAGGGGACTGTTCTGCAGGTCGTCCTCGCGAGTCCAGGTCACCTTCACGGGCGCACCGCCCATCGCCTTCGACAGCAGGCCGGCCTCGACCACGAAGTCGGGCTTCGACTTGCGGCCGAAACCGCCGCCCAGCATGGTGACGTGAACTGTCACCTTGTCCTCAGGGATGCCGAGGAACTTGGCGAGCCGCACTTTGGCTGCCTGCGGCGACTGCACGCAGGCCCAGGCCTCGCAGCCACCGTCGGCGACCCGCACGACGGCGGCCGCTGGTTCGATCGTCGCATGCGCCAGGTGTGGCACGTAGTACTCGGCCTCAAAGCGTCGGGCGGCCGACGCCATAGCGGTGTCGACATTGCCCTGGTCGCGCACCACCTTCCCCGGCTTGCGCACCGCCGCTTCCAGCGCCGCCTTGTAGGTGTCGGAGCTGTAGGTGGCGTTGGCGCCGTTGTCCCAGGTGATCTTCAGTGCCTCGCGACCCTTGATCGCGGCCCAGGTGTTCGACGCCACGACGGCGACGCCACCCAGCGGCCCGAACTCCGACGGCGGCGGCGTGGTGTCGAGCGGCACGACCTTGAGCACGCCCTTGACCTTCATCGCCTCGGCAGGATCGAACGACGCGACCTTGCCGCCGTACACCGGCGGGCGCGCGATGACGGCGTAGAGCATGCCGTCGCGCCGGACATCGATGCCGAAACCGGCGCGGCCGGTCGTGATGTCCATGCCGTCGATCAGGCCGGTCTGGCCCTTGCCAATGTAGCGGAACTGCGCCGGATCCTTCAGCTTCACCGTAGCCGGCACCGGCAGCGCCGCCGCAGCCTTGGCGACCGCGCCGTAGCCGATCTTGCGGTTGGACGCGCGATGGATCAGCTCGTGGTTGACCGCCTCGACCTGATCCGCCGGCACGCCCCAGGTGGACGCTGCCGCCTGGACCAGCATGGCGCGCGCCGCCGCGCCCATGCGCCGCCAAACCATGAAATGATGGCGCATGCTGCGCGAGCCGTCGGTGTCCTGGTTGCCGAAGCGCGGTTCGTCGCCCGGCGCCTGCGCCACTTTGACCTTGGCCCAGTCGGCGTCGAGCTCATCGGCCACGACCAGCGGCATGCTGGTCCGGATGCCCTGCCCCATCTCGGAGCGATGGCACAGCACGGTCACGCTGCCGTCGTCGGCAATGGCGACGAATAGCTTCACATCCTCGCGCAGCCCGTTGGGCATGCCGGCGCCAGCGAATTTCTTCTCCTGCGACCAGACGGGGAGGCCAACCGACAGCACCAGGCTGCCGGCACCAACGCCAGCCAGGAGGGCGCGGCGACTGACATTGCGGATCGCCGGACGGAAGGGTCGAACGTAGGTCATCGCCGGCCTCCTGCTGCAACGCGGTGGATCGCGGCGCGAATGCGCGGGTAGGTGCCGCAGCGACAGATGTTGCCGCTCATCGCGGTATCGATGTCGGCGTCGCTCGGCTTGGCGTTCTGTGCCAGCAGCGCGGCCGCCGACATGATCTGGCCGACCTGGCAGTAGCCACACTGCGCGACATTGAGATCGCGCCACGCGACTTGCACCGGGTGCATGCCGTCGCGCGACAGTCCTTCGATCGTTGTGACGGCACGGCCTGCGGCGTCTGACACCGCGGTCTGGCAGGACCGCACCGCGACGCCGTCGACATGCACCGTGCAGGCGCCGCACAACGCCGCGCCGCAACCGTATTTCGTGCCGGTCATCCCCAGCACGTCACGCAGCAACCACAGCAGCGGCATGTCACCATCGACATCCACGCTGCGGTCCTGACCGTTGAGCTTGATCGTGAATGCCATCGCTCCCTCGCTTCCGGCTGGGTAAGAGGCACGCCGGCGCACAACCGGCGCAGCGAGCCTACGCCCGCCGCCGCGACGAATCGATTCCGGAAACGCGCACGAATTCTTGACGGGGTACGCTTTTTCTGCACTTGACTGCATCTTGTGATGGATCGGACGAGTGATCTCGCGGTCGTTCGCCCGTGACGCGAATTTGCTCGGACGCAAGCATTGAACGGCGTGGTGGCCTCCGGTTCCGACCGTCGGCGTCTGCGCTGTGCCGGCAGCAGCCAGCGTGCCAAGGTGGCCGCCCTGCCCAAAAAGGAGCTGCGCGTTGACGACAATCGTTCTGGCGCATGGCGCCTGGTCAGCCGCCTGGGCCTGGAAAAAGATGCGGCCGTTGTTCGCCGCCGCCGGACACGCCTTCCATGCGCCGACCTACACCGGTCTTGGGGAAAGAGCACACCTGGCGCGGCCTGATATCGACCTGTCTGTCCACATCCAGGACGTGCTTGCCGTCCTGAACGTCGAGGATCTGCGCGACGTCACACTGATCGGCCATTCCTACGGCGGCATGGTCGCGACCGGCGTCGCTGACCAGGCGCGCGATCGCATCGCGCGGCTGATCTACCTTGACGCCTTCGTGCCCCGGAACGGCCAAAGCCTGTTTGACTTGCTGCCGCCGGGCGACGCCGACGCGCGGCGGACGGCGGTAAAGGCCGAAGGTGACGGCTGGAAGATCCCGCCCAATCCCATGCCGCCCGACACGTCGCCGGAAGACAGGGCCTGGGCGACACCGCGTCGCTATCCCCAGCCGCTTCAGACTTTCGAGCAGAAGATTGCGCTGTCGGATCGCGAGCCGCCGCCGCGTCATTACATTTATGCGACGCGCAGCGGCCCCGGCGATACGTTCCGCCAGTTCGCCGAGCGTGCCAGGACGGAGTCCGGTTGGACGTCCTGGGAAATCGACGCCAGCCACAATCCGCACATCACCTGCCCCGAACGCTTGTTCGAGCTGCTGCAGCGAATCGTCGCGCAGTGATGAGCGCCGGCGGTGTCCGGCGCCGAAGATTGATGCTGCCGTCGCTTGAAGGTCAGACCGTCTACGCCTTGACCTGGGAGCCCAGCCAGTCAATCGCCGCCTGGGTGCCGCCCTTGCCGTGCGGGATGGCGAGCGCGTTTAGTGCCACCTCGATCACGCTCAAGGTGCCGAGAACCATCGGCGCATTGACGTGGCCCATATGGGCAACGCGGAAGGCCTTGCCCGAGAGCTCTCCGATGCCGTGGCCGAGGATAACGCCGCATTTCTCGTTGCAGTAGGCGCGTAGCGCGTCGGGGTCGCGGCCGCCATTCATCAGCACCGTCGTAACGGTGTCGCACCGTTCCACCGGCTCGATGATGTTGAAGCCGATCGCCTGGCCTTCGGCCCAGACACCGACGGCGCGGCGCACCGCCTCGGCCAGCAGCTGGTGGCGCCGGAAGGCGTTATCGAGGCCTTCCTCGAACAGCAGCTCGAGCGCCCGGCGCAGGCCGAACAGCAGGTGCTCGGGCGGTGTGCCGGCGTATTTCTGGTAGTGCAGGTCGCCTTCGCGATCGGTCCAGTCCCAATAGGGCGTGCGCAGTCCGGCCTTCTTGTGGACATCGCGGGCGCGGTCGTTGGCGGCAACGAAGCCGAGACCGGGCGGCGTCATCAGGCCCTTC
>DATFGV010000374.1:0-5236 GCA_035249115.1 Vineibacter sp.
GGTCGCGCGGCGGATCGGACCGAAGTTGCGCACCGTGCTGCTGATGGCGCAACGCCACACCCTGGCCGGGATGCATGTGCTCGACGCCCGGGGCACGATCGTCGCCAGCACCTACGATGACGAGGGCCGCTCGCTGCTGGCGCTGGAGGAAGTGGCGGCGGCGCTGCAAGGCCATCCCACGTCGGTGTTGCGCCAGCGCTCGACCGCGCCCTATCCCGGCCCGATCGACTGGTCGATCAGCCGCGTCGCCGGCGTGCGGGTGCACGTCGCGGTGCCGGCGATCGAAGGCGATCGCGTCCTCGGCGCCGTGCTGCTGCGGCGCACGCCGCGCACCCTGCTGCATGCGCTATGGGGCAAGCGCTACCATTTCGTGGCGCTGGGCGCGCTGCTGCTGCTGGCCGGCGGGGCGCTCGCCGTCTTCACGGCGCTGACCGTCAGCCGGCCGATCCGCGGCGCCGTCGAGCAGGCGCGGCGCGTGGCGGCCGGCGAACGCGACGCGGTCAAGCCGCTGCCGCACCGCTACACCCGCGAGGTCGCCGAGCTGTCGGCGTCGCTCGCCACCATGGCCCAGACCTTGGAGCGGCGTGCCGACTACATCCGCGACTTCGCCGCCGAGATCGGCCACGAGTTCAAGACACCGCTCACCTCGATGCGCGGCACCATCGAGCTGCTGCGCGACGATCTCGCCGCCATGGCGCCGGCCGACCGGCAGCGATTCCTCGACAACCTGGCGGGCGACGTCGAGCGGCTGGAGCGCCTGACCCGCCGGCTGCTCGACCTGGCCCGCGCCGACGCCCTGCGGCCCAGCGGCGAGGAGCGGGCGGCGCTGGACACGATCATCCCGCCGCTGGTCGAACGCTTCCGTGCGCAAGGCTTGAAGATCGAGGTCGATGCACCCGGCGAGTCATTGGTCGCGCGCGTCGACGCCGACTGTGTGACGGCGGTGCTGACGAACCTGCTGGAGAACGTGCGCCAGCATGCCGGGCCGGACGCCGCGGCTCGCCTGGCATGGCGCGCCGAGGATGGTGGCATCACCCTGACCGTCGCCGACGATGGCTCCGGTATCTCGGACGGCAACCGCGACCGCATCTTCGACCGCTTCTTCACCACCGCCCGCGATTCCGGCGGCACCGGGCTGGGCTTGCCGATCGTGCGCAGCCGGCTGGCGGCGTTCGGCGGCACGATCCGGCTGGAGCCGGGCGCGTGCGGGGCGACATTCGAGGTCACCCTGCCGCAGGCACCGCCAGCATGATGCTCCCGACGCCGCAGCCCCGGACCGGCTCTCGACGGACGTCGTCAAGTCGACAATTCCCGACGGCATGGCGGCATTGTCGAATCGAACGGATACCCCGGCCTCCAGGGTTATCGCATACGGCATTTCTTCCGTCGTCCCGAGCGGAGCCGCGCGCAGCGCGGCCCCTAGACTTCGCTCGGGGCAGGCGTCGTCGAGGCACCTTGTTTCGACAACTGAAATCGGCCTGTTGAGAGAAGGTCCCCCCACGCGGCCCTTTGGGCCTTGGTCGGGACGACGGAAAAGCGCGCCCTGTGCGACAACCCTGCCTCGGCCCTCGCTCGGCTGGCGGCGAACAGTCAGGCAAGGAATGAGCACGGCCCTTGCGGATTGGGCGCGCGATGACCATATGGCAGTTGGCGAGATTCGGCCGAACGACGTGGCCTCGCGTGCTTTGCGCGCTTGACTGACGACCTTCCCCCCACAAAATCTCGAACGGGCCGCCTGCGACGCAGCGCGGCTTGCCCGCACACGTACCTGAAGGAACACCTCCCATGACCACGGGAACCGTCAAGTGGTTCAATAGCCAGAAGGGCTTCGGCTTCATCCAGCCGGAGGACGGCAGCAAGGACGTTTTCGTCCATATCAGCGCCGTCGAGCGCGCCGGCCTGAGCAACCTCAACGAAGGCCAGAAGGTCACTTTCGACGTCGTCGCGGACCGGCGGACCGGCAAGTCGTCGGCCGACAACCTGCGCGTCGATTAAGCGGCAGCGAAGATATTGCCGCCGCTCTGACCACGGATGTACTGGCAGAGCGGATGGCGAGAACTCCCGCTTTCGGTTCGCCGGAAGCGGGGTTCATTCATTCCGGACCCTGTTGCGGCACGGCGGCACGCCGCGTCGAGGCGCTGCCTGGTCGGACCTCGGACGGCTAAGGCATTGGGCGACGTGCCGAATTTTGCAAGAGCCGGCGGCCATCCGTCGATTGCCGGCGAAACGCGACTGGAGGATCCGATGTATGCCTTGACGGCGATGCCAATCGGCCGGAAATGAACCCGACCAAGGAAGAACGCGCGCGCGATGCGGCGCAGGCGGTTCGGGAGTACGAAGCGCGACGGCTTGCGGTGCACGCCAAGACCGCGCGCCTTCGGGCGCTCCGATTGGCGAAAGAGGCCGAGGCCGCGCTTGAAAGCAAAACCAGACCTGGCATCAAGGCGCGCTGAGCCGGCGGCGGCCGCTGCCGCCAATCGCGCCGGCGATGACATCATCTACCCGAGCGCGCTGCCTTTTGTGCTGCTGCATCTCGGCTGCGTCGCGGCGATCTGGACGGGCGTCACCTGGCAGGCCGTCGTCCTTTGCGTGGCGTTGTACGGCTTGCGTATCTTCGCCATCGGCGCCGGTTATCACCGCTATTTCTCGCACCGCGCCTATTCGACCGGCCGGGTCGTGCAGTTCGTCCTGGCATTCCTCGCCCAGAGCAGCGCGCAAAAGAGCGTGCTGTGGTGGGCCGCCAAGCACCGCCATCACCACCTGCATTCCGATACCGAGCAGGACGTGCATTCGCCGCGGCGCAAGGGCTTCGTCTACAGCCATGTCGGCTGGATCTTCGATCGCCGGCATGCCGCGACCGATCTGGCCAAAGTCGCCGACCTGGCGCGCTATCCCGAGCTGGTGTGGCTGCACAGGATCGAGCTGCTGCCGGCCTGCGTTGTCGCTGCTCTGTGCTTTGCCGTCGCCGGCTGGCCCGGCCTGGTGGTCGGCTTTGTCTGGAGCACGGTGCTGGTCTACCACGCAACGTTCTGCATCAATTCGCTGGCGCACGTGGTGGGCCGCAAGCGCTATGTGACGGGCGACGATTCGCGCAACAACTGGCTGCTGGCGCTTACCACCATGGGCGAAGGCTGGCACAACAACCACCACGCCTACCAAAGCAGCGTTCGCCAGGGGTTCAAGTGGTGGGAGATCGATGCCACCTATTACATCCTGAAGGCGCTGTCCTGGGTCGGTGTGGTCTGGGACCTGAAGACGCCGCCGGCGCAGGTGCTGCGCAACGAGCAGCGGCTGGGCGCGCGGGTCATCGAGCGCGCCGCCGAGCAGCTGGCGGCGCGTTTCAACCCCGAGCGTATCGCGCTGACGATCGCCGCGGCATTGCGATGGCCCGAATTGACGGCGCTGCAGGACGCGGTGGCGCGCGCCCAGCACCGCACAACCGAGGTGCTGACGAGCATGCACCTGCCGCAACTGCCGAGCCGCGAGGCGTTCCTGGCCGAGGCGAAAGCCATGTTCGCCAAGACCCGGTCGCTGGACGAGATCGTCGACCGCGCCTACGACCTGCTTCTCGCCGCCGTCGGCACGCACCTTGTCGCGCCCGTGGCGATCCGGGCATAGCCGGTCGCCGGGGTTATACACTCACGGATGACCAATGCCGGCGCCATTGGCGCCGTGCCGCTGCCAGCGCGACCAGGCTTGAGAACCGAGGTCGCCATCGACCTCGCCATTGCTTGACCGCTCCGTCCGTCCGCGCTACCCCCGCGCGCCCGTAACGCACCCCATGTCACTCGCCACCCCGACCACGTCCGACACGACCGACCCGCTCGCCGGCCACCCCGCCGGCAAGCGGCGAACGTTCGCGATCATTTCGCACCCCGACGCCGGCAAGACCACCTTGACCGAAAAGCTGCTGCTGTTCGGTGGCGCCATTCACGCCGCCGGCGCGGTCAAGGCGCGCGGCGAGGCGCGGCGCGCCCGCTCCGACTGGATGAAGATCGAGCAGCAGCGCGGCATCTCGGTAACCACCTCGGTGATGACCTTCGAGTACGGCGGCGCCGTGTTCAACCTGCTCGACACGCCGGGCCACGAGGATTTCAGCGAGGACACCTACCGCACGCTGACCGCCGTCGATTCGGCGATCATGGTGATCGACGCCGCCAAGGGCATCGAGGCGCGCACCCGCAAGCTGTTCGAGATCTGCCGCCTGCGCGACGTGCCGATCGTCACCTTCGTCAACAAGATGGACCGCGAGAGCCGCGATCCCTTCGCGCTGCTCGACGAGATCGCCGCGACCCTGGCGCTCGACGTGACGCCGATGACCTGGCCGGCCGGCTCGGGCCAGGAGTTCCGCGGTTGCTACGATCTGGTGCGCGATCGCATGCTGCTGTTCTCGGCCCAGGACCGCGAGAAGGTCGGCGCCGTGGTCGAATGCGCCGGCATCGACGATGCCAAGCTGGCGGCGGCGCTGCCCGAGGCGCAATACGCCAAGCTGAAGGAAGACGTCGAGCTGGTGCGGATCGGCTATCCCGCCTTCGAGCTCGCGTCCTACCGTGAGGGCCACCTGACACCGGTGTTCTTCGGCAGCGCCTACAACAATTTCGGCGTGCGCGAGGTGCTCGACGCGCTGGCCAGCTACGCGCCGCCGCCGCGGCCGCAGCCGGCGACGCCGCGCGCCATCGCGCCGACCGAACCCAAGGTCTCGGGCTTCGTGTTCAAGGTCCAGGCCAACATGGACCCCAACCACCGCGACCGGGTCGCCTTCATGCGGCTGTCGTCGGGCCGCTTCCAGCGCGGCATGAAGCTCAAGCAGGTCGGCACCGGCAAGACCATCACCATCACCAGCCCGATCCTGTTCTTCGCCCGCGAGCGCGAGATCGTCGACGAGGCCTGGCCGGGCGACATTATCGGCGTGCCCAACCACGGCACCTTGCGGGTCGGCGACACTTTGACCGAGGGCGAGGAGCTGCGCATCACCGGCATCCCGAGCTTCGCGCCGGAACTCCTGCGCCGCGTGCGGCTGGAGGACCCGCTGAAATCCAAGCAGCTGCGCCGTGCACTGGAGGACCTCGCCGAGGAAGGCGTCACCCAGGTGTTCCGCCGTAGCCTCGGTGGTGACTGGATCGTGGGTGTAGTCGGCTCCTTGCAGCTCGACGTGCTGCTGACCCGGGTCGAGACCGAGTACCAGGTCAAGATCGGCCTGGAACAAGCGCCGTTCGAGACGGCGCGCTGGATATCG
>DATFGV010000375.1:0-6183 GCA_035249115.1 Vineibacter sp.
GGGCCGCTTCATGGTGAGCCTGTCGAACCATGAAGTGGCCCGCACTACGGCCGTGCGAGGCTTCATGGTTCGACAAGCTCACCATGAAGTCATCCTGGCAATGCGATCGTAAGGCTCTAGTTTGGCTGCTTTCATTTTGAGTCAGACTCTCAGGATGAGGTGGTGTTTGGCCAAATGCGATAGCTCTGTTGTCGACATGGAGCGAAGCGGAAATATCCAACGACTGCGGTTCATCCGGCTCGCGTTGGTCAGATCAGGCTGCCGTTCATGAGCGCCCGCCCCAACGCGTACGAATGGACCCAGGTCGGCGACGGCCGCGAGATGACGGCGGCCGGCGTCGTCTATCGCGTCGCGCCCGGCGGCAGCAGCAAGTTCTACCTGGCGTGGGCCGATGACGAGGTCCTCGGGCAGGCCGAAACGATGGGCGGCGCCCAGTTGTTGTGCCAGCGCGACGCCGCGCGGCGCGTGGCTTCGACCTAGCCAACAGGCGGGCAGCGCGCTCTCAGGATCCTACCAACGCTTCAGGCCGCGATGCGCTCGAGCAGGTCGGACAGGGCGCCCGGCGCCGTCACCATGGCGTCGTGCCCGGCCGCCAGCTCGACGAACTGCCAGCCGCGTTGCGACAGCGCCATTCGCTGGTAGGCGGCGTGCGCCATCGCCGCCGGCCGGGTGCAGGCGACGTAGACCGCGGGCACGCCGTTGCCCAGCGGATGCTGCAGGATCAGCGGCGGCTCGAAGGTGCCGGCGGGATGCGGCGTAAGGTTGCGCTGCACCCAGGCGAGATCGGCCGGATCGGCGATGCCGAAGGCGGAGGCCGGCGGCGGCGGGATCGCGGCCGGCCGGCGCGGGTCGCGGCCGGCGGGAAGCCCGACGCTCTGGCCGCTCTCGATGATGATTGCGTCGAGAAACACCAGGCGTCGCAGCCGGTCCGGCACCCGGTCGGCGACGCCGCTGATCACCGCGCCGGCGTAGGAATGGCCGACCAGCACCACGTCGCGCAGCTCGCGGGCGTAGATCAGGTCGACGACGTCGCTGACATGGGTGTCGAGCGTGATCGAGTCGCTGAGCTCGGCGCTGCGCTCGCCGAGGCCGGCGAGCGTCGGCGCTTCGGCGATATGGCCGCGCGCCTGCAGCAGCGGCACGACCCGCTGCCAGCACCAGGCGCCATGCCAGGCGCCGTGCACCAGCACGAAGCGGCGCGACTCGGCCGCGACAGCCGACGCCGGCACAACGAGCGAAGCGCCGGCGGCGATCCGCAGGAACTGGCGACGCCGCATTTCTCCTCCGTCACTTCGTTGGCCGCGCCGAGGCGTCCCGTGGAGATAACCGTTTCATCGTTCGGCAAGGCTCACCAGCAACGCGCGCGGCGACGAACCGGTTGCATGCGCGGCAGTCCCGCTCGATTGGCATAGCTGTACAGGTCCGCAATGCGGCGAGGGCCTCACGATCGCGCGAGAGCGATGGCCACGGCCCGACTGTGCGCCGCATTGAGCGGGTCGCGCCGAGCCGCCATGCTGAACCCGTCGATCCCGGGACACAGGAGACGCACGGTGGCTGACACGATCCTGATCGAGTACGACGACGCGAGCCCCGAGGCGCGGGCGGTGTTCGACGACATCGCGGCGGCGCGCGGCATCGATCCGCGCCAAGTCAACAATTTCTGGAAAGCGATGGCGCGGCATCCGGCGCAGATGCGCCGCCTGTGGTCGAACATCGCGGCGGTGATGGCGCCGGGCGCGCTCGATCCGCTGGTCAAGGAGATGATCTACCTGGCGGTGTCGATCACCAACGGCTGCGACTACTGCGTCGCCTCGCACGGCGCGCAGGCGCGCAAGCGCGGCATGAGCGAGGCGATGCACGGCGAGCTGCTGGCGGTCGTCGGCCTGGCCAGCGAGACCAACCGCCTGGCCACCGGTTATCGCGTGCCGGTCGACGCCGCCTTCAATCTGCCGTGACGTTTTCGATGATCGTGCGGGGATGAGGCGGCGTGATGCGGCGTAAGCGCTGGTATGGCGGTCTCGTTTGGATCGCCGCTTACCCAAGCGAGGACACCGACATGACCATTGCGACGCGACTCTCCGTTGCAGCGCTGGCAAGCGCCGTCGCCATCACCGGCCTTGCCGCGCCGCTCGCCGCCCAGAGCACCAACAGCGATCCGTCAAGGGTCGGCACGCCGTATATCGACGGCCGACAGGTGCACCAGGACCGGCGCGTCTACCGCGGCGTGCAGGACGGCTCGCTGACGCCGCGCGAGTATCAGTGGCTGGAGCGTCGCGACGCGCGCATCGACGCCTTTGAGGCGCGCGCCAAGGCAGATGGCGTGGTCACGCCGCGCGAGCGGGCGCGGCTCGACGGCGTGCTCGATCGCCAGAGCGCCGCGATCTACCGCCAGCGCCATGACGGGCAGGGCACCTATGCCGGCGGCCCTGGCGGCACCGGCACGCCCGGCGTCGACGCGCGCGAGCGGCGCCAGCAGGATCGCATCTACGCCGGTGCACGCGATGGTTCGCTGACTGCGGGCGAATTCCGCCGCCTCGAGGCCGGCCAGTACCGCGTTCATCGCTATGAGGCGCGCGCCAAGGCCGATGGCACGGTCACGCCGCGCGAGCGGGTGCGGTTGGACCACATGCAGGACCGCCAGAGCCGCACCATCTATCTCCAGCGGCACGACGGCCAGGTCGCCGGCCGTCGGCGCTGAGCCTCGGCACCTGGGAGCGCGGGCCTCCGGCCCGCGCATCAGCGGGCGAGGTGCCTGCGCTCCCAGGGATCAGGCTACCTTTTTCACGCGCGCGAGGAACAGGCGGATGCGCTGGGCGTTGGCGCCGAGATCGCTGATGCCGACCCGCGAGCGCGAGCGGACATCGATCCGGCAGCCGTCACCGGCTGCCGCGACCCGCACAACGATGTCGTCCTTGAAGCCGAACCACAGCGTGGTCGAGACCGCCTCGAGACGGCCCTGCGCGGGGTCGCGCGCCACGATCTCCCAGCCCATGTCGAGCGCCGCCTGCTCGAGCCGTGCGAAGGCCACGTCTGGCGGCAGCTTGAGGCTTAGCGGCCGGATGTCGGGATAGCCGGTGCGTTGCGCCGCCGCCGTCGACGGGTCGGGAAGATCGCCGCCGTTGCCGGCCACGGCCGGCTTGCGCGCCAGGGTGACGAAGGACGGCGGCCGCTCGATGTCGGTGCTGACGTCGTTGATCCGCGGCAGGCTGTCGGCGGCGATCCGCCAGGTGATCGGGATGTAGGCGGCGGCGACACCCATGATGATGCCCAGCAGGCTCGACAGAAGGCCGGGCCGCGCCGCGCTGGTCGGCTGCGCCGCCGCCCAGATGAAACCCAGCGGCACCGCGATGGCGATGCCGAGGCCGGCCAGAATCAGCAACTGCTCGGGGTCGGTGCGGGCGCCGAGGCCGGGCACGATCCGGATCGCCAGGAACGCCAGGATGACGCCGAAGACGCACGACACCACAACCCGGTACAGCCAGGCCAGCCCGGTCGCCAGCCAGTTGACCCGCGAATCATGCGCCGGCAGCAGCAGGGTGAGCGCCAGCCCGCCGATGATGGCGGCGAGCGCCGCCGAGGCGGCGAGGCCGAAGGAGGTCTGCACGCTGACGATGTCGAGATAGCCGAACCGGTAGCCCGGCCCGGTCAGCACCACCATCATGCAGCCGACCCAGCCCAGGCCGAAGACCAGCCGTGCCAGGCGGACCTTGGCGAGGCTTGGAGGGCGGCGGACGGGCATAATCTGACTTTAGCACACCAGATGTAGTCGGTGTGTGTTCTCTGTAGCGCAATTTTGTGTACGGGTGGCCGATCCTGGCCGATGGCGCAAGCTACTCGAGCGGGCGAGGTGCCCCGGCGCGGCCCGCGTTGCTGCTCGGTTCGGTCTGCTGGCCGGTGCCGCTTCGTGGCAGGCGGACATGCCGTCAACGCTCCCGGCTGTTGCCAGCCGGTCTCGGAGTCACGGTGATGCTTGGCAACGATTGTGTTATGATGGTCCACATCAGATGGACCATATGTGACCGCCATGGGCAAACCGGCCGAAAAAACCATCGCCGTCAGCGCATTCAAACCGCGCAGTCTCGCCATCATCGACGAGGTCGCCAGCCGCAAAGTCGATCGCGTCGTGCTGACGCGGCGCGGCAAGCCGGTGGCGGCGATCGTGCCGGTGGCGCCCGAGCCCAGGATCGATCTCTGGGGCGCGATGCGCGGCTCCGTCACCATCGCGCCGGGCGTCGATATCACCAAACCGACTGGCGAAGTCTGGGACGCCGAGCGCGACGACTGACGCGGACAGCCGACGTGCTACTCGATACGTGTGCCGCGCTCTGGCTGATGGATCGCGCTCACCTGGCCCCCGCCGCCATTAGGGCGATCCGGTCGGCGCAGGCGTCGGACGCGGTCCACGTGTCGCCGATCAGCGCTTGGGAAATCGGCATGCTGACGGCCAAAGGCAGGCTGCGGCTGGATCGCGATCCGCAAGAATGGTTCGACACGCTGTTGTCGTTCCACGGCGTCCGGCTGGCGGACTTGTCGCCGACCATCCTGATCGCGTCCACCCGGCTACCCGGTCAGGCGCCGCGTGATCCGGCGGATCGCATCATCGCCGCCACGGCGCGGCACCATGATTGGCCCGTCGTGACTCGTGACAGCGAACTGTTGCCCTACGCCCGAGCTGGTCACCTGCGCGCCATCAGGTGTTGAGGCCAAGGTCATCGAGCATCGGTGTGAAAGCCACCGGCTACAAGGTCAGCGGCTGCCCGGCCTACTCCTCACGTCGGCGGCATGGTCGCCTTCATCGACGGCCGCTGCGCAAATTTCTCGTACCAGGCGGCCAGTTTCTTGTGGCGGTTGCGCCAGCCCAGCTCGGCGAAGCGGAAATCGAGGTAGCCCAGTGCACAGGCAAAGCTGATCTGGCCGATGGTGGGCGCGCCCTTGAGGCTGCCGGCTTCCTTCTCCATCTGGGCGAGCGCGGCGTTGATCTTGCCCATCTGCGCCTCGTGCCAGGCGCGGCTCTGCATGTTGGCGTCGCGCAAGGTCATCTCGTAGCGCACCAACAGCGCGGCATCGAGCAGGCCGTCGCCCAGGGCCTGCTGGCGCAGGGCGTTGAAGCGCGCCTTGCCCTTGGCTGGAAAGAACTTCTTCTTGCGATGCCTGCCGTCGAGGTATTCGCAGATCACCGGCGAATCGTACAGCGCCATGCCTTCGGCCTGCAGCGACGGCACCTTGGCCAGGGGATTGAGCGCCGTGACCTCGGGATTCGGCGCCACCGGCGTGGTCGCCGCCGTCCGCTTGTCGATCTTCTTGTCGAGCCCGGTCTCGATCGCCAGCACCAGGACCTTGCGCACGTAGGGCGAGGTCGGCGAGTACATCAGTTTCATGTTGGCCATGTCGGTGTCCCCCACAATGGTGCCGCACCATCGCCCGGAGCGACACGGCCGCGCCAGCGGAAAGTGCCGCCATGGCGTGCGCCGCGTCGCGGCTGGCATCGGCGATTTGTGCTATACATAGGAGGCATGTTCACCGACGTCGTCGATCTGCGCGACTTCTACGCCGAGACCGTGGGCCAGGTGACGCAGCGCCTGCTGCGGACGCGGCTGCGCGAGCTGTGGCCCGACGTGCGCGGCCAGCGGGTGGCCGGCCTGGGCTACGCCGTGCCGTTCCTGCGGCCGTTCGTCGACGAAGCCGAGCGGGTGCTGGCGCTGATGCCGGCGGCGCAGGGCGTGCTGCCCTGGCCCAGCGAGCGCGCCAACCTCGCCGCCCTGGTCGAAGAGGTCGACCTGCCGCTGCCCGACCGTGCCGTCGACCGGCTGTTGATCGTGCACGCGCTCGAATGCGCCGAGCAGGTGCGGCCGCTGCTGCGCGAGGCCTGGCGGGTGCTCGCCGACGGCGGCCGCATGATCGTGGTGGTGCCCAACCGCACCGGGCTGTGGGCCCAGCTCGACCGCTCGCCGTTCTTCTTCGGCCATCCCTATTCGGCGCGCCAGCTGGCCGGCCTGCTGCGCGCCAACATGTTCACGCCGCTGCGCGAGGCGCGGGCGCTCTACCTGCCGCCGACCCGCTCGCGCCTGCTGCTGCGCACGGCGCCGACCGTCGAGCGACTCGGCCAGCGCCTGTTCACCCGCTTCGCCGGCGTCGCCATGGTCGAGGCCGGCAAGCAGATCTACGCCGGCGTGGCGCAGCCCG
>DATFGV010000376.1:0-7162 GCA_035249115.1 Vineibacter sp.
TCGATGTCGATGCTCTGCTGGCTGAAGCTCTCGAACGCAGTCTTCAGCCGGTCCGGCGTGAACTGGTCGCGGAACGGTTTCGCCAGCCGGGCGTGGAACACCGTGTAGTTGCCGGTGATGTTGGCGTCGTTGAACGTCATCAGGGTCGATTTGATCAGCGCTTCCAACGCGATCGGCCCGGGTGGCGACTGCGCCCACGCCGCCGGTGCCGCCAGCACCGCCAGCAGCCCGACGACAAGCGTCCGCCGCCGTGCGCCTGCGCCCCCTAGCATCGACCGCATCGTGTGCTCCCCAATTTCTGGTCTCGCAGGCACGATAGCCCGCGGCCGACGGATTGCGAAGCTGCCATTGCGCGCGCAGCGGAACAGCCGCCAACCACGTCGCTAATGCGAGTCACCCGGGCCCACGGCCTGCCAGATGCCCTCGTTTTGCAGCCGTGGCCGGCGCGTGCCGCTCGCAGGATCCCGTACCAGGGTGGCGCGACGGTCATCGTCGTGCACGACCAGCAGGCGGCCATCGGGCAGGATCGCAAGCGCCTCGGGCTTGTGGCGGAACAGCAGCGGCTTGCCGTCGCGGCCACGCAGCGGCACCGGCGGCGCACCCCGCGCCAAGGCGGCGCGATCCAGCCGCCAGATGTAGCCTGCCACCCCATCGACACTGTCGTCGCGTTCGACGCTGGTCAGCAGCCACAGCCGGTCGGCGGCGGCGTCGTAGGCCAGGTCGGACAGGCCGACCGGAACCATCGGCAACGGACCCAGCGCAGCGGGTTCCAATCGCCAGACGACTTTTGCTGGGCCGGCTAGCACGGGACCCGCCGGCGACTGCGTCCAGGGCACGGCCAGGATGATCAGGGTGAACTGCGGTTTGTGGTAGCTGGCCCCGATCTCGCGCACGCCGATCAGCAACTGATCGGGCAACGCCGCCAGGCCTTCCACCTTGAAGTAGCCGGGACCCTGTGGCTCGGCCGCCGTCGCCAGCGCCGCGCGCAACTGCCGGCGCAGCTGCAGCGACGCGCCGCCGCGGCCCGGCTCGGCACCCAGCACGCGCGCCGCCTGCGGCCGCTGCGCCGGCCAGGTCAGCAGCATGTTGAACCGGTCCTGGGCCGAATTCGCCGCGTCGTGGCGGTCGAAGGACGTGATCGCGAATACGTGGCGGCCATCGCTCGTCGTGGTGATGGCCTCGAGTTTTTCGGCCGGCATCTTCGGCAGGCCCGGCAGGTAGCGCGCTTCGATGCGGCCCGCCAGTGCATCAAGCGGCACGACGAGCACCGAGTCGCCAAGTTGGCCGGCGTGGGCGCGGTCGTTCACCAGCAGCAGTTGCCCGCCGGTCACGGTCGCACCCGACAATTCGCAGCGCTCGGTCGGCGGCGGACAGACGATCACGCCCTCGGCGACGATCTCGCCCACAGGGCCGGCTGGCGACGGCGGCGTCGTGCACGCGGCCAGCAGCGCGAGGCCGATGGAAACCAGCCAGCGGCCGCGACGAAGCACTGCGAATCCGGGCATTGCCAACCTCCCCACCATTGAAGTCGTGCCATTCAAATCAAGAACAACGCCGCCAGGCCGAGGAAGGCGAGGAAGCCGACCACGTCGGTCACGGTGGTCAGGAACACCGTGGACGAGACGGCGGGGTCGATCTTCAGCCGCTGCAGGCCGAGCGGAATCAACACGCCGGCCAGTGCCGCCGCCACAAGGTTGATGACCATGGCGGCCGCGATGGTCAGTGCGATGCGCGGGTCATGGAACCAGAGCCAGGTCACGACGCCGACGATCAGCGCGAACATGAAGCCGTTGGCGCCGCCGACGAGGGCCTCCTTGACGAAAAAGCGCAGCGCGTTGGCGGCGGTCAACTCGCCCATCGCCAGTGCCCGCACCGCGACGGTCACCGTCTGGGTGCCGGCATTGCCGCCCATCGAGGCCACGATCGGCATCAGCACGGCCAGAGCCACGATCTTCTGCAGTTCGTTCTCGAACTGGCCGATCACCGCTGAGGCCAGGAAGGCGGTGACCAGGTTGAGGAACAGCCACCGGAAGCGCGCGCGCGTCGTCTCGACCGCCGGCTCGTGGATGTCGACGCTGGCGACGCCGCCCATGCGGGCCAAATCGTCTTCCGCCTCCTCATCGATCACGTCGACCACGTCGTCGACCATGATCACCCCGAGCAGCCGCCGCTCGTCGTCGACCACCGGGCAAGACACGAGGTTCTGGTCGCGGAAGATGTGCGCCACCTCTTCCTGGTCGGCCGTCGCCGGAATGCTGGGAATTTCGGGATCCATGATGTCGACGATCGGCACCAGCCGCTTGGCGCGCAGCATGCGGCCCAGCGCCACGCTGCCGCGCAGCCGGCGGTCGGCATCGACCACGAACAGGTCGTAGACGTCGTCCGGCAGGTCGGTGGCGTCGCGGCAATGGTCGATCACCTCGCCGACCGTCCAGCTGTCGGGCACCGCCACCAGGTCGCGCTGCATCAGGCGGCCGGCGCTGTCCTCGGGATAGGCCAGGGTCGCCTCGATCGCCGCCCGCTCGGCCGCCGGCAGTTCCGACAGCACCTCGCGGCGCTCGACCTCGGGCAGGTCCTCGATGATCTCGGCGGCGTCGTCGCTGTCCAGTTCCTGCGCCGCGGCGGCGATGTCCTTGGGCTCCAGGTTCTCCAGGACCTCGTCGCGCACCTCCTCGTCGAGCTCGACCAGGGTCTCGGGATCGAGATTGTCCTTGAGAATGCCGACCAGCTGGGCGCGCGGGTCGGACGCCACCTGTTCCAGCAGGTAGGCGACGCCGACCGGGCTCAGCCTGGCGACGGCGGCACGGATGTCATCGACCCGGCCGTGCTCGAGATGCTCGAGGATGCCGTCGATCAGCTCGGGCGTCACCTCGTTGAGGCTCGCCGTGGCATAGGCAGTGTCGCGCGCGGCGTCGGTCATGGCCATCCGATCCGATCCTTGCCGTCATTGGCCGGCAAGCGTGCTGTTCATCGTGTCGCAAGGATGTCCGCGCGCGGCGCGCCAGACGGCCCTCCATTGGCCGGGGCCTCGACGCAGGTCAAGCGAAATGCTCGGCGAACCACGCCGGACCTGTCCTATGCCGAGGCGCCAAGGGTCGACAGACAGACGGAGACAAAAGGCGAGGCCACACGAATGCCATCGTTCTCCCTAGAATGGTCGGACAAAGGTTTTGGAAACGCGTTGATTAACGCCGGCGACGGCTCCGACACGATGCCGCATACCGGCACGCCGATGCTCGACCACCCGGAGGCAGCGCCATGCGCAGACTGGCCGGTATCGCGCTTCTCCTCGGCCTGACGGCGAGTACCGCGCTGGCGTGCGGCACCGTGCAAATGTGGTCGGACACCTACTGGCGGCCCGCCGCGACCGACCAGAACCGCCAGACCGCGCTGCAACAGCTGACCGTCCTGTGCGGCAGCCAGAACAACGCCGATGCGGATCGGCGGTTGCTTGCGGTTCTGACCGACGCCGAGCAGCGGGGCTACGACCGGGCGTTGCTGCGCCACGTGCTGGAAACGCACCGCTGCCTGCCATCGGTGCCGCGGACGGAGGGTCCGGCAAGACTGGTCGCGGCGACCGGCGCGCGCTGCCCGTGAACCAGTCGTTCCGGGTCAAGCGTAATGGTCCCTCAGGCACAGAAGATGTTAGGTCTCGCCAGCCGGTGCGTCTGACCTGTGGGTCAGAGCCAGTGCCTGATCCATCCGGGCCAGAAGCTTGAACCCGACGTAGCTTTCCCGCTGCGGGCGCTTCCAGTGCAGGTTCCAATAGCTGATCACTCGCGCCCGAACGCGCGCTTGAAAGCGGGGGTTGTCGGCCAGAAACCGGCCCAGCATACGCTCATCAATCTGACCCCAGTTGGTTTCGATCAGTTCGAGTATCTCAGTGACGTATTCGGATGCGAGCTGAACGACGAACGGTACGGACCAAGGTGTGTTCAGGCCAATGATCCGTCGAAGCGCGCGTTCGCGGACGTAGCCATCGTGGTGGCGGGTCTGAAGGCAGTCGAGAATCTCTAGCTGCAGCGTGGAAAATGGAGTGCGAGACATGACTTCGTCGAAATCGACACGGTAGGGAATGGAAACTGTCTCCCCGCTCACCAACACCATGAAATCATATGATGACGTCGGATTCCGTGAGTTCGTTAGACGCCTGGCTACCGCTTCCGCTTCAGATTTGACTGAAGACGGGAAGGCATCCCTCGCCCATTGAACAAGTGTGAGATCCATACGAGGTGACTATCCCAAGAAAGCGCGTCCGAACCTAGCCTCCCTGCCGCGCGACGTCCTGGGCGTCGACGGCGGCCAGGGCCGCCATGTTGACGATGCCGCGTGCCGTCACCGATGGCGTCAGGACATGCGCCGGCCGCGCCGTGCCGAGCAGCATCGGCCCGACATGCAGGCCGTCGGCCGCCACCTGCAGCAGGTTGAAGGCGATGTTGGCGGCGTCGAGCGACGGGCAGACCAGCAGGTTGGCGGCGCCCTTCAGGCGCGAGCGGGGAAAGACGTTCAGCCGGATGGCCTCGTCAAGCGCCGCGTCGCCGTGCATCTCGCCCTCGACCTCCAGGTCGGGCGCGCGCGCGCGGATCAAATCGAAGGCCCGGCGCATCTTGAGTGCCGAGGGATGGTCCGAGCTGCCGAAGCTGGAGTGCGACAACAGCGCCACCTTCGGCTCGATGCCGAAGCGGCGGACCTGGTCGGCGGCCAGCACGGTGACGGCGGCGATCTCCTCCGGCTGCGGATCGTTGTTGACGTAGGTGTCGCAGATGAACAGCGAGCGGTTGGGCATCACCAGCAGGCTGAGCGCCGCGAACTGCGTGACACCCGGCCGCAGGCCGACGACGTCGCGCACGTGGTTGAAATGGGTGCGGAACCGGCCATAGGCGCCGGCGATCATGGCGTCGGCGTCGCCCTTGCGCACCGCCAGCGCGCCGATCAGGGTCGGGCTGGTGCGCACCAGGTTGCGCGCCGTCGGCGGCGTCACGCCGCGCCGCTCCATCAGCTGGTGGTAGTAGCCGGAATAGTCGTCGAAGCGCGGATCGCTCGACGGATCGACCAGGGTGACGTCGTGGCCCGGACGGAAGCGCAGGCCGAGCCGCTCGGCGCGGCGGCGCACGACATCGGGGCGGCCGATCAGGATCGGCTGGCAGAGCTTCTCGTCGAGCAGCACCTGCACGGCGCGCAGCACACGATCGTCCTCGCCGGCCGAGAAGATGACCCGCTTGGTCTCCTGCTGCGCCCGCTCGAACACCGGCCGCATGACCAGGCCGGATCGGAACACGAACTGGCTGAGCTTCTGGCGGTAGGCGTCGAAGTCGGCGATCGGCCGGCTCGCCACGCCGCTGTCCATCGCCGCCTTGGCGACCGCCGGCGCCAGCTCGACGATCAGGCGCGGATCGAACGGCCGCGGAATGATCTGTTCGGCGCCGAAGCCGTCGCCGTGCTGGCCGAACGCCTTGGCCACCACTTCCGAGGTTTCCTGGTGAGCCAGCCGCGCCAGCGCCCGCACGCAGGCGATCTTCATCGCGTCGTTGACGGTCGTGGCGCCGACGTCCAGCGCGCCGCGGAAGATGAACGGGAAGCAGAGGACGTTGTTGACCTGGTTGGGATAGTCGCTGCGGCCGGTGGCGACGATCGCGTCGTCGCGCACCGCCTTGACCTCCTCCGGCAGGATTTCCGGCGTCGGGTTGGCCAGCGCCAGGATCAGCGGCCGCGATGCCATGCGCGCCGCCATGTCGCGCTTCAGCACGCCACCGGCCGACAGGCCGAGGAAGATGTCGGCGCCATCGACGATCTCACCCAAGGTGCGCTGCCTGGTGTCGCGGGCATAGCGCTCCTTCCACGGGTCCATCAGCGCGGTGCGGCCCTTGTAGACGACGCCCTCGATGTCGCTGACCCAGATGTTCTCGGGCTTCACGCCGAGGGTCACCAGCACGTCGAGGCAGGACAGCGCCGCGGCGCCGGCGCCGGAGCAGACCAGCTTGACCTTGGCGATCTCCTTGCCGACCAGCTCCAGGGCGTTGAGCACGGCGGCGCCGACGATGATGGCAGTGCCGTGCTGGTCGTCGTGGAACACCGGGATCTTCATGCGCTCGCGCAGCGCTCGCTCGACGGCGAAGCATTCCGGCGCCTTGATGTCCTCGAGGTTGATGCCGCCGAAGGTCGGCTCCAGCGCCGCCACGATCTCGATCAGCTTGTCGGGATCGTTCTGCGCGATCTCCAGGTCGAAGACGTCGATGCCGGCGAACTTCTTGAACAGCACCCCCTTGCCTTCCATCACCGGCTTGGCGGCCAGCGGGCCGATCGCGCCCAGCCCCAGCACGGCGGTGCCGTTGGTGACCACCGCCACCAGGTTGGCACGCGACGTCATTTCCGCGGCGGCGGCCGGATCAGCAACGATGGCGTTGCAGGCCGCTGCCACGCCCGGCGAATAGGCCAGCGACAGATCGCGCTGGGTAGCCAGCGGCTTGGTCGGAACGACCTCGATCTTGCCCGGTCGCGGCAGGCGGTGATAGCGCAGGGCGCCGTCGGCGAGATCGTCGGTCATGGTCGCTCCCCCGGCCGGGCAACGGCCCGGCGGCGCTTCAGCCTAGAACGAAAAGGCCGCCCGGGGGCGGCCTGTTCATCGCATTTCCTGTGCCGGCTTTGACCGGATTGGTGCGGCCGAGAAGACTCGAACTTCCACGGTGTTACCCGCTAGCACCTCAAGCTAGTGCGTCTACCAATTCCGCCACGGCCGCATCCGATCGGCCGGCTTAGGCGGCCATGAAAGGACGATGTCACCGCCCCTATGGCCGGCGCGGGAGATAGCAAATCGACCCGGCCGGGGCAAGGCAGGCGGATTCGCCGACATTGGACGCTTGCAGCCGGCCGCACCATAGTGCGGCGCATGTCGCCAACCAACACTAGACTCCATTCACCCATTGATTCCGCGGACCTCACCCTGAGGAGCCGGCCAACGGCCGGCGTCTCGAAGGGTGCCCACCCTTCGAGACGCTCGCGTCGCTCGCTCCTCAGAGTCTGGCTCAAAATGAAAGCAGCCAAACTAGAGCCTTACGATCGCATTGCCAGGATGACTTCATGGTGAGCTTGTCGAACCATGAAGCCTCGCACGGCCGTAGTGCGGGCCACTTCATGGTTCGACAGGCTCACCATGAAGCGGCCC
>DATFGV010000377.1:0-2048 GCA_035249115.1 Vineibacter sp.
GCTCGTCTACGACGAGTTCGAGTTTCACACGCCGGCCGAGATCGAGCCGAAACTCTACGAGCGCACGCTGACCATGAACGGCGTGTCCAAGGCCTACTGCATGACCGGCTGGCGCATCGGCTACGGCGCCGGCCCGCAGAAGCTGGTCTCGGCGATGACCACGATCCAGTCGCAAAGCACCTCAAACGCCGGCTCGATCAGCCAGGCCGCGTCGGTCGCGGCGCTCAACGGGCCGCACGACTTCATTCCCAGAAACAACGCCGTCTTCAAGCAGCGGCGCGACCTGATCGTGTCGATGCTCAATCAGGCGCGCGGCATCAAGTGCGCCCGGCCGGAAGGGGCCTTCTACGTCTATCCGTCGTGCGCCGGCCTGATCGGCAAGAAGATGCCCGACGGCCGGGTGATCAGCGACGACACCGACTTTGTGAACTACCTGCTGGAAGCCGAGGGCCTGTCGGTGGTGCAGGGCTCGGCCTTCGGCATGGGTCCCAACTTCCGCATTTCCTACGCCACCGCGACCGAACTGCTGGAAGAGGCCGGCCGCCGCATCCAGCGCGCCTGCGCGGCACTGGTGTAGCTGCGGCGCAAGACACACTTGCGTCTCGCCGACGGCGAGAGGTCAAGGATCGCGCGCCAGGCGGAAACCAAGCATGTTGCCGTTGTGGCCGTTCGAATCGCGGAACCGGAAGGTGACCGTCGAGCGAAAAGGCTCGTTAAACCAGCCGCCGCCACGCACTACGCGTTTATCGCAGTCGCCGGTAGTGCGCGGCCTGTGATCCGGTGCGGCACCGTCATGAGTCGGATTCCAGCAATCCTCGGTCCACTCCCAGGCGTTGCCCAGCATGTCATGCAGACCATACGGGTTGGGCGGAAAGGCGCCGCCCGGTGAGGTGAACGGAAAACCGTCGGAACACACGCCGTAGCGCGCCGTGTCGCGCCGGTGCTTGTAGGCATCCGCCAGCGCCAGATCGCCAACATTGGCGCGACTGCAGAAAGTCGTGGAATCGGCAGCGAAGGGCCGCGGTCCGGCGCCGCCGCCGCGGGCTGCGTACTCCCATTCCGCCTCGCTTGGGAGACGGTAGCGTTTGCCGGTCAACTGAGAGAGCCAGCCAGCGTAGGCGCGTGCCTCGAACCAGTTGACGCAGACTACAGGATCGCGGCCGCTCTGCGGGAAGCCGGGCTTACGCCAGGTGAAGCCGGGATACTCGCGCCGCTTGCCGTCCTGGCCCTCGACCCAGCAGGCGTTGTCGGTCTTCTGCCGCGTCGCGCGATAGAACTCGGTGAATTCGTCGCGGCTGACCTCGAAGCGGCCGATCAGGAACGGCGGCACGATCACCTGGCGCTGTGGTTGGGCCCGGCCGCGCATCTCCGATGGCACCCCCAGCCGCTCCTCCTCGCCCGGCCCGGCGCCCATAGTGAATACGCCGCCGCGCAACAGGACCATCTCGGGGCAGGTCGGACAGTCACGCACCGTCTGCATGCCCGACGGCTGCGCCGCCGTGCTGCCAGCGAACAAGACAACAACGACAGCCACCGCCCACCGCCACGCCACGATGTCCTCCCTTGCCGGTTCGATACGCCGCCATGCTAGCCGAGAAGGCGAGGGCCGGTCACGCAGGCACGCCAGTCAATGCGCCATCGCGGACATTTTTCGCTTGGCCGCCATTGACTCGCCCGGCCGGACGGGGGGACGCTTGTCGCGTCAGTCGTCCGCCGCGCGGCGCGGCGGACGCGAGCCGCCAAGAGCGGCAGGCCGGAGGTGATGGCGGTTGCGTCGTCGATCCCGGCGCGCACGGGCATGAGGCGCGACGGGCCGGCAGCGTTGCCCCCTCCATTCCGGTGACTGACCGGGCGACAAGACGAACCGAACGGTTCGCGGGGTGAGGAGGACGTCAAGATGGCCGATGCAGCGAATGTCTCGATGGGCGCTGAACGCGCGGGCGGCGGCGCCAACCGCGTCGTTGCCCTGTGCGGACCCTACCTGTCCGGCAAGACCACCTTGCTGGAAACCCTTCTGTTCGCCACCGGCGCGATTAACCGACGCGGCC
>DATFGV010000378.1:0-2859 GCA_035249115.1 Vineibacter sp.
AGTAAGACATGCCGGCTGGAGGCACTATGAAGATCGGAATTGCCAAAGAAATCGACGGCTTGGAGCCGCGGGTTGCGGCGACGCCGGACACGGTGAAGAAGTTTGTAGCGCTGGGGGTTGAGGTTGCGATCGAGCCGGGCGCCGGGGTGAAGTCGGGGCTTTTGGATGCGGACTATGCGGCGGCGGGGGCGGCGGTCAGCGCGGATGCGCTGAAGGACGCCGATGTCGTCATCAAGGTGAAGCGGCCGGAGGCCAGTGAACTCGCCAGGTACAAGAAGGGCGCGCTGGTCATCGCGATCATGGACCCCTACGGCAACGAGGCGGCGCTGCAGGCGATGGCCGCGGCCGGGGTGTCGAGCTTTGCGATGGAGCTGATGCCGCGCATCACCCGGGCGCAGGTGATGGACGTGCTGTCGAGCCAGGCCAACCTCGCCGGCTACCGCGCGGTGATCGAGGCGGCCGAGGCGTTCGGCCGGGCGTTCCCGATGATGATGACGGCGGCCGGCACCATTCCGGCGGCCAAGGTGTTCGTGATGGGGGTCGGCGTCGCCGGGCTGCAGGCGATCGCCACGGCGCGGCGGCTCGGCGCGGTGGTCACCGCGACCGACGTGCGGCCGGCGGTGAAGGAGCAGGTCGAGAGCCTCGGCGCCAAGTTCCTGGCGGTCGAGGACGAGGAGTTCAAGCAGGCCGAGACGGCTGGCGGCTACGCCAAGGAGATGTCGAAAGAGTACCAGGCCAAGCAGGCGGCGCTGACCGCCGAGCACATCAAGAAGCAGGACATCATCATCACCACGGCGCTGATCCCCGGCCGCCCGGCGCCGAAGCTGGTCAGTGCCGAGATGGTGCGCTCGATGAAGCCCGGCTCGGTGCTGGTCGATCTCGCGGTCGAGCGCGGCGGCAACGTCGAGGGCGCGCAGGCGGGCAAGGTCGCCGAGGTCGACGGCGTCAAGATCGTCGGCTTCACCAATGTCGCCGGCCGCGTCGCGGCGTCGGCGTCGAGCCTGTATGCGCGCAACCTGTTCTCGTTCGTCGAGACCATGGTCGACAAGACCTCGAAGGCGCTGGCGGTCAATTGGGACGACGAACTGGTCAAGGCGACGGCGCTGACCAAAGATGGCGCCGTGATCCATCCGAACTTCCAGCCGAAAGCATAGGGGCACAACCATGCATGCCATCGAGATCGTCGATCCGTTCGTATTCCGGCTGTCGATTTTTGTGCTGGCGGTGTTCGTCGGCTACTTCGTGGTGTGGTCGGTGACGCCGGCGCTGCACACGCCGCTGATGAGCGTGACCAACGCCATCTCCTCGGTGATCGTGGTCGGCGCCTTGCTGGCGGTCGGCGTGGCGCTGGTCGGCAACGACACCGGCACGGTGTGGGCGCGGGGCTTCGGCTTCGTGGCGCTGATCTTTGCCTCGGTCAACATCTTCGGTGGCTTCCTGGTCACCCAGCGCATGCTGGCGATGTACAAGAAGAAGCAGAAGTGAACGGCGTGCACCTCAAGGTGACGACGACAACAGGGGCTTGAGATGAACGCCAATCTGTCAGCATTTTTGTACCTCGTGGCCGGGGTGCTGTTCATTCTGTCGCTGCGCGGGCTGTCGAGCCCGGCGTCATCGCGGCAGGGCAACTTCCTCGGCATGATCGGCATGGTGATCGCGGTGGCGACGACGCTGGCGGCGCATCCGCCGGCCGACGGCCTCGGCTGGCTCCTGGTGGTGCTCGGCATCGCCATCGGCGGCGGCGTCGGTGCGGTGATCGCGCGCCGGGTGCCGATGACCTCGATGCCGGAACTGGTGGCGGCGTTCCACTCGCTGGTCGGCATGGCGGCGGTGCTGGTGGCGGCGGGGGCGTTCTATGCGCCGGCGGCGTTCGGGATCGGCGAGCCCGGCAACATCCATGGCGCCAGCCTGATCGAGATGTCGCTCGGCGTCGCCATCGGCGCCCTGACCTTCACCGGCTCGGTGATTGCCTTCCTCAAGCTGAGCGGCCGCATGAGCGGCGCGCCGATCATCCTGCCGGCGCGGCACATCATCAACATCGTGCTCGGGCTGGCGCTGCTGTTCTTCATCTACGGCCTGGTGCATTCCGGCAGCCCGCTCGACTTCTGGCTGATCACCATCATCGCGCTGGTGCTCGGTGCGCTTTTGATCATCCCGATCGGCGGCGCCGACATGCCGGTGGTGATCTCGATGCTGAACTCGTATTCGGGCTGGGCGGCGGCCGGCATCGGCTTCACGCTGGGCAACTCGGCGCTGATCATCACCGGCGCGCTGGTCGGCTCATCGGGCGCGATCCTGTCCTACATCATGTGCCACGCGATGAACCGCTCGTTCATCTCGGTGATCCTCGGCGGCTTCGGCGGCGAGACGGCCGCGGTCGGTGGCGGCAGCGGCGAGCAGAAGCCGGCCAAGCTCGGCTCGGCGGACGACGCGGCCTTCATCATGAAGAACGCGCAGAAGGTCATCATCGTGCCTGGTTACGGCATGGCGGTGGCGCAGGCGCAGCATGCATTGCGCGAGATGGCCGACACCCTGAAGAAGGAAGGCGTCGAGGTGAAATACGCCATCCATCCGGTCGCGGGCCGCATGCCGGGCCACATGAACGTGCTGCTGGCCGAGGCCAACGTGCCCTATGACGAGGTGTTCGAGCTCGAGGACATCAACTCGGAATTCGCGCAGGCCGACATCGCCTTTGTGATAGGCGCCAACGACGTCACCAACCCGGCGGCGGAAGAGGACAAGACCTCGCCGATCTACGGCATGCCGGTGCTGCAGGTCTGGAAGGCCGGCACCGTGATGTTCATCAAGCGCTCGCTGGCCTCGGGCTATGCCGGCATCGACAATCCGCTGTTCTATCGC
>DATFGV010000379.1:0-5434 GCA_035249115.1 Vineibacter sp.
AGCAGGCGCAGGGTGCGCACGCCGGCGCCGTCGCGCAGCAGCTGCCGGGTCAGGTCGCACAGCAGGCGGGTCGCTGCCTCGACGACATGCGCCTGCGTCGTGATCGCCTCGACGAAGCTCGCCTGGGCGCGATAGCAGGGCGGCGGCTGGAGCGGCGCCAGCGGCTCGGCGGTTTGTCCCAGCGCCTGGTCGAGGCGCTCGAGCAGCGCCACGCCGAAGCGGGCGGTGAACGGCGCCCGCGGCTGGCGCAGCAGCTCGCCGATCCGGCGGAAGCCCAGCCGGCACAGGATCGCCTGCGTCTCGCCCGACAGCCGCAGCGCCGCCAGCGGCAGGTCGCGCACCGCCACCGCCTGTTCCCCCGGCGGCACGATGTGGATGTCTGGGTGAATGTCCTCCCTCCCCACGCAGTGGGGAGGTGCCCCGAAGGGGCGGAGGGGAGCCGACGTGGTCTCAGTACCAGAGACCTCGTCGGATCCCCCTCCGGCCTTCGGCCACCTCCCCCGCTGCGCGGGGGAGAGCGTCTCGCCATACCGCGCCAGCGCCCAGGCGGCGCCGGCCGTGTCGGCGACGGCCAGGCGTGGCTGCAGCCCGAAGCGGCGCAGGCGGGCGGCCAGATCGGCCAGCAGCTGGTCCTCGCCGCCGAACAGATGGGCGCAGCCGGTGATGTCGAGGAACATGCCGTCGGCGCCGCTCGCCTGGTCCCACGGCGTCAGGACCGGCGTGTAGCGCAGGCACCACAGCGCCAGCCGCCGCAAGGCGGCGGCATCGGCGTCGGGATCGGCGTCGCGCACCTGCAGGCCGAGGACCTTCGAGCGGGCGCTGGACAGCAGCTCGCCGGCGCTCAGGCCGCTGCGCCAGGCGGCGGCGTTCAGCGCCACCAGACGCGCGCCGCCGGTGCCCGGCGACACCAGCACCAAAGGTCGCCGCGGGTCGATCGCCTCAGACGGCGTGGCGGCGGCTCGTCCCTGCTGCGCCCGCAGCAGGCGCGCGATCGGCCAGGATTTCAGCCAGACGGAAACGATACGCGACATGATCCCACTCCACAGTCCATTGGCCGGGACGGCCGTTGCGACAACGTTCGAGCGCCACACGCCAGCGCCCGTGGGCGAAGGCACCGAAGCGATCTCGGCCGGCCGATGCGCTGGCGATGCGCCAGCGTGTCGTCGCGGCGCTGGCGCCGGCCGCTTGGGGCGGGCGCAGCAGGAAGAGCGGCGTGCCGGCGCCGGCGGCCGCCAGGTTCAGGCGGCGGCTCATGGTCAGGTCGAGCGGGCTGTCGATGACGCCCGTCACCGCCGCCGCGCCGGCCTGGGCGCGCAGGATGTCCTCGATGGCCCACAGCGCTTCCTTGCCGGTACGCGTCTCGACCAGCAGCAGCCGGCCAACATCGAGGCCGAGCTGGCGCAGCCCGTGGCCATAGGGCAGGCCGCCCGCCAGGGCATGGCGCGTGACGACCAGCAGGGCGGGGCCGCCGCGGGCGTGCAACGCGCAGGCCGTCAGGGCGGCGGCGAAGCCGAAGGCGGCAGCGCCATCGCCATAGGCGGCCGCCATCACCTCGTGCAGCGCGCCGCAGGGCAGGCCGTGGCCGGGAAAGTGATGCTGAAGCTCGGGCAGGCCCAGCGACAGTGGCGCGGGCGGCGGTACCAGCCACGCCGTCTCCAGCCGCGCCACCGCGTGGCGCAGCGCAGCCAGGCCGCCGTCGTCCGCTGCGTTAGCAGGATTAGCAAGATGAGCGGATGGGACTCTGGGAGCGCGGGCGTCTCGCCCGCTCATGAGCGGGCCGGAGGCCCGCGCTCCCAGGATGATCGCTTCTGTAGGGTCGGAACCTGCTTTAGCAGGATTAGCAGGATTAGCAGGATTAGCAGGATTAGCAGGATTAGCAGGATTAGCAGGATTAGCAGGATTAGCAGGATTAGCAGGATTAGCAGGATTAGCAGGATTAGCAGAACCAGCCGCCGGCACCTTCCCGTCCGGTCGGCGGCCGGCGGGCAACAGGCGCAGCACCGGTTGCGCGCCGACCGGCTGCGCCGAAGCGACAGGGAGGCGATGGCCGCGGCTGGTAGCGATGAGCTGCATCGGCGGAGCGCTTCTGGATTGTCAGGGACGAGGAGGTATAAGAACAAAAAGAGAACATGTCAATCCCGAAGACTCGAATTGGGTATATTTTTCAATGACTTAACAACATGTTGCCGATTCCTGTCCCGCGCCCCCAAGATGTAGCGATGAACGCCCCGCCGGACGCCGCCCGCACCCTCCTGAAGAGCGTCTTCGGCTTCGACGCCTTCCGTCCGGGGCAGGACGAGATCATCGCCGCGCTGCTGCAGGGCGAGGACGTGCTGGCGGTGATGCCGACCGGCGCCGGCAAGTCGCTGTGCTACCAGCTGCCAGCGCTGGTGCTGGGTGGCCTGACCATCGTGGTCTCGCCGCTGATCGCGCTGATGCGCGACCAGGTGCGCCAGCTGCGCGCGGTGGGCGTGCCGGCCGCCGCCTTGAACTCCAGCAACGATCCCGAAGAGAACCGCCGCATCAACGACCTGCTGCTCGAGGACGGCCTGCGGCTGCTCTATGTCGCGCCCGAGCGGCTGGTGCGCCCCGACACATTGACCCTGCTGCGCGACAGCGGCGTGCGCCTGCTGGCGATCGACGAAGCGCATTGCGTTTCGCAATGGGGGCACGATTTCCGGCCGGAGTACCTGCAGCTGGGCCGGGTACGCGCCGACCTGGGCGCGGTGCGGACCATCGCGCTGACCGCCACGGCCGACACGCCGACCCGAGCCGACATCCTCGACAAGCTGTTCGCCGGCCCGCCGCGGGTCTTCGTGCGCAGCTTCGACCGGCCCAATCTGCGGCTGGCGATGGCGCCCAAGACCAACGCGCCGCGCCAGGTGCAGAGCTTCGTGGCGGCGCACAAGGGTGAGAACGGCATCGTCTACTGCCTGTCGCGCAAGCGGACCGAGGAATTTGCCGGCCTGCTGGCCGAGGCCGGCCACCGCGCCTTGCCGTACCATGCCGGCCTGCCACCGGCCGACCGCCAGGCCAGCCAGGACGCCTTCCAGCAGGAGGACGGCGTCGTCATCGTCGCCACCATCGCCTTCGGCATGGGCATCGACAAACCCGACGTGCGCTTCGTCTGCCACGCCGACCTGCCGCAGAACGTCGAGAGCTACTACCAGGAGATCGGCCGCGCCGGCCGTGACGGGCTGCCGGCCGACACGCTGACTCTCTACGGCCTCGACGAGATGCGCCTGCGCCGGCAATGGATCGAGGAGGCCGAGACGTCGGACGAACGCAAGCGCATCGAGCGGCAGCGGCTGAACGCCCTGATCGCGTTGTGCGAGGCGCCACGCTGCCGCCGCCAGACCCTGCTGGCCTATTTCGGCGAAGCCTCGAAGCCCTGCGGCAATTGCGATCTCTGCCTGCATGGCGTCGAGGCGTTCGACGGCACGATCGAGGCGCAGAAGGCGATGTCGGCCATCGTGCGTACCGGCCAGCGCTTCGGCACCGAGCATCTCGTGCACCTGCTGGTCGGTGACGCCACCGAGGCGATCCGGCGATGGCAGCACGAGGCGCTGCCGACCTTCGGCGTCGGCCGCGATCGCACGGCGACCGAGTGGCGCTCGATCTTCCGCCAGCTCTACGCCACCGGCCTGATCGCCCAGGACATCGTGCAGCACGGCCGCTGGAGCATCACCGACGCCGGCTGGCGGGTGCTGCGCGGCCAGGAGCGGATTGAACTTCGCAAGGACGTGTTGCAGCCCGGTGTCAAACGTCGGCGCGTCGGCAAGGCCGAGTCGGCCGTGACGGCGGGGGGAGTCGCCGTCGACCAGGCCCTGCTGGCGGCGCTGAAGGGCTTGCGCACCTCGCTGGCACGGGCCCAGGGCGTGCCCGCCTACGTGATCTTCCCCGACCGCACCCTGATCGACATGGCGGCCAATCGCCCCGCCTCGCTCGACGCCATGCTGCGCGTCGACGGCGTCGGCCGGGTCAAGCTGGAACGCTACGGCGCGGCGTTCCTCGAGGTCGTGCAGCGGCACGAGGCGCCGGTCGGCGGGTCAGACGCCCCGTCGTCCTGAGCGCCGCGAAGGACCCTGCAGTAGAAGGATCACTACGCCGACGGCGCTGGCGATGGGCTGGGGGCGCGCGACTCCCGTCGCGTCTTCGCCTGGAACGGCACATGACACGCCACTGGAGTGGCGCGCCCCCGGCGCTTGTTGCGGCGCATGTCAGGCTGGCGCGATAAGCAGAGCGCGGCAGGCGCGCCGGGATTATCGTACGTGGGTAGAACAAGAGATCGGCTGGCGAGGAATCGGGAATGAAGTTCGGCATCTTCTATGAGCTGCAGCTGCCGCGCCCCTGGCAGGCGGGTGATGAACACCGGCTTTACCTGAACGCCCTGGAGCAGATCGAGATCGCCGACCGGCTGGGCTACGATCACGCCTGGCAGGTCGAGCACCATTTCCTCGAGGAATACTCGCACTCGCCGTCACCCGAATCGTTCCTGGCCGCGGCCAGCCAGCGCACCCGGCAAATCCGCCTGGGCCACGGCATCGTGCAGTTGACGACCAACCATCCGGCACGGGTCGCCGAGCGCATTGCCACGCTCGACCTGCTGTCGAGCGGCCGTTGCGAGTTCGGCATGGGCGAGAGCGCCTCGATCACCGAACTCGAGCCGTTCGACGTCACGATGGAGAACAAGCGGGAGATCTTCGAGGAAGCTGTCCGCGCCATCATCCCGATGTTCAAGGACGGGCCGAGCGAGCATCACGGCAAGCATTTCGACATGCCGCTGCGCATGGTCGTGCCCAAGCCGCTGCAAAAGCCGCATCCACCGCTTTGGGTCGCCTGTTCGCAGCTCGAGACATTGGCCAAGTGCGGCGAGTGGGGCATGGGCGCGCTCGGCTTCCAGTTCGTTTCGGCCGACGCGGCGCATGCCTGGGTGCATGCCTACTACAACGCCTTCGTGAAGCGGCAGAACAAGCTCGCCGACTACCGGACCAATCCGAACCTCGCGCTGGTGTCGTTCTTCATGTGCGCCAAGACCGACGAGGAGGCGCGCGCGCGTGCCGACGGCGACACCTTCTTCCAGTTCGCGCTGCGCTTCTACGGCCAGTCCACCGACCGCCGCCGGCCGCCCGCCGGCACGGTCAACATGTGGGACGAGTACAACAAGTGGAAGGCGGCCAACCCGGAGGCGCACGCCGCGTCGTTGCGCGGCGGGCTGATCGGCTCGCCCGAGACGATCCGCAAGAAGCTGAAGCGCTTCCAGTCGTCGCATATCGACCAGGTCATCCTGCTCAACCAGGCCGGCAAGAACACCCACGAGCACATCTGCGAATCCCTCGAGCTGTTCGCCAAGGAAGTGATGCCCGAGTTCCAGGGCCACCACGCCGACCACGAGGCCTGGAAGGCGGACGTCATGAGCCGCAGAATCGAGCTG
>DATFGV010000380.1:0-62197 GCA_035249115.1 Vineibacter sp.
TCGACGTCGGGCTTCTGCATCAGCTCGAGAAACTGCCGGGCGTAGGCCGACAGGCTCTCGACGTAGCGGCGCTGGCCCTCGGCGTAGATCGTGTCAAAGGCCAGCGACGACTTGCCCGAGCCGCTAAGGCCGGTGATGACGATCAGCCGGTCGCGCGGCAGGTCGACGTCGACGTTCTTCAGATTGTGCTCGCGCGCGCCGCGTACCGAGATGAAGCGGCTCGGCTCGGCGGCGCTGCGGAAGACGGTGACGGGCTTGCTCATGTCGGCGGGCGGCGGTCCGGGCGAAAGGGGCCGAAGATTATGGGCAAGCGAATCTCGCGCCGCCATAGCTGTCTCGTGGACGATTGTTCACAGAATCGTCGCGCCGCCGTCTTCAGTTCGCCCCGGCGTAGGTGCGGAACCATTGCGCCAGCTCCTCCAGGGAAACGCGCCCCTCCGCGACGGCCAGGAACATCCGGATGACTTCGTTCTCGGGCGCGAAAAAGACGTAGCCGTTTACCTCCAGAAAGGCGACCGAAACCACGAAAGCCGTGCGCTTGTTGCCATCGGCAAACGGGTGGTTGTTGGCAATGCCATGCGCGTAGGCGGCCGCGAGCAAGTAGGCGTCGGCGTCCGGTTGATAGGCGGCGATGTTCATCGGCCGCCCGAGCGCGCCTTCCAACGCACCCTGGTCGCGGACCCCGGGAAGGCCGCCATAGGCGGCCAGCTGCGCGGCGTGGGCGTCAAAGACGGCGTCGAGTTCGATCCACTCCCAGTCCCTGGGCGGACCTGTCACTTCGCCAATTCTCGCAATGCGTTAGGATATCGCGCCATAATCTTTCGTACGGCCGCCTTCTGGCGCGCGATTCTTGCGGTTTTGCCCGCGGCATCGCCAGGCGATTTCTTTCCGGTCGTCGTACCAGACGGGCGCCGAACCGTGGGTCCGTGGCTCGTGGCGGTCATCTCACACTCCCTCTGCGCGAAGGAAGTATACCACCTTGACGATGTCCTCTGTAAGGCGCCTTCAGGCTCCTTGCGCCGCCACCCGCGCCGTCGGCCGGTCGTTCATCAGCAGCTGCGCCGTGCCGGCGATCAGGCCGATCAGCACCGCTGTCTTCCACGCCAAGTCGTAGGAACCGAGCGTGTCGAAGATGTAGCCGCCACCCCAAGCGCCAAGGAACGAGCCGGCCTGGTGGCTGAGGAAGGCGATGCCGAGCAAGGTCGAGAGGTAGCGCAGGCCGAACATCTGGGCGACCAGCCCGTTGACCAGCGGGATCACGCCGAGCCACAGCAGGCCCATGGCCATCGCAAACAACAAGGTCGAGACCGGCGTCGGCGGGAACATGAAATAGGCCGCGAACGTCACCGAGCGCAGCAGGTACAGCCCGCCCAGCAGCAGCCGTTTAGGGTATCGGTCGCCCAGCCAGCCGAAGCCCCAGGAGCTGATGATGTTGAAGCCGCCGATCAGCGCCAGCGACCAGGCGCCATAGGCCGGGTCCATGCCGCAGCTCGCCAGGTAGGTCGGCAAATGCGTGGTGAGGAACACCAGCTGCAGGCCGCAGACGAAGAAGGCACAGGCCATCACGACATAGCCCGTGTGACGTCCCGCCTCCGCCAGCGCGCCGCCGAAGGTCAGGTCGCGGTCGAGCGCCGTGCCGTTGGGCAGCTTGTCGGCGCGGCCGCCGATCAGCGCCGCCGGCACCATCAACAGCCCGAGCGCCACGAAGGCGAACATGCCGGTACGCCAGCCATCGGCCTTGATCAGGAAGTCGGCCAGCGGCGCGGTCAACAGGGCGCCGATCGAGCCGGCGGCCGACACGATGCCGAAGGCCAGGGTGCGCCGCGCCGGCACCACGACGCGGGCGGCGATGTTGGCAGTGACGCCCGAGGCGGTGCAGGACAGCGCGGCGCCGATCAGCACGCCGGCGCCAAGCGTGATCATCAGCGCGTTCTCGGCGGTGGCCGTCAGCCACAGGCCCAGGATGTACATTATGCTGCCGGCGACGGCGACCCAGCGCGTGCCGTAGCGGTCGGCAAGCGCGCCGGCGAAGGGCTGGGTGACGCCCCAGGCGACCTGCTGGATCGAGATCGCCAGCGCGAAGTCGGACACGGCGATGCCAAGGCTTTGCGATGCCGGCGTCTGGAACAGGCCCAGGCTCTGACGCATCCCCATGCCGAGGGTCATCATCAAGGCGGCGCCGGCCAGGATCATGTCGGCCTCGCGGCGACTGACCAGCGGCGTGTGATAGGCGTTTGACGAGGTGACTATGGCCATGGACGCATGTCGGCGGGTTGACGGTTGCGGCGGACTATATGGTCTGGTGGTCGCGCGAACACGGCGAATAACATCCGGTCAGGAATGCGTCGCTGGGGCTCGTCCGAAGGCCGTCCGCGACATGGCGGCGCGGCCACAACCGTAATTCGGTGGTTGCCCACAGGCGGGCTGCGCTAGGCTGCCGGCGTGAGGTAGGAGCGGCAGCCGTCGCTCCGGGAAAGCTGAAAGGAGCGGCCCATGGCCGGCAGCGTCAACAAAGTCATCCTGGTCGGAAATCTCGGCCGCGACCCCGAGATCCGCAACATGCCGAGTGGCGGCATGGTGGTGAACATGTCGGTCGCGACCTCTGACACATGGCGCGACAAGGCCACCGGCGAGCGCAAGGAGCGCACCGAGTGGCACCGCGTCGTAATCTTCAACGACAAGATCGGCGAAGTGGCGCAGAAATACCTGCGCAAGGGCTCCAAGGTCTATGTCGAGGGCCAGCTTGCGACCCGCAAATGGACCGACAAGGACAACCAGGAGCGCTACACCACCGAAGTGGTGGTGCCGCGCTTCGGCGGCGCCCTGACCTTGCTCGACAGCCGTGGCGGCGGTGGCGAGGGTGGTAGCGGCGACGACTACGGCGCTGGCGGCAGCAATGGTGGTGGCGCAGGCGGCGGTGGCCGTACGCCGCAGCGTGGCGGCGGCAAGGGCGACCTCGACGACGACGTGCCGTTCTAGCGGCACCCCGGGCGCGCCGCTTGCGTGCCGCGCTCGCGGCTAGGCGGGCAGTCCCATCGCGCGCAGGGCTTTGATCGTCGAGTCAGGATCGTGGTGGTGGATGGCACGCATGCCCAGCGCCGCCGCGGCGTCGGCATTGACCTGATTGTCGTCGACGAAGACCGCGTCCGACGGTGCGAAGCCACCGCGCCGGAACAACACGTCGTAGAGCCGTGGATCGGGCTTGATCAGCCGTTCCTCGCCGGAAACGATGATGTCGCGCAGCAGCGCCAGAGACGGCAGCCGCGGGCGGGTGCGCGCGAAGGTGTCGGCCGCCCAGTTGGTCAGGCCGTAGAGCCGCGTGCCGGCGGCATGCAGGCGTTCGACCAGCCGGGCCATGGACGGGAACTCGCCGCGGACGGTTTCGTCGAACCGGTCGATATAGATGCCGATCTCGGCGGCATGCTCGGGATGGCGGGCTTGCAGGTCCACCATCGCCACGCGTGAGTCGGAGGCGACATCCAGCTGCCGGAAAAACGCGCCGTTGCAGACATTGGCGAGAAACCAGTCAAGGCGCGCCGCGTCATTAAAAACCTTGTCGAACAGGTGACGTGGGCTCCAATCGATCAGGACGCCGCCGAGGTCGAAAACCACGACGGTGGGCGGGGCAGGGGGCAAGGACACCGACACGACCTCACGAGCGAACAATCCGTGCGCCAATAGACCACGATCGGTGGCGGGCGCAAATACGGCAGGCTAAACCCGACTCTTGTCATCGTCCCGCTGCTCTGTTGGGATGGCGCGCCATGACCAAGCCTGTTGCGCAAGTTCTCGCCGAGCTCTGGCAGTCGGTGGGCGGCCATCCGGTGTCGATCGACCACGTCGAGCTGAGCGGCGCCGAGCCGGCCTTGCCGTCGTCGTTCAGGATCGGCGCCGCGGCGCAGGCCAGCATCGCCGCCGCGGCCATGGCCGCGTCCGAGCTGTGGCGATTGCGTACCGGGCGGCGGCAGTCGGTGGCGGTCGACATGCGCCACGCCGCCATCGAGTTTCGCAGCGAGCGCTACATGCGCGTGGCGGGCAAACCGGCCGCCGAGGCGTACGACAAGATCTTCGGCACCTACCGCTGCAGCGACGGCAAGTGGGTGCGGCTGCACACCAACTTTCCGCACCATCGCGACGGCGTGCTCAAGCTGCTGGGCTGCGACTACGATCGCGACGCGGTGGCCCGGGCGCTCGCCCAGCGGCCGGCCGACGCGTTCGAACAGGACGCGGCCGACGCCGGCCTGGTGGTGGCGATGATGCGCAGCCCGGCCGAGTGGGACGCGCATCCGCAGGGGCGGGCGCTGACCGAGCTGCCGGTCCTGCGCATCAAGAAGATCGGCGAGGCGCCGGCGCATGAGTTCTCCGACGATCCCGAGCGGCCGCTGAGCGGCGTGCGGGTGCTCGACCTGACGCGGGTGATCGCCGGGCCGGTATGCGGCCGGACGCTGGCGGCGCACGGCGCCGATGTCATGAACGTCAGCGCACCGCACTTGCCTTCCGTCGAGCCGCTGGTGATCGATTGCGGCCGCGGCAAGCTGGCGGCGCATGTCGATCTGCGCGACGAGTCGGGCAAGGAGATCCTGCGCGCGCTGGCGCGGCAAAGCGACGTGTTCGTGCAGGGCTATCGGCCTTACGCGATCGCGGGTCGCGGCTTCGACCGGGACGCCGTGGCGGCGCTGCGGCCCGGCATCGTCTACGTCAGCCTGTCGGCGTACGGCAATGCCGGTCCATGGGCGACCCGCCGTGGTTTCGATTCCCTGGTGCAGACGGCCACCGGGATCAACCACGCCGAGGCAGCGGCGGCCAGCAGCGATGAGCCCAAGCCGCTGCCCTGCCAGGCGCTCGACCATGCCTCGGGCTACCTGATGGCGCTTGGCGCCATGATCGCGCTGCTGCGCCGCGCGCGCGAGGGCGGCAGCTGGCACGTGCGCGTGTCCCTGGCGCAGACCGGGCGCTGGATCTCGGGCATGGGCCGGCTCGATGGCGGCCTGTCCGCTGCCGACCCCAAGCTCGACGACGTGCGCGATCTGCTGGAGGAGACGGATAGCGGCTTCGGTCGTCTGAGCGCGGTTCGCCACGCCGGGCAATTGTCGGAAACGCCGCCCCGTTGGACGCGACCTTCGGTCCCGCTCGGGACGCACATGCCGATCTGGCCGGCATAGCACGCATAGGTTGAGAAACCGCTATGACCGGTTGGCTTTGCGCGACAGCGTCACGGGCCGCCAGAGCCGCGTAGGCACCATACCAATCCGCCGGTTTACCAGGTCCCGTACCGAAATCGATTACGGGCGGTAATCAGGACTGAATTGCTGATTTTTTTCAATAAGATACATGTCCGATTCCAGCCGGAAATTCGATTGCGCGAATCACCCTATTTGCTAGGGTTCGCGTGGTGCTCGCGGCGGTAAGCCGAAAGCACTGCCAAGTGCCTCCAAACGCTTGCAAAAGCCCCGTGTCGGCGCCGCCGGCCGACGCCGGGAATCAATCTTTGCGCCACGAGTATTCGCGTGACCGACGTCGTTCCGCCACAAGAGCCGTTGCCGCCGCCGCCTCCGCCGCCGGGCGACATCGCGCCGGTCACGATCGAAGAGGAGATGCGGCGCAGCTACCTCGACTACGCGATGAGCGTGATCGTGGCGCGCGCCCTGCCGGATGCCCGCGACGGGCTGAAGCCGGTACAGCGACGCATCCTCTACGCCATGAAGGAGAACGGCTACGATTCGACCCGGCCGTTCCGCAAGTCGGCGCGCATCGTCGGCGACGTCATGGGCAAGTACCACCCGCACGGTGACCAGGCGATCTACGACGCCATGGTGCGGATGGCGCAGGACTTCACCGTCCGGCTGCCGCTGATCGACGGGCAGGGCAATTTCGGCTCGATGGACGGCGATCCGCCGGCGGCGATGCGCTACACCGAGGCGCGGCTGGCGCGCGCCGCCGAGGCGTTGCTGGAGGACATCGACAAGGACACCGTCGACTTCCAGGCGAACTACGACGACCAGGGCCGCGAGCCGACCGTGCTGCCGGCGCGCTTCCCCAACCTGCTGGCCAACGGCGTCGGCGGCATCGCGGTCGGCATGGCGACCAACATCCCGCCGCACAATCTCGGCGAACTGATCGACGCCTGCTGCGCCCTGATCGACGAGCCCAACCTGTCGCACCAGCGGTTGCAGGAGATCGTGCCGGGTCCCGACTTTCCGACCGGCGGCGTGATCGTCGGCCGCAGCGGCATCCGCCTGGCGTACGAGCTGGGGCGCGGCTCGATCGTCATGCAGGCGCGCAACCGCTTCGAGGAGATACGCGGCCGGCAGGCGATCATCATCACCGAGGTGCCGTTCCAGGAGAACAAGGCCAAGATCGTCGAGCGGATCGGCGAGATGATGCGCGAAAAGCGGGTCGAGGGCATCGCCGAGCTGCGCGACGAGAGCGACCGCGACGGCGTGCGCATCGTGATCGAGCTGAAGCGCGACGCCATAGCCGACGTGGTGCTGAAGCAGCTGTTCAAGTTTACCCAGCTGCGCACCAACTTCCCGGTCAACGCCCTGGCGCTGGACGGCGGCCGGCCGCGGCAGATGACCCTGCGGGACCTGCTGCAGGCCTTCATCCGCTTCCGCGAAGACGTGATGACTCGGCGGGCCCGGCACGAACTGGTCGCGGCCCGCGACCGTGCCCACGTGTTGGTCGGTCTGGCGATCGCGGTCGCCAACATCGACGAGGTGATCGAGACCATCCGCCGTGCGCCCGATCCGGCGACAGCGCGCGAGCGCCTGATGGCGCGTGCCTGGCCGGCCCAGGACGTGCAGGCGCTGATCGAGCTGATCGACGAACCGGGCCGCGGCGTCGGCGCCGACGGTACCTACCGGCTGTCGGAGACGCAGGCCCGCGCCATCCTCGAGTTGCGCCTGCAGCGCCTGACCGGCCTGGAACGCGACAAGATCGCCGAGGAGCTGCAGGCGGTCGCGGTCGAGATCAAGGGCTTCCTTGAGCTGCTGGCCTCGCGCGAGAAGCTCTATGCCCTGATGCGCGGCGAGTTGCTCGAGATCAAGGAGCGCTTCGCCACGCCGCGGCGCACCGAGATTGTCGAGGACGAGCTGGAAACCGACATCGAGGAGCTGATCCAGCGCGAGGACATGGTCGTCACGGTGACGCACGGCGGCTACGTCAAGCGGGTGCCGGTGGCCGCCTATCGCGCCCAGCGACGTGGCGGCAAGGGCCGCGCCGGCATGGCCACGCGCGAGGACGATTTCGTTTCGACCGTGTTCGTCGCCAACACGCATACGCCGCTGCTGTTCTTCACCAGCCGCGGGCTTGTCTTCAAGCTCAAGGCCTGGCGCCTGCCGCTGGGCGCGCCGCAGGCGCGCGGCAAGGCCTTCGTCAACCTGCTGCCGCTGCGGGAGGGTGAGGCCATCTCGACCGTGATGCCGATGCCCGAGGACGAGACGACATGGTCGCAGCTGCACCTGATGTTCGCGACCGCCCGCGGCAACGTGCGGCGCAATGAGCTATCGGACTTCGTCAATATTCAGCAAGTCGGCAAGATGGCCATGAAGTTCGAGGGCGAGGACGAGGGCGACCGTCTGATCGCCGTCCAGGTTTGTACCGACGAGCAGGACGTGCTGCTGGCGACCCGGCAGGGTCGGGCGATGCGTTTCCCGGTGTCGTCATTGCGCGTCTATGCGACACGCTCGTCGACCGGCTTGCGCGGCATCACTCTGGCTGAGGGTGACGAGGTGATATCGCTGACCCTGCTCGACAGCGGCCGCGCCACTGTCGCGGAGCGCGACGCCTATCTGCGCCAGGCGCGGTTGCTGCGCCAGCTGGAGAACGGCAACGGCGAGGAGGACGCGGTCGAAGCTGCGAGCGCCAACGGCGATGGTGAGGTCGAGCCGGAAGAGGGCGAGGGCGCGGCGCCGATCACCCTGTCGGCCGAGCGCTTCGCGGAACTGGCGGCGCGCGAGGATTTTGTGCTGGCGGTGGCCTCTGACGGTTTCGGCAGGCGAACCTCGGCCTACGAATATCGGGTCACCCGTCGCGGCGGCAAAGGCGTCGTCCTGATGAAGCTCGCCGACGGGGCGACGGTGGCCGCCACCTTCCCGGTGGCGGCGCGCGACCAGATCATGGTCATGACCGACGGCGGCACCCTGATCCGCTGGCCGGTCGAGGGGATCCGTATCGCCAGCCGCTACTCTCGAGGCGTGCGCATCGCGGCGCTCTATCAAGGCGAGAAGGTGGTTTCCGTCGCACGCTTGGCGGACGACACCGACACCGACGAGGCCGCTGGCAAGTAGCTGGCGCTTTCGCCGCCCGCCGCGCCGACTCCCGACCTGCCGCGGCCGGTCCGAAGCCCGGGTCCAGCCTGGTGATCGGTCGTGTAATGGTATGGACCGATGGTCAGGGTGGAGGGTGCCGCCGATGGTTCGGTTCGTCGATGTGTCGCGGCTGGTCGAGAATCTTCATCTCGACACGCCAACCGGCATCGACCGGTACGAGATGGCGTATGTGCGGCATATGCTGCGGAACGCCGGACCCGACGACGTCCGATTCGTCGTCACGTGGCCGCATTTTGCCGGCTTGCTGGACGCCGCCGACGCGCGGCGGATCTTCGACGCGCTCGATTCGCGTTGGTCCCCGACAGTGCAGCCGGCCGATCAAGCGGCGGCATTTGTGGCGTTGCGCGAGGCCCTGCGCCGTCCGCCGCTAGCGTCGCATAGGCGTGGCGCCCTGCGCATCGGCCGTGACGACAACGGCGCGGACGCGGCGGCGACAATGCGCAGGGCGATAATCCTGGCGAGATCGGCCGTCAGTCCGATGTCGCGTCGGCGGCTGGCGGCGTGGCGCCAGACGGGTATCCGCTATTTCCACACCTCGCAGTTCCGCCTGCACAGGCCGCGGCTGTTCACATGGCTGGCGGACCCGGCGATCAGCAGCCTATTCGTGCTGCACGACCTCATCCCGATCATTCATCCGGAGTATTGCCGGCCGGGCGAGTCCGAACGACATGCGCGGCGCCTCGAGACCATGGCGCGCCACGCCTCGGTGATCATCGCGAACTCGCACGCTACAGCCTCGACGCTCAAGACCTGGCTTGATGGAAAGAATCGCCCGATGCCGCCCTGCGAGGTGGTGCCGCCGGGTATCGCCGACGCCTTCCTCGCCGCCGGCGCGACGGCACCGCTGGAGGCCGCGACTCCCTACTTCGTCGCGATCGGCACGATCGAGCCGCGGAAGAATCTGGCGTTTCTGTTGCAGGTCTGGAACCGCTGGATGCGCGGCGGTGCACCCCGCCGCGCCCGGCTGGTGATTGTCGGTCGGCGCGGCTGGGAGAACGAGAACGTCGTCGACCTGCTGGAACGCAGCGCCGGCTTGGCATCCACCGTGATCGAGGTTGCGACGCTCGGCGATGCCGCCATGGTCGCACTGCTGAAGGGCGCCAATGCGCTCCTCGCGCCGTCCTTGGTTGAGGGTTACGGACTACCCGTGGCCGAGGCGTTGGCGCTGGGTGTACCGGTCATCGCGTCGGGCATCGATGCCCATCGCGAAGTCGGCGGCGCCTTCGTCGACTACGTCGGTCCAACGGATGGCCTGGGATGGATTTCGGCCCTGGAGGCCTATGCCGATCCGACGGCGAGCCGCCGAGTCCGCCGGCTGGCCGACTTGCGCGGCTACAAGCCCCACGCGTGGGGCGACCACATGGCGCAGGTCGAGGCCATCCTGGCTCGGCACAATGACACGACGCTGGACTCTGTCGCCGGTTGACCACCACCGCGTCGACGCACCGCAGGCCGAAAATGGTGCGGCAAGGTCTTGAATCGGCCAGAGCCGCCTCTGTTGCGCCGCCGCAAGGCGGGTGACAAATCGACGACGAAAGGGCTAAAAGCCCATGACGCAATGCATCATGAACGTGCATTCAGGCGGCGCAGGGGAGACTCATGGCGGATCGCATCGGCATCTATCCGGGCACGTTTGATCCGATTACCAGCGGGCACGCCGAGATCGTCCGGCGTTCCATGCGCGTGGTCGACAAGTTGGTGCTGGCGCCGGCCATGAACGTCGGCAAGGGCCCGCTGTTCACCCTCGAGGAACGGGTCGAGATGCTGCGCGAGATCATCGCCGATCAGCCGCCCGACGTCGCGGCGCGCATTTCGATCGTGCCGTTCACCGGCCTGCTGGTGCATTTCGCGCGGGCGCAGAACGCCACCTGCATCATCCGCGGCCTGCGGGCGGTATCGGATTTCGAATACGAGATCCAGATGGCGAACATGAACGCGCGCATGGAGCCGGCGGTCGAGACCATCTTCCTGATGGCGTCGGACCGCCATCAATTCATCGCCTCGAGCCTGGTGAAAGACATCGCGCGGCTGGGGGGCGACACGTCGAAATTCGTCTCGCCCAAGGTCTACGAGCGCCTGAAGGCGAAATTCGCCGGCACGCACGGCGTGAACTGAGCTGGACCGGTCCGCATTGACCGCGCCGCGGCTCCCCTCTATACCGCAGCCCGCCATCCGACGGCCCACGCCGCCGTCGCCGGCGAGCCCGTAGCTCAGCGGTAGAGCATCTGACTTTTAATCAGAGGGTCATGGGTTCGATCCCCATCGGGCTCACCATTAAAATCAATATGTTAACGTCGAAGCTCGCCTGGGGTATCCCTTGATGTTGCAGTCGGGTAGCAAATCGGGGGAACAGAATTGTGAACCCCTCAACAGTTTCCACGGGAAGCGCTCGCTGCGTGGGCGGCCACAAAACCATGGCTCATCCGGCTGTATGTCTTCGGCAGCCAGGCGCGCGGTGAAGCACGAGAAGACTCTGATCTCGACATCGGTGTGGATTTCGAGGGCCGGGGTTCACTGGACTGATGATAGTTCGCCGACAGTGGCAGCAAGGGTTGCAGGCTCCGACAGGGCTTCGCTGCACTGACATTTACCTCGCCACCGATCCAGCGGTCAGCGGGCCGCGCGTGCCGGTGTACCAGCGATAGTGCAGACGGAAACCTGCCTCGTCGTTGGGTGGATCTGGAGATATTCAGGTCGTGGGACGTGGCAGTGCCGATGCCGGTTGGATCAGCACCAACGTTGGAAATGACGTTTATGGCATGGCGATCACTTTTGAAGGGCATCGGCTGGCGCGTGGGCGTCGATCCCAGCAGCGCAAGCCGCCGACAGAAAGCCCTCCCGCCAACCAGCTGGCGGCGCTCGGCTGGTTGCGAGGTGAATTCCTTGGCACTAGTTGCCGCGGCAGCTTCCACTGCCCGTGTGCTTTCTCGGTGTCTGTCGCACCGCCGCTTTCCCGGCCGACACATGACGAAGACAATGCGGCGCGGCTCTGCCGCCGATTACGCGTTGAAATGCCCTGGCGGCGGTGGTGTAGCGGTCATGCAGGGTGGAACGCAACGCATGCGGGATGTTGCTTGAGAATTGCAGATACTCACTTGCGTCAGCTGGCACCACTCCATGATGTGGGGTCGTTCACCTGCCATTTGACAAACCGGCAGGGCGTATCATGCCGTCGACTTCAATCGGTCAGTCGGCCTTTGACATCCTCAGCGCGGATCACGAGGAAGTCGCGGCTATGGTGGAAAGCTTCGAAAGAACGACGCAGCCGCAGAGAAAGCATATCGCGACCGCGATCTGCCAGGCGCTGACTGTGCATACAAGCATCGAGGAAGGGGTCTTTTACCCTGCTGCCCGTCAGGGTGCCGACGATGAGCTTGTGGCGCTGCTTGACAGGGCGCAGGCCGAACATCAGTCGATCAGGAACCTTATTGTCCAGATCGAGTCGCTCCTCGAATCGTCTGCTACAGACGAAATGCTCAAGATGATGGTTAGCAAGCTGGCGAAACGTGTCGAGGCTCACGTGCTGGAAGAGGAGGACGAGATTTTTCCCCTAGTGAAGGATGCCGACGTCGATGAGGAAGCGTTGGGAGACCAGTTGGCGCAGCGCAAGGTCGAATTGAGCAGAGCTTCTTCCCCGGTGACCACGCCGATTGCAGGTCAGCCACCGAAGGCGGCCGTCACCTGACATCAAAGGGCGCCCGGCTGGGCGAAAGCGCAGCTTCCCTACGGGGCCTGTGGCGAGGTGAGCCCTGCCAACTGATCATGGCGCACAGCACCAGCGCCGCCCAACCCTCAGCGTGCCCGAAATCGACCTTCGCCAGTAACTAAGTAAGGATTGTACCGGCGACGAGCGGCACGCGCGATCGTTCAGAGACCTCTACTCGGACAGCCGCATCCTTTACCGCAATAACAAGAAATGGCTCGGTTGCAAGGATTGTCCCGGGAAGCTCAGTATGCGCGAACTGAAGCGTTTCGACCTTCTGAACACAAATCTTCTCATTGGCCCAAAGAAAGAAGGCCCCCGGATAGGGAGGCGTCAAGGCGCGGACGAAGCGGTCTATCTCGACGGCCGTCCAATTAAAATCAATCCTGCCGTCCTCGGGTCTGCGGCGCGGCCAGATTGAGGCCAAGTTTTCATCCTGGTCAGTCCAGGACAACGTGCGTGTAGCCATCCTCATGCCCAGGCGTGCGCCCAGCTCGATGTGGGCCTTTCGTGCCTTCTCAAAAAGGGTCGTCGCTGTCTCGGTTGGATCGATCGGGATTCTTGATTGGTCGACGATCCCGCCGGCGTCCGCCGCCTCCTCCAGCAAGAACGTGGTGACCCCAGTGCGGTTCAATCCCTTGATGATCGCCCAGGGAATGGGCGCCCGCCCTCGACCCTCGGGAAGCAGGGTTTGATGCATGCCAATGCAACCGTACGACGCAGTGTGACGTACGACACCTCGATGTTTCGACTTTGGGATATCGAGAACTGTGGAGGGCGCCAATTCAGACCATCCCACGATGATCAAATAGTCGGGGGCAGACTCACGAAGTAAATTCTGTGCCGCTTCGCTCTTGATCGACCGAATGTACTCGACACGTACTCCGCTCTGAGTCGCGAAAGGCCCCAGATCTGTGTAGCCCACGGTTACGCTCGACTTCACCTGATCCAAACAAGCCAACAAGGAGCACCTGAGCTTAGTCCCGTATTCCGGAAGGCCGAGAATCGCTCGAAACGTCGCTTCACCGAACTCGTGACCTGTTACAAAGGTAAAGGTCGCTGGAGCGGGCTGAGTGGGCATCGCGGACCTCGTGGTTCCGTACCGGCTTCACGTACTGAAATTCGCTGTCCAGCAATCTTTCAGAGGACGATTCGCACGACCTTGAACGCTTCAGCGTACTCGCATCCATTCTGACTACCTCGGAACCTCGCAAGCGCCATACAAGCATCGACCGAGCGTGATGGGGCATGATCCAGCTGCGACGCGTAACACTCCAGCGCGGCCTTTTTCTTCGGCATATGTCTCGTCACATCAACGAAGAGTTCGGGCACGAATGCTGGTTCAATGCCCGGGACATTCCAATGCGTTTCCGACAAGGTTTCGTAGGCAAGGACCACTTTCGGTGCGGCCGGATGCGAGGGTCGACAGGCAACGACACAGGCATCAAAGATGACCCGATGGTCGATATGACGGTCAGGAAACGGGATAAGCACCATTTCCGCCGAGGTGTTGCGAATAAATCCTCCGATCAGGCCATTGAGCTTGGCGACCGGTGTGTCTCTTACTAATGTCGCCGGGATTGTGAGGAATTCCGCGTTTGTCACGCCCATGATCTCGAACGCTGCCTCGGCCTCCTTTCGGCAGATATTGAAAACGTCGGGATGATAGAGGGGCGGCAGGTGGCCGGACACGACTAGCACCGAAACTTCCGTGCCAAGACTGGCAAAGCGGCAAATAGTTCCTCCGCATCCCAAGGTTTCGTCATCCGGGTGGGGCGCTACCACAACGAGTTTCTTTGGCGTCATCATGAACGGGCCGATAGCGTCTTAGGTATGCGTCTGATTGTCAGTCCTGTCCCATTCGACAAAGCACTTTATCCCCCCGACCGATTCTGGGAGAATATTGTGATGCTGACGTCTCATCGGAAGTTGCTCGCTTTCCCACCAGGACCGGGGGCGCCTCGCGGCAGACTCGGAAGTGACAGGAAGTCCTTGCCATGTCCGGTTGCCCCAAAGAAACGCTCCTCCCTGCCCGAGGCGATGTAGGTATTACGCTGCCGATTGTCGATGTCGAAAGCGACCGCAGGGTATCCGGGGCAAATGACTTTGTCGCCACCGCATCGACGAACGCAGGTAGGGTAGTGTTTATGGATTGTCATGTCCAATTCTTCCGATCATCGATCAGTTGTTCCGGAGGGGGCTTGTGCAACAATTGTTGAAGAATCCGGCGAGCTTGCCGCGTATCGCGGTCGCCGGCTGCGGCTACTGGGGTGTCAATCTAGTGCGCAATTTTGCAGGGTTGGGAGCTTTGGCGGCGGTGATCGATCCGCGCCCCGGCGTCGCCGCGGACTTCTCTGCGAAATACCGAGTCGCGGCTCGGGATTGGTCCCAGGTACTTGCTGATCCGATGATTGATGGCGTTGCGATCGCAGCACCGGCCGAACAGCACGCCCGGATGGTCATGGAGGCGCTCGAGGCAGGCAAGCATGTCTTCGTGGAAAAGCCGCTCGCCCTGCGCCATGCAGAAGGTGCAGGCCTCGTCGGAGAAGCGGAAAAGCGCCGCCTCGTACTCATGGTTGGGCATCTCCTCCAGTATCATGCAGCCTTCATCAAGATGCGCGCCCTGGTGCGCGAGGGCTCCTTGGGCCGGCTGCGCTATATCTATTCCAATCGCCTGAACTTCGGCAAGGTTCGGCGCGAAGAGAACATCCTCTGGAGTTTTGCCCCACACGATATTTCTATGATCCTGGCGCTGACCGGCGAGCCGCCAGAGAGCGTGCATACAGAAGGCTCGTTCTACCTTCATCCGTCGATTGCCGACACGACCACGATGCATTTGCGCTTCGCCAATGGCATCGATGCCCACATTTATGTGTCCTGGCTGCATCCTTTCAAGGAACAGAAACTGGTCGTCATTGGCGACAAGGCGATGGCGGTGTTCGATGACGGTTCGCCGTGGCAGCAGAAGTTGACGCTTTTCCCGCATTCCATCGACTGGATTGATGGCCAGCCCGAGCCACGCAAGGCCACCGGTCAATCTGTCGATCTGGCGGAATCCGAGCCATTGCGCGACGAATGCCGTCACTTCCTCGAGTCGATTGCGGCCGGTACGAAGCCGCGCACCGACGGCCGCGAAGGTTTGGCTGTATTGGCCGTGCTTGAGGCCGGGCAGCGCTCCCTTGAAAGCCGGTCCAGCGTGCACCTCGCGGATATCACGGTAGCTCCGAAGGTGCCGGACCACTTTTATGTCCATCCGTTGGCCGTCATCGACGAGGGCGCTGAAATCGGCAAAGGCACGCGCATCTGGCACTTTAGCCACGTGCTGAAGAACTCCCGAATTGGCGAGAACTGCGTCATCGGCCAGAATGTCAGCGTCGGTCCCGGCGCGACGATCGGTGACCGCTGCAAGATCCAGAACAACGTCAGCGTCTACCCCGGAGTCACCCTCGAGGATGGAGTCTTCTGCGGGCCGTCCTGTGTCTTCACCAACGTCATGTATCCGCGTGCGGAGATCGAGCGTAAGAACGAGTTCCGGCCGACCCTGGTGAAGCGCGGCGCCACAATCGGGGCCAACGCTACCATCGTCTGTGGCAGGACGCTTGGCGAATACTGCTTCATCGCCGCTGGCGCCGTGGTGACAAAGGACGTTCCGCCGTTCGCCCTGATGGCTGGCGTGCCAGCCCAGCGCATCGGCTGGGTCGGCCATTCAGGCGAACCGCTCGGCAAGGACCTCGTCTGCCCCCGCGAAGGGCGGCGCTATCGCCTGGCCGCACCGGATCGGCTCGAGGAGATACCTTCGAAGGAAAAGGAGACCGTGGCGTGACTCAGCCGATTGCCTTCATCGATCTTGCCGCCCAGCGACGGCGCATCGCCCGCGAGATCGATGCCGCGATTGCGAGGGTGCTCGATCACGGAATTTTCATTTCGGGACCGGAAGTCGCCGCCTTCGAGGTGAAGCTGGCGACATTCTGTGGGGCGCGCTTTGCGGTCGCTTGTGGAAACGGCACCGACGCAATGCAGCTCGCCCTGATGGCCCGGGACATCGGCCACGGCGACGCGGTGATTGTGCCCGACTTCACTTTCACTGCCACGGCCGAGGCGGTGGCACTGGTCGGTGGGACACCGGTGTTCGTAGACATCCAGGCCGACTTCAATGTCGACGTCGGGCAGCTCGAGGCTGGGCTGCGCGCGGCGAAAAACAAGGGCCTCAAGCCGCGTGCCGTGATCGCCGTTGACCTGTTTGGACTAGCGGCGGATTACGACGCGCTGAATTCGTTTTGCGACGCCAACGGCTTGCTGCTGATAGCCGACGCCGCCCAGAGCTTCGGCGCTGGCTTGCGCGGACGCAAGGTTGGGACCTTGGCGCCGATCACTACCACCAGCTTCTTCCCAGCCAAGCCGCTTGGTTGCTACGGCGATGGCGGCGCCATTCTGACCGACGACGCAGACTTAGTCGCGACTCTCAAGTCACTGCGTGTGCATGGGCAGGGGACCGACAAGTACGACAATGTGCGTATCGGCGTGAACAGCCGGCTCGATACGATCCAGGCGGCGATTCTGATGTGCAAACTTGACATCTTCGCTCACGAGATCGAAGCCCGGCAGGCCGTTGCCGCTCGCTACACACGGGCGCTGGCCAATCGTGTTATCACCCCGACTATCCCGGACGATGCGGTATCTGTGTGGGCACAGTACACCGTTCGCATTCCCGACGGCCGGCGCGACGAAGTCGCAGCGAAGCTAAAAGCGGCGGGTATCCCGACGGCCATCTACTATCCCAAGCCGCTGCACCAGCAGACCGCCTATCGCCATTTCCCCGCAGCTGGCTCGTTGGCGGTATCGCGGCGCTTCTCTGGAGAAGTTCTGAGCCTGCCCATGCACCCCTATTTGGAGAGCGCGACCCAGGAGCACATTGTTAAAGCCATCTTCGATGCAACTTGAACAAGGGCAGTTCGTTGCCTCGTTGGCGCGCGCGGTGCTGTTAGAATGGCGACTGCGCGACTTTACATCATGAGGAACCACGTGCCCGTGAAGCGCCAAAGTTGCCTGCCCCGGATGGCAGAGCCATGTGGCGCCGCGAGAAGGAAGCGCCACCTGACCGAAGCTGCGCGGTGACTTTGGCTATCAGCAATGTCGCAGCGACCAGCCGGTGATCGACGAGGCAAATCCATTTGATGACAGAAAAAGCGACGTTGAGGTGCAAGACGCGCGGTTCGATAGCGAGTCTCGAACCACCCGGTCTCCTTGCCGCAAAGGGCGCGAAGTGCAATGCTGTCTAGTCAAGTCTAAGCCAATTCAATACCCGAGTTCGTATCATTAGTAGTAAAAATCCACCAATTACGCCGGCGGCACTGAACACAAAGTCCTGAAAGGAGGCATGGCGACCGGGCGAGTACAACTGTCCCGCCTCAAGAGCCGCAGCGTACAGAATCAGAAGAGCACACTGCGCGATATGCCACGGACCCTTTTGAAACGCTAGTCCCATCAATGTTGATGTACCGAGATAAGCGAAAAAGTGCTCAGTATGCCCGCCGAACATGGTTCGCGGTATATTGGTCGGAGGCAGCCACGCAAGAATTGCAAGTATAATGATGCAGCCGATGAACGCGACGCGGAGAAAAATTGAAAGTTGCTTGTAATTTTCTTTACGCATTCTGACACATTTGGCAGTGGGAGCGCGCGAGGGATCTCAACAGATCGTCCCAGGTGCCCCTGCAACGGCAGGAACATTAGCAGTCCGCTGGGTTCCGGGGAACCCATGGGCGGCCGACAAATTTTTTCCGTCGCTTCCGCCGTGTCCCATGTCAATCCTTCTGGCAATGGCAAACGCAGTCTGCCGGCTGCAGCCCCGCCGGCATGGTCGCTCACCGTGTTGTGCGCCGGCCACGTGCTGCGCGCGATCACCTGGGCGCTCGCGCGCTCGGCCTTGAGCCGCATTATCTCCCTGCCACAACGCATCGGCAGCCACTGGGCTGGCGTCAGTTGCCGCCCCGAACAGGCCGGGAAGCCTATACGGTTCAACCAGCGATCGCGCGCCCAAGGGGAACTCCGACGGCTCGCTCACCCACCCGGAAGACCGGTCGAGGGAGACTCAACTTTTGCGGTGTGCAGCCGCACCTTCGAACAGGTAGTCCCTAAAGTCACCATAGACCGGCCCGGCTTGATACCGCTCCTGTTCGAGCGCGCGGCTTTTTCCGCCTCACTAGGGTGTGCCTGTCAGCTAGAGTGTGAAGGAGCAGGTTCCGATAGGCCAAGGAACTCCGGTCAGAGTAGTGGTAACCGCAATCGTTGTCGCTTATGAGAATCCTTACCTTGCCGTCCAGGCCTGTGGTCACGGCGAGGCCTCCAGCCAGATATACGATCGTCCTGTTCGAAAGAGAAATCTGAAAGGCGATCGTATTGGCACGGGACGACCCCCAAGATCCGATCGCTCCACTAGCGTGATCACTTTCGCATCTCTTCGACGGCAGCGACGGCGGCGCCGAACACTGGGCGATTCTTGCCACGCTCATCGAGACGTGCAAGCTCGGTGCCATCGATCCCGAGGCGTATCTCACCCGGCTCTTCGGCAAGCTCGCAGCGGCGCATGGCCGATCTCGACGACCTGCTGCCCTGAGCCGACGCCGCCCAGCTGCCGGCGGCTTAATTCGGCACCAACAACGTCAGCTGCCGCATATGGCCTCGAGGCGGCCAGTGGTACCGCAACGACGCTAACGCCAGTTCTGACTGACGCTAGACTGATCCGGCCCACCTCCAGCGAACCCAATATGGAGAGAAACCCAAGACCGCCTTGAATTGGCGCAACCCGGCGCTTGCGCCAAGCCAAGTGTCGTACATAATCCACTTCGGGTTGCCATTCGTTTTCGCGAGTTCAAATTTTTCTTCGATGACATTCGCCATCAGCAGATACATGACTCCCGAGTTCAGATGATCGCCATGCCCGAGAACGTAGTCGAGCGTCCATAGATCTCCGATGTTTGGTACAAGGGCATAGGCTACGATTTTTCCGGCCGGACATTTCACAACGTGCGCTGTACCAATCGCTCTAAGTATGATCTCGAATTCCGAACGATTTAAATACAGAGAGGGCATAGGGCGCCCGCCGCGTTCCGGACGAGATCCGTTGATCTCCAAGATCTGATCAATGGCCGAAACCGCATCAATCGTCGCATACGAATACTTGTGCTGCTTCGCCAATTTCAGTTTCCTCTTTGCGAGGGCTCTAAATTTGGTCCGCTGATAGTCGGCGTAGCTTCCTTGAAGGTCTATCATGGCAGCACCCAGCGATTTCCTCGGGATGAGAGGAAACTGGGGGTGAGGGGAGGAGAAGTATCTAAACCTTTCCCGTGCATACTCACGGCCAAATATGCTGACCGTTCTGATGTCGGTCCAGATTGTCTCTTTTAGGGTTTTCCACGACAGGTAGTTTCGGTTAAAGGCCACTGCGTGCACTCCTCATTTCGTCCCGGGGAGGGTGTGCTCTGCCCGCCTGAAGCGGTGCCAATTCGAGAGTTAGAGTCCGACCGCTTTGGCGAGCCCGTCGACTGACCCGAGCGAAGCGTAGGGCAGGCCACGGGTTCGCGGCAAGATGGCTTCCGGTGCGGGTGGTCGGTAGCCTAGTAGCAGGCCAAGCACCTACTACGGCTGGTGGACGCGGTGCGATTGTGGCTGGTGAACGCGGTGCGGATGAATGTAGAATGATGGCATGGATTGGGAAAAATACTGGTCGGACAAGTCCGAGGATAGACGCGCGGATCCGACGCCTGACGGAATCGCCAAGGAAGGCGGCGAGAAACTTTTCCATCTTGGGGGCGGCGAAAGGCTTCTCGACATTGGTTGCGGAACCGGCAAGCTGACTGCCCACTACACCGGCAGCTTCCGCGAGTGCATCGGCGTTGAACGATCGCCCACGATGCTAGCCGAGGCTCGAACGAACCTTCGAGACACGAATACAACCCTCCTTCACGGGTCCGCCGAGAACGTATGGGAGATAGTGGACGGCGATTTCGACGCCATCACCATGGGCGGCGTCGTTCAATACCTCGCTTCCCATGAGATCGCTGCTTTCGTCATGCAGGCCAGTAAGCGCCTCAAGCCCGGCGGCCGAATTGCGATCTTCGACATCATCCACAGCCGGAAGGCTGTTCTGCGAATGATGGGACTTGGCCGCCACAAGGATGTGCCTTCTGGCTTCGAGATCGTGATGCGCTGCGGAGTGGTCTTCGCGCGGTGGGCCGCTTGGCCCCTGATGGCCAAAGGAAAGACTTTCCATCCAGACGGGCATACGTACGCGCCCGAGTTCTTTGCTGCGCTTGCCAAGAAAAACGCCATGAAGATCAATATGCCGATGTCCATGTACTACGATTATCGGTTTCATGCAGTGATGAATGCTGCGACTTAGGCGGTCGTTTCCGGTAGGGGGTGGAAAAGCGAGGGAGGCGCAATCTCGAGAAGTTGCTGGACCCGAACACCGGTCGTTGGCGCCGCTGGTGCAGACTACGCCATGACGAAGGATATCGCATTTTGAAGCCGCCGTTCCAGCGCTGAGGGGGAGGCCTGGTTTGACCCGCTGGAGGTCGGCGTTCGCCAGCAGATCCGTGGGCTTGTCGGCCAGATGCTTGAGGACGAAGTGGCAGCGGTCCTGAGCCGTGGGTGCTATGAGCGACGGCAGGACAATTTGCGCTGAAACTTCAGGTGCTGCGCAAGCGCGAGGCGTTCCTGTCCAAGTGGCGCAACAAGTGTCCCGCCGTCGCCGACAGCGTCCTCGAAGCCGGCGAGCAGCTCATGACCTTAGCGTTCCCCTGACCAGCCAGTGGCGCTCGATCCGTACCACCAACGCCATCGAGCGCCTGCACGGCGAGTTCAAGCGGCGTATCAAGACGCTGTGCCTGCTGCCCTTCGCCGACACCGCTTGCATGATTCCGAGCCTTGCTGGCAAGTCGGTCAAGCCACCCTGCTCAAGGTTGATGGCGGGCCAACCCTCGACTGCCCCCGACACCCAGGTCATTTACCTCGCTTCCTGAAACCTGAACGATGATGCCACGAGATCACTCTCTCCAAGCTTCCACCGCTTTTGTGACCCGATCATTAGGCAACATTGTTGCCATCTTACACCAATGCCGTCCACGTCGTGCCGCCATCTGTGTTGATGTAGGCTCTTGTGGTGGGGCCTCCATCACTCAGGAAATAGAGTGAGCCATGGGCGGCAGAGAGTGTGGAGGCACATGTGTTCTGCCCCCTGAAGCGGTACAGTTCGAGAGTTAGCGTCCGACCGCTTTGGCCAGCCCCGTGGGCTGACCGGAGCAAAGCGTAGGGTAGGTGACGGGCTGGCGGCGAGATGGCTTGCGGTGCGGGCGGTCGGTAGCCGAGCGATGAGTGTGGCCCGACGGCGTTTAGTGCCGCAGTCAGTTCTGGGCAATAAACCTGTGAAGTCTCTCTCCAGAAAGGCCAAAAGGGCAAACAGCCCCAAATCACTAGCAGGTGCGACCGTGCTCAGGGCCCGATATCGCGATTTCATCGACGCAGTAGAACGATATGTCGGTGCATCCATCGACCAAAAGCCCATTTCCCTGTTTACCATCGTCGTTGTCGGCGGGGGAGGCGTGGCAATGCGCGCCCTCGGCATGGCGCTGATGTTTGCCGCGCATCTGGCGATGGCATGGTTCAGCACCCCTTCTGATCTGGGGAGCTATTTCATTCTTATTGGGCTGACCAATATCGCCGCCACCGCGGGATCTCTGGGTTTGGCGCCGGCCGCCGTTCGATTTGTCCCGGCATTTGCCGCGCAGCAGCGGAGCGATTTCCAGGCCGGATACACTTACGCGACGCTCAAAGTGACGGCCGCCGTGACCCTGCTGGTCTCGGGAGCGGCCCTCCTTGTAGCAGCCATCTTCCAACACGAAATGACGCGTGACCTGCACGTTGGACTGTCCCTGTTCGCCATTCTACTGCCTTTGATGACGCTGCAGTTTGTCTCGCTCGACCTGTTGAGGGCCTTTGGGCTTCCGCTGCAGGGACAGACAGTCACCTCTTTCTTACCACCCGTTCTTGTCGTCGGCGGAGCAATAGTTGCGTCACAGTTTGGACAGCTGTCATTTCCGGCAATGGGATCGATCGCATGTGTTTCTGCGGCGTTGACCGCAATCGTCCAATTGTACTCGCTTCGACGACTGATATTGCGAAGGCTGGTTGGCGTTATACCTCAAAGCGAACTGTTCAATTGGATCCGGGTGTCGTTGCCAATAATGGCATCGGCCCTGGTATTCATCAGTGCTCTGTCGATAGACTGGCTTGTCGTAGCTTCGCTGACCAACGTAGCGCAATCGGCCATTTATCGTGTCTGCCTTTATCTGCTTACAATCCAGGGAGTAGTGGATACAACTTTTTACGGTGTCGTCGGAGCCTACATCTCGCGCAACTACCACCGGCAGGATAAAGAGGAATATCAGGCGTTCGTCCGCAAGTTGAATGCCATGCAGATGCTGGCGACTTTTGCCGTCTTTCTGGTCCTGTTTTGTGCGGCGGGGCCAATACTCGCAATGTACGGCCCCGATTTCGTTGCCGGCACCGTCAGCCTCCAGATCTTGGCAGCGACCTGGTTGATACGTAGCTCGCTTGGCCCGCAAGAAATGTTGCTCAATATAGTTGGCCGCGAACGTACGGTGACAATGGTCCACGTGTTGGCGGTAGTCCTGTCCTTGGTCTTCTCGCTGACATTGGTTCCCGTGTACGGCATGACCGGCGCGGCGATGGCCCACGCGATTGCCTGGGGCGGCACGGGCGTCCTAATGTATCTAGTGATTGCCCGCCAAATCGGCTTGCGCGTTGCCCTTCATCATCTCTTGGGTGCGTGGCTGCTTGAGAGAATAAGGCATGGGAACTTCGTGACACGGCCGTTGAAGGCCATTCTTGAACCTGTCCTCATGACGCGCCCCCGTATCTCCGAAGACGGCGCTGTACGGCAGCCTGTTTCAAGGTCGACGGATCGGTGCTCGCATCGTCCGCTATCGCAGGTGTTTGCGGAATATGCTCTTCAGGAGATTCTCTTCGCGGCGCGGTTTATTGCCACGGAAAAGGGACTTCGCTTGCTGCACAATACCCAGATCAGGGTGGTCCCTGGCGAACGTGTGCGGGACGCGCGCGGACCAGAAATTATATTGCCGTCGGATATTTCGCCCCCGTTGACTCCGCAAGGGTCCAGGCGGATTCCATTCAATGGCACATTCCTGACCCTGTTCAATCCATTGCCGCAACCCGGCGACGAGTGGCAGGCCTTGCCAAATGAGGCGGCTCCGGCCTGGTGGCGGCATCCGACGGGGACACTGACGCCTGCCTGGAATATGCTTGGTAACGTATATGATCTGTTGACCTTTCGAGAAGACGAGGAGATTGCCGCAAGAGATCGACATGGTCGATTGCCGGCTGTTGCGAGCGTGAGAACCTCCACCGGCTTTGGCAAGGTGCCGGTCGCGAATGAGGCGCTTGCTCTTTTGCTCGATGCAAGTGCTGCCATGGAACAGGGCGTGGCGCCCACCTTCCGGTTGGATGGCCTCATCGAGGCACCGGCGCTCGTGCTGTCGCACGATTGCGATTTGCTACGCGGTGACGACTCGATCACCCAGGCGATCCGAGCCTACCGAATCTTCCAACCTTGCTTTCGTGGACGGGCGCCGCGATTGGGACTTCTGGGAAAGATCTTCGCCAACTACCGTCACCCGTACCGCTACTTTCTCGACGATCTGATCGCGATGCTAGCCGTGGAACGCCGCCTTGGTTATCGCTCTGTCATGTATGTCCTGAACGGCACAGGTGGTCGTTTCGGCGCAAGGAGTGGGCTTGCAGCCGTTCGCAAGCTCCTGCAACGAGTGCCTGCAGGCTGGGAGATCGGCATCCATTACAACTACGATACGTTCCACCAGCCTGCGAGGTTTGCAGCACAAAAGGCCGAAATTGAGACTCTTATCGGCAGAACGGTAACCGCAGGTCGCGCCCACTACTTGCGCTTCGATCCCAGAAGAAGCCCAGCATTCGTGGCCGAAAGGGGAATCCGCTTTGATGAAAGCATCGGTTGGTCATCTCAAAACGGTTACAAAGCGGGGATCGCGGCGCCATTCCGTCCGCTGAACGAGGCTGTCGATACGCGGCTCGATGTGATTGAGTTGCCGCTGGTGTTCATGGACTCCAGTCTGGCCGAAGGAGAGGATGGCTACCAGAGTTTCAAGGATCTCTTCGGGCATTTGGAGAAAATCGGCGGCGTGATTAGCCTGCTCTTCCATCCTGGAACATTCGCCAATCCCGAACGGCCGGATCTGAAAGGTCTGTACTTGAGGATTCTGGAGTTCGCGACTGAAGCTCGCGCACGGAATTTGATGCCTTCCGACATCATGCGGATCGCTGCGGAGAGCGCAGTGGCGACGGGTCCGCTGATCCAAGAGAAGTAGAGCGGATTCCGATCAGATGGAACAGCGTGCGGTTCCATCTGATCGGAGTTGCGCGCATTGGGAGATGCTGGTTTCACAGGGGACAGTCCGTCCGGCTGATTCCGCCGGACGGACTATGCTCTAGATGTCGTCTGAGACGCTGGGCACGATTTCAATCACGCGGTCTTGAGTAGACTGGTTCATATTCGAACCGGACGGGAGGCGGAGACCCTGGCCGTAGAAGCCGTCGGCGACGGCACCTCCACTTGTCGTTGAACACCGGTTGGCGGTGCATCGGTTGCCAGACCGGCCGGCTCTCAATACCTTTGCCTTCGAGTGCCGGCCGAACACGACCGGTCGCGAGGCGCTTCGTTTGCGTGAGCCTTCGGTCAGCGGACCGTGCGCCAATTCGCCTTCGAGGCCGGCGTAACTCTGCCGTCGATCGGGGGGCTGAGGCGGGCAGCGGACAATCACCGGTGCCAACGCGCAGGTATCCAATTTCGTAGGCGTTTGATTGCAGGCCGAAGGACGCGCGCCCCGACAGGACACCCTCAGCGCTCGGCCCCCAGCATGGCGCGAACCGTCTTCGCGATGGCGTCCGCTCCCATCGCATAGCGCTCCCGCAGGTAATCCTGGCTGCCAACGACCGTTGCGAATTCGTCGCGCAGGCCAATCCGGCGAAACCGTCGCGGCAGCACGCTGTTTTCCAGGCACCACTCGGCAATTGCGCCGCCCAGTCCGCCGGTCACCGTGTGCTCCTCCACCGTCACGATCCCGCCAGTTCCGGCGGCTGCGTTCGCGATCGCTTCATGATCGACCTGGCTGATTGTGTGATGACTGATGACTCTGCATTCGATGCCTTCGCGGCTCAGGGCAGTCGAGGCTGCAAGGAGTTCGGCCACGATCCCGCCGCATCCGACCAGCGTCACCGCGTCGCCCTCGCGCAGGCATCTCGCCTTGCCGAGCTCGAACCGCTCGCCCGGGCGATCGGTTCGGCCGGCATTCGACTTGTCGAGGCGCAGGTACGCGGACCCGCTGGCCAAGGTCAGCGCGATCGTCGCCTGCTCGACCTCCCAGAGATCGGCAGGCGCAACCACGGTCATGCCGGGCAGCGACCGCAGGATCGCGAGATCCTCGGTGGCGTGATGACTGAAGCCCAGATTACCGTAGGAAAACCCGCCTCCAATCGCCACCGTCTTGACGTTGGCGCCGTGATAGCAGGCATCGTTGCGCAGCTGTTCGAGACAGCGCAGCGTCGGGAAGTTCGCGATCGAGTAGGTGAAGGCGATGTGGCCTTCCAGGGCCATGCCGGTGGCGACCGCGGCAAGATTCTGCTCGGCCACGCCGACGTTAATGAATTGCTCTGGCAGTATCCTGCGATACTCGTCGAACACTCCGAAGCCCAGGTCGCCGGTCAACAGCACGATACGTGCGTCTTCCTTGGCCAGGACGGCGAGCTGCCGGATGAAAGCCTCTCTCACGAGCTACCCTCGAGTTCGCGTTTAGCGGCCTCGTACTCCTCGCCGCGTGCCGTCCGGTAGTGCCACAGGACGGAATTTTCCATGAAGGACACCCCTTTCCCCTTGATGGTATGCGCGATTAGGCAACTCGGCTGTCCGAGCGTGAACGGCACCGCCTCGAGGCAACTGGTGATCTCCTCGTGGTCGTGCCCGTCGACCTCGCGCACTGCCCATCCGAAGCTGCGCCATTTTTCAACGAACGGCTCCAATCGCAGCGTGTCTTCGACCCGTTCGAGGCTCTGCAGCTTGTTGTAGTCGACGATCGCAATCAGGTTGTCCAGCCGATGGTGCGCCGCGAACAGGATGGCTTCCCAATTGGACCCTTCGTCGCATTCGCCATCGCTCATGAGAGAAAACACCCGGTGCAGCCGCCTCGCGCGCTTTGCCGCGAGCGCCATCCCCGTCGAGACGGGCAGGCCGTGACCAAGGGAACCCGTCGACAGCTCGATACCGGGCACCCCCTTGTGCGACACGTGCCCGGACAGCTTCGAGCCGTTCTGGCCATGGCTGTCCAGCACGGACACCTCGAAGAAGCCACATTCAGCCACGGCTGCGTATACGCCGGCTCCGGCGTGGCCCTTCGATAGGATGAAGCGGTCCCGATCCGGCCATTGAGGGCTCGCGGCATCGATTCGGAGAATACGGCCATAGAGTACAGCCACCAAATCCGCCATGGAAAACACCGACCCGATGTGCGAGGTGCCTCCGAGGCTCGTCATGCGCAACGCATGCAACCGGATCCGCTTTGCCAGGCCGACGGTGTCCAGGGTGTTTGGTTGAGTGAGCATTTTGTCGTGTCCTCCCCGCCGTCATACACGCCCAGCGCTGCCCGATGGCCGGCGGTCGGCTCAGGTCCCTACTACCCGCGCCGCGCCGGGAGGCGGTGTCGGCTTCAGTGGTTCGCTCCGACGCGCCACGGCAATCAGCTCCTCCTGTGCCCCCCAGGCGCGCAAGGTCCAGACGACGAGGGCGAGACCGGCTGGCCGATGCACCATATTGCAAAGCGTCGCCAACACAATGAGCACGTCCAGCGGCACGGAGCTGTGCCGGACATAGAACAGCCCCAGCCTGCTCTTCCATGGCCTTACCAGCTGTTGATAAACCAAGTGCGCATCCGGCTTCGCCCGCACGATTTCGGCCAGATCCCAGAATATGATGGAGGAGAAATCGGTGAGGCCGGGCGTCACGCCCAACAAGCCGCGCTCCTCGTCGGTATACGTGGCGACTTCGGGGAGGACCTGCGGCCTCGGACCAACCACGCTCATCTCTCCCCGCACGATATTCACGAGCTGCAACAGCTCGTCGATCTTGCATCCGCGCAGCCGTCGACCGAGCCACGTCAGCCGCGGGTCGTCTGCGGCCGTCGTGATCTGACCTGACCGACCATCGGTTACGATCATCGTCCGGATCTTCAACATACGGAAAGGAACGCCGTTTCGTCCCGCCCGCAGGCTAACGTACACGGGGTTGCGGCGGTCCACCGCCCACGTGGCCGCAAGCGCGAGCGCAATGACGGGCATCAGCACGACGATTGCCAATGCCGCGGCAGTCCGATCGAGCGCTGCCTTTACCCCATACCCCAGCCCGTGTACGATCCTATCGCGACTTTAACAGTTCGCCGGCCATTCTCAAAATCGGGCAACTCGATCGATGGAGCAGGTAGAGGTCAAATCGCTCGCGACGAAGGTCGGGCGGATCGGCTTCGGCTGCAGCCCTCTCGGCGAGCACGGATGGGGCGCATTGGACCGATCGGCGATGGCGGCTGCCATCCACGTCGCGCTGGATTCGGGCATCAATCTCTTCGACGTTTCGGATGTTTACGGCCTCGGCCAGGCCGAAACGACTTTGGGCGAGGCGCTTGTCGGGAAGCGCACGCGCGCCGTCATCGTATCGAAATTCGGTATCCGGGTGGAGGAAGGCCGCGGCACGTATTATGACACTTCTGTAGCGTGGATCAGGAACGCACTGGAAGCGAGCCTCCGCCGCCTGAGGACGGACTTCATCGACGTCTATCTGATGCACTACTGGGATGAGCGGACGCCGCTCGATCTGGTCTTCAGCACGCTTGAGGAAGCGCGCCAGGCCGGAAAAATCCGCGCCTATGGCTTTTCCAATGCCAATCCGAAGGCCATGCTCGAAAACATCCCGGCCGAACTGAAGCTGCATATTGCGGCGTTCACGCTACAGTACAATCTCCTCGACCGGCACTTCGAGGGCATCATCGAGAGTGTAATCCAGGACGATGGCATGACGTTCCTGTCGTGGGGGAGTCTTGCGGAAGGTTTGCTGACCGGCAAGTTCGCACCTGGACTGGACCTGCGCGCCGACGATCGACGGAATCGGTACCGGAATTTCGTCGGCCAACGGTTCGAGGAAAACCGCCACATCCTTGGCCGCATCGCCGCCCTCTCCGGTGTCCTGGAGCGGCCGTGCGCCTCGATCGCCCTGCGCTGGATACTTGATCGCTTGCCCGGTTCGGTGGCGCTAGTGGGGATGAAAAGTTCGAAGAACGTCATCGACGCGATCGGCGCTCTTGGCTGGTCGCTCTCACGCTCGTCGATAGACGAGCTCGACGCGCTGACGCTGCACCGTCGACGTGAACGGGCCGACGGCATGCAGTTCATCAACCCGGCGGACGCGACTTCACCGTTGCTCTAGCGTCGCTAAAGCTGAAGGGGTCGCCCCGACGACAACTTCCATCGCACCCAGTGGGTCGCGGGCGGTGCTGCGCAGCGGTCGCTTGCCGCCGACGGAGATGATGGCCGAGCGGCTCGGTCGCTGCGCTTCAGGCGGCGGTTCGCGAGGGCTTGCCGGATCCCAGGGTCGCAACATGGGCGACGTGGTCGGCGTACGCGCCGTAGACCGTCTCCGCCCGGAATTCCCGTTCATAGATCGAGCGCGCCGCCGCCTTGCGGCGCTCGAGTTCAGCGGGCTGGGATACGATGCTGCCGATCACCCTCTTCAGGTCCTCGACATCCTGGCTGGCGTACGTGTAGCCGCATCCGGCATCGCGAATCAGTCTTTTCAGCTTTCCCTCGAGGCCGGTGACTATCGCAAGGCCCCCCGCCAAGTACTCGATCATCTTGTTGGAAAGTGAATTCTGAAAATCGGGGGTATTGTGATAGGGCGCTACGCCCAGGTCGGATATCCTCATCAGCGCGAGCAGCTTGGTGTGATCGACCCAGCCCGCAAACACCACCGATGGATGATTGCCGAAGCGCTGCTTGATCTGCGCCAGGTCGCCACCTCCGCATATGACGAGCTGAACGCGCTTACCGAGATCGGAGGGCAGGCCGGCCACCGCCTCGATCACGTGTTGAATTCCCGTCCTCGCTCCGACGTTGCCCATGAAGCACAGGCGCAATGCCAGTGGGCGATCGTCGGTCGGGCGGTGCAGCAGCCCCTGCCAGAATTCGTTCGCCTCCGCGCGCTCGGACGGCGGCGGTTCCAGCAGCTTGTAACCGAATGGAAATGCCCGGTCAGTCGGTCGGCGCCGCCGTCCGGCCCGGCGCGCGCCCCAGTCGACGAACTCCTCGGTGATCCCGGTGATCGAAGTCATGGACGCCAATGCACGCCGCGACAACAGGAAGTAGGGTGCGAGGCCGACATGGGCAGGGCCCCGTAGGAGCCTCGGCACCGCCTCGGCCCAAATGTCGGGCCACAGATCACGAACATCGCCGATCGTGGGAACGCCATGCTCGTGTCCGTAGCGGCCTGCGGCGGCCACGAGCTCAATCGGTGGATAAGCGGCAAGGATCACGTCGGGCGGTTGCTCCGTTTTCGTCAGGCGCCTGAACTCGCGCTCCATCGAGTAATTGAAGAGAAGCCGCTGGAACGAAACATTTCGCTGATAGGAATATCCCCTCATCAGCACGATCTCGTAGCCTGGACGGACGCTGTATCGCATGCCGTGCGGCGTCGAGTCGGTTTTGGACCTGTGATCGAAGACCGAGCTCCACCACGTAACCCGAGCGCCGCGCGCGCAAAGCTGCTCCACCAGCAAATCCATTCGGCCCGACCGGCCTGGCAAATTCGTGCTTGATATCGGTCGCTCACCGACGCTCACGATCCAAATACGCACTTTTTTCTCCATATCCGGTACAGAGAAACGACCTGGCGTTCCTCCCCGCGCTCAGCTTGTGGCTACGTAGTTCGCTGTATACTGATCTATCTTTCGTCTGCCGTCGGGCCGCTTGGTGTCATATCGATCAGACCCATGGCGCGATCCTCATGTTCTCTGGAGGCTCCGATTTCAGCGGACGATATCGTGAGAACGCCAAAAATGAATATCAAGCGAGAATCGTAAAAGTCACCGCTGAACAAGGCACATCCGAAGATCAGCGCGGTCATAGACAGGCCGACTTCGGTATAGTGGTTTCGCCGGTGCCAGGAACTCAGGATAACGTGAACGATCCAGGCGAGCAGCAGCAACACCGCTACTATTCCGCCCGCCTGGGCTACTTCCAAGACCACATTGTGCGGATAGCGGTCTAACCCGAATGTGTAGTACTCGAAAGAGTCCAGCCCGCCTCCAAAAACAGGACGCTCCAACCATAGCCTATACACCTCTGCGAGTAGCACGTCCCGCGCCGAGAGATAGCCCTCTTCAAGAGTCGTTACCAACCAACGTTCGCCAAGAAATTCAATCATGGCAGTATCTAGTATTACCTTGAACAAATATTCGAACGCGAGAATAACGATCCCACCGACGGCGATTAACCTCACGTTCATTCGGCGCACGACAAGCAAGACCAGCAGGCCGAGCAGAAAGCCGGTAAAAGCGCCTCTTGAGCCCGTCTGCAACAGCAATATGAGAGCCACCGCCGCCACGACGATGCGCCAGGCTACACTCCAGCGCAGGCCACCGCCGTGCCAAAAACTTTGGGCGACCATCAACAGGCACAACATCCCGAGGAACCGCCCCAGGATGTTGGGACCGCCCCCCAGGATCGAAAGTCGACCGGGTAGATCTGCTGAGGCGGCTGGCGCCAGGAAGAGCTGGGTGAACAATGCGAACGCGCCGATAGCGATGAGCAGAAGTTCCAACCAAAGCCAGAACGCTTCCACGAATTTTTCAAACCTTGCGGCGCGCTCAACCACGACCACCGTAACCAGCATCAGGCATATATCGACGACTGCGGGAAACGGATTGTCGTTGGGAGACCATGCAATGGTCGCTACCAGGTAAAAGTTAAAGACGAAGAAAATACGGACACTGGTGCGCGCTTCTCGGCGACCGGAGTGGGCGTGTACATCGCCGGGAGCGCCCATCTCCATCAGTATCAACAAAAGCACGCCGGCAATGACTAGCCACAGCCTTGGTTCGATCAGAACCGTGACCACGCTTCGTTGGAGAATAGCATCAAAGTCAACTGCGTCGGGATTGATCGCAAGGCGCTGCAGATTCCAACGACCTACGAGGAACAACACGGTGAGAACGATCGCCAGAAGGGCACGCAGGACCATCTTACGTCTTCATCCTTCGATCGGCCTGGATTCTATTTTGGCAAAGTCGCCTTGACGACAAGCGTGCCCCATGGTCCCAGCACAAAGCGCGGTCCTTTCAGCGATTCCGGCAGGGTTGGAGGAATAACCATAGACCAAACCGGTTCATTGACCGGCAAACCTCTTAGAGAGCCCGAAATCTCCCCGGCAGTGGAATTGGCCAACAGCACGTAGACAGCGTCGCGATGACGTATCGTGCGGAGGCCAACGGCCGGTACTGAGGTGGTTTTTCCGAACGCTTCGACCGTAACATCCTTTATCCCGTCGGGAAGATCGACGATCGCAGTGGATGTATTCTCACCGTGAAGCAAGGCTTGCCCGAGTTCTCTGGCACCGCAGAGGGCGGGCGTAATCGTAGTGTAGGCAGAGTAGTAGGCCTCGTAGTCTTCAAAGTTAGGTCTCCGCCAAAAGGAAAAAATGAGCAGACCTGAGGCTCCTTCGATAAGTCCACGAATGACATCGTGCCTTACCCAGCGGCCTATGTCGTTCTTCCGCCCCGCGGGCGCATTCCGGAACATTTCGGGTATGAGCAGGGGCGACAGCTTGCGCGGTGCCTGTCGTGCCGCCTCGACCTCCTGCTGTATCGAAGCCGCGAGCCAGGCACGCCGATCGACATTGCCCGAGTAGTTTACGTAAGATCCTTTCGCGGCGAAGTCCAGGTATCGACCTGTCAGTGCGATCTCTGCACTCGAGCGATGCCCAGCATCGTACATCAGTATGGGTCGACGCAAAGGATCTGCTTTGCGGATCGCAGCGGTCATCCTCTCCAGGTAGAGCATTTCATCGCGGCGCCAGGTGCGAAGTTCCTCCTGGGCGAGGTACCACCACGCAATGGCGCGATCCGGGGCAACTTTGCTGACTTGCGCTGTAACGTCTGCCGCCAGTTCGTCTATGTTCTTAGGGAGGCCCTTTTCCTTTAGGAAATCGACGTCGGCGCCAACAGTATAAATCGCGCGCAAACCGTAAGCTTTGGCTTCCGGCAAGATGGTTTTGTTGTGGTCCCCGTATTGCGGTCCAAGCAGGTTGAAACCACTTGCTCGATATCTCGGAAGATCGTGCAGCCCCGTGGAGTAGGCCGCGCAGGGAAAGAGGGATCCTCGTGGAAAGAACTCATCTGCCACTCTGCTCTGCGCCCAGCATGCTTCGCCTGCACATTGAAGCGCAGCCAAAATGATACCTAGCCAGACCACTTGCTGTTTCACCGATACGCCACCATCCGGAAATCATTCAAGATGAAGATGCCAGCCTGAGCGGTTCGCGGGCGAGAGTATGTCTTTAGGACATCATCGGCCATGCGATCTGAGCGATCAACTGCCGTGGGCGCCCGAGCAGATGGTCCAGGCGCCTTATCCAGGAACTAAGCAGGATCACTTCGCCTTAGCACATATGGTGGACGTGCGGCTGAGCGCTACCAGGTTGGAACTTGGCATGATCAACGGAACGATGAAATCGCCGACGATGAGGATGACGAAGCAGGCGGCTGGCCAATCAGCATGGCGTCCTGCCAACGGGCGGCCAGAGCCAAGGCACTGCGAAGATGTCTTCAGGAATACTGTGAAGATATCTTAAGAGTTCAGTTGAACAGGGTCGATATCAAGTGCGGAACAGTAGGGCGTCATCCTGTTGCCATGTATCTGTTAACCCTGTAGAAACCTTCTTCAATGAATGAGGAGTCGACCTCGCCAAAGCGAGCACAACGACGTCCATTCAGTCCAGCCGGTTCTAGCCTCTAAAACCCTGCGGCCGTCGGAGGGGATGCGATGAATACGACTGGCGTCGTCAACACTAGGAACATGCGGCTGACGGCGCTTGTCTACGACATGGTCATGGCCGGGTTGGCGATGTATGCCGCGCTGATCCTCCGCCTTAGCACCTTCGAGGGGCGCGACAACGATAGCCTCGTTGGCCGGTTCAACGGGCTCGACGATTATAACCTCGTATTCGGCGCGATCGTCCCCTTTGTCGTGGCGGCGGGGATCAGCCTGCTGACCCTAGGGACCTATCGGACGAGCTGGCGCCACGCCTCTACTGCGGACCTGACCAACATCGCCAAGGCGGTGACCCTGACGGTCCTGATCTACATGCCCATCAGCTTCGTCGTGAACCGCCTGGACTTGATTCCCAGAACGTCAATCGTCCTCGCCTGGATGGTGTACCTCTTGCTTATGGCGGGCTCGCGGATTGGTTACCGGCTGTTCCGCGAGGGCCATTTGTTCTTCGACCGCCACCCCATGGCGCCGGGACAGGTCCCGATCCTGATCATCGGCGGCGGCGTCGACGCCAAGATCCTGCTCCTCAGCCTAGACAAGTCCTCTGAATACTATCCCGTCGGCGTGCTCGACGACGGTGTGGACGGCGACCTTCTGGGCGGCGTTCCGGTCCTCGGTAGGGTCGCTGACGTCGAACGGGTGATTAAGAAATTCCGCGACGCAGGCGACCGGCCCCGCAAGCTGGTCGTGGTCGACCGAACGCTGCCGACCGCGCGGCTGAATGCGCTTGTCGAGAGCGCAAACCGGTTGGGCGTGACGGTGGCGCGGGCGCCGAACCCGACCCAGTTCCGGCCCGGCACATTTGATGGACCCGAACTGCAGCCAATCTTGGTCGAGGATCTGCTCGGACGGCCGCAGATCGTGCTCGATCCCACACCAGTGCATCGGTTCGTCGCCGGTCGCCGCGTGCTGGTTACCGGCGCCGGCGGATCGATCGGCTCGGAGATCGTGCGGCAAGTCTGCGCCATTGGACCGGCCGCGATCTGCCTCGTCGACACCTCCGAGTTCAATCTCTACACGATCGACGGCGAAGTGTCGGAGCGGTGGCCAGCGATCGAACGGGTGGCGCGCATCGTCAACGTGCGGAATCGCCTCTTGATTGACAGCTGCTTCGCATCCTTCAGACCTGAGATCGTGTTCCATGCCGCGGCGCTGAAGCACGTCCCATTGGTTGAGGGCAATCCAGTTGAGGCCATCTGGACGAACGCGATTGGCACGCGTCACGTCTGCGACGCGGCGGTCGCGGCCGATTGCCTGGCGATGGTGCTGATTTCGACAGATAAGGCAGTTAACCCGACGAACGTGATGGGCGCCAGTAAGCGATGCGCCGAAGGCTATTGCCAGGCGCTGGCGCTCGTGCATGACGTCCAGTCGGAGGCGCCACACTTCATGACGGTGCGGTTCGGCAACGTCCTCAGCTCGAGCGGCTCGGTCGTTCCCCTGTTCGAGCGTCAGTTGAAGGCAGGCGGACCGCTGACGGTGACGCATCCCGACATCGAACGCTACTTCATGACTATCCGGGAGGCGGTCCAGCTCGTGCTGCAGGCCTCGGCGATGGGCGTTGTGGACACGACCATGGCGGGGCGGGTGTTCGCCCTCGACATGGGCAGCCCGGTCAAGATCGCAGACCTGGCGCGCCAGATGATCCGGCTGGCCGGCCTCCAGCCAGAGAAGGACGTGATGGTCAAGTTCACCGGCCTGCGGCCGGGGGAGAAGCTGTTCGAGGAAGTGTTCCACGTCGATGAACAGATCGAACCAACTGCCGTCCCGCGAGTGAATGTCGCCAGTCCGAGGACGCCCCCGTCTCTGTCGGAATTGTCCTTGAACTTCGATGCGCTGGAAAAGGCTTGCTTCTATGGCCGGGAAGACGATGCCCGCAGGCTGCTTCAGAAAATTGTGCCCGAATACAAAGCGCCTTCGCGACCGTCGCCCGCAACGTTTGCATCAGAAGCGCCAGCGGTGGCGGTAGGCGGCGGACCCCGAGCAGCCATACGAGCGACCGCTTCTTCCAGGTCGGGATTGGCGAGCATCGATTCGCGGTAGTCGCATTGCCCATCCCAGTGAATGCGGGGTAGTTGACCGGCGGTTGCTCAACCGTCACTGCAATCGTCAGACAGAAGCCCCCTCGACCACGAAAGAGTAGGCCGAGATGAAGTACGGCAAGCGGCATCCTCCTGAAGTAACTGTTTGGCAACAAGGCTGAGAGGTTGCCGCCGACGAAAGGTAGATCTGCGTACCGACGTGGGGCCCAGTGTTCACACTAGAATCAGGCGAGAATGGGCGTGACCGTGAACTCCAGCAGGATCGAGACCTTCGGCAACAACACGCCGGGTGGACCGCCGCGGGCCGGCAGCCACGACGATGTGCGCGCACTCCTGCGCGTGCTCAATTGGCGGAAATGGCACATTGCGGGTGTGACGGCACTGATCTGTGCTTTGGCCGGCGTAGTTCTGGCACAGCTTACACCTGAGTACCGCGCGACTGCCCTCGTCATACTCGACACGCGCAAAGCAAAGGTCACGAATACACCCGACGTGGTCGGGAGTCTTACGTTGGATATCCCGGCAATGCAGACCGAGATCGAGATTCTGCGCTCGGTCAGTCTGCTGGGTCGCGTTGCCGACAAGCTCAGGCTCGACCAGGACCCAGAGTACGGCGCTTTGCCAACGAGCACACTTGGTTTCACCATGAGCGAGATTCGCTCGATCTATGAGCGCTGGATCGGAGTGGATGTCGATAGGGGACATGTCGCTAACGCGATCGACAAGAGTCCCCGGGCGCGTGCAATCGAGTCATTGGAGTCGAGGCTCCGGGTTACTACGCGCGGCCGTTCCTATGTCATCGCCGTGTCGCTTGATTCCGCCGTCCCGGCGAAGGCAAAACAGATCATCGAAACGATCACGGAATCTTACGTCGTAGATCAGCTCCATGCGAAGCTGGACGCGAACAAGCGAGCGATGCAGTTCTTCAAGGACCGGTTGGACGAACTGATGCGGAACGTGGAAGCGGCCGAGCGGGCGGTGGCGACGTATCGCGAGAAATCCGGCTTGACGATCGGCAAGGACTCGACGGTTGCTGCGCAATCGCTTGCGGAGCTGAACTCGCAGTTGATCCAAGCACGCGCCCACCGCGTCGATCGCGAGTCGCGGCTTGTTGCCGTTCGGCACGCGGCCAGCGATCCGGCCATGCTGGGCGCCATTACAGAGGTTGTGTCCAATCCCACGATTTCGGCGTTGCGAACACAGGAAGCTGAAGTTAGCCGACGGCTGGCCGAGCTCACCCAGATTTATGGCAGCAGGCATCCGCACGTCGTACAGACACGCTCTGAGCAAAAGAGAATCCAGGATTTCATTGCCGCCGAAGTTGCCAAGATCATATCAAGCATGAGCGGAGACGTTGGGGCGGCTCGGACCAAGGAGGCGGACCTCCAGCAACAGGTCTCGCAACTCGAACAATGGGCGGGAGGGCTCGGGCAGGAGGAAGTCAAACTTCGTCAACTTGAGCGCGAAGCGCAAACGACACGGGCCGTTTACGAGGACTTCCTGAAGCGCTCTAAAGAGTTGCGCGAGCAGCATGACATTCAGGAGCCGGACGCACGCATTCTATCCCCGTCCTCGGTGTCGCAAGGCACAGTGTATCCGCGCTATGGGTTGATCATGATTCTGGCGAGCCTTGTTGGACTCGGCCTGGGAGTAGTCGCAGTAGCGATGCTGGAACGACTGGATAGCGGCTTCCGCAACGGTGACCAGATCGAGCGACTGATCGGGCGACCCCTCGTAGGCATGATCCCGCATCTGGCTGGGGGGAAACTGGGGCAGTTGACGCCGGCTCGCTTTGCCATCGAAAATCCGACGTCGGCGTATGCCGAGGCACTGAGATCGGCCTACACTGCGATCACGCTCAGCACACTGGATAAGCCGCCGAAAGTGATCCAGATTACGTCGTCCCTGCCAGGTGAGGGGAAGTCGACCTTCGCTTGTTCGCTTGCCGGCCTAATGGCGCAATCAAATCCAGCCAAGCGGATCGTTGTCGTCGATTGCGACTTGAGAAGGTCGTCCGTCGTCGCGTCGCTCGGCGTGTCCGCAACGGGCGGTACGATTGACGAGTATCTCCCGGGTAGCAAAACGCTCGACGAAACCTTGGGACAAGACGACAGCAGCGGACTTTTCTACATCCCAGCCAGGGCTAACACGCCTAACTCGGGAGAGCTTCTCGATTCCAATGTTATGCGAGCTTTCGTTGAAGGCTTGGCCGGGCAGTTTGATCTCGTCATCCTCGACACGCCGCCGCTCATAACGGTTTCCGATGCCCTCCTCACCGCCCGCCTCGCCGACTACGTCGTCTTCCTCGTGCGGTGGGAGCAGACGAGCCGTGACGTCGCAGTGAATGCACTGAAGCAAATGCGCGATCTGCGCAATCGGGTCGGTGTCGTGCTGGCGCGAGTCAATGTGCGGCGGCATTTGAGGTACGGCTACAGTGACCACGGTTACTGCAACTCGGAGTATCGCAAGTACTACGCCAGCTGATTGCCACTGGATCGCAGGCAGAATGTCGGGATGGATGATCTGATGCGGCGCGTCGCGCTCAAGCGACCTACAAGTCGAGGACCCGGGAAGCGCGGCTGCTGACTAGACGGCGCAACCTGATGCGGCTTGACCGTCCAGAAAAGTAGCGATTGCCGCTCGTACGGATCGCGCTCACGGTCTACGGACTTTAGCGCCATCAGCGGTACGCTCGCGAACAACCATCCACCTTTCAGGGCTCGGATCACCTCTTACTCAGGGCCACGCGGGTTTCTCTGACCTTCCGCCTGAGCCCGATCGTATTTTCCCAATGCGGCCGCGGCCTGGTGCTGGAGGGCCCCGAGTTGTGCTTCCGTCAGATAGCCGGTCTGGGGTAGCGCCTGCGTCTGCTGCCATGCCATGATCATTGCCCGGGTGAGCGGGCCGAAGTAACCCGTCGGCGTGGGAATTTTGTGGCCCAGCGCGTTTAAGGCCACCTGCACTCTTTTGCGATCCTGCTCGGACAGCTTCAAGCCGGATTCGACCTCCTCGGCGCGAGTGACCAGCGTGGCCTGCTCGTGGAGCACAACGAGCTGAGATTCATCCAACAAGCCAGTTTCAGGCAGACCCTGCTTTTTCTGCCAGGCCACTATCATCGCCCGGGTGCGAGGGCCGAAGTGGCCCGTTGCTGGAGTTTCATGTCCCAACGCCGTCAGGGACACCTGCACTCTCTTGCGATCAAGTTCGGAAAGGTTCAAGCCGGATTCGGCCTTCTCCGCCTGCTGCCGCGCATGGAGCTTCGTCTCCTCCGCGCGATTTGCCAGCGTGGTCTGCTCGCGCAGCGCGACAAGCTGCGACTCATCCAAGAAGCCGGTTTCCGGCATTCCCTGCTTTTTTTGCCAGGCCGCTATCATCGCCCGGGTGCGGGGGCCGAAGTGGCCCGTTGCTGGTACTTCGTGCCCCAGCGCGGTCAGGAAAACCTGCACTCTCTTGCGATCCTGCTCGGACAGGTTCAAGTCGGATTCAACTCTGTTCGCCTGTTCTCTGACTTCCGCATCCGACTTTGGCTTCCCTTCAGCCACTTTGCGTGGCGGTTCCTCTGCCTTGCGGTCCTCGGCGGTTTGCCGCTTGGTGGGTTCCTGCGCTGCGGCTCGAGTTTGCGGATGAATCATGTCACGTGCCGCCTCGGCCTTGGCCTTCTCATCGGTCGCTAGCCGGGCGGCTTCCTCACGCCGGCGCGCCGCGGCCGCAAGCTTTTCTTCGGCAGCTTTCCGTTCGGCTTCCTCGGCAACAGCCTTTTCCCTGGCGGCCCGTGCCGCTTCCTCGGCAACGGCCTTTTCCTTGGCAGCCCGTGCCGCTTCCTCGGCAACAGCCCTTTCCTTGGCAGCCCGTGCCGCTTCCTCGGCAACAGCCTTTTCCTTGGCGGCCCGTGCCGCTTCCTCGGCAACAACCCTTTCCTTGGCGGCCCGTGCCGCTTCCTCGGCAACAGCCCTTTCCTTGGCGGCCCGTGCCGCTTCCTCGGCTATCGCCTTTTGCCGGGCGGTCCGCGCCGCTTCCTCAGCCACAGCTGTTTCGCCGGCGGCCTTCCGCGCTGCGGCGTCACTCTTCTCATTCTCACGGACCGTTAACCGTTGCATTTCCGCGATGGCGCTTCGATACGCGTCTTGGACGATCTCAATCGAAGGGCCCATCAGCATCAATGCCCCGCTGGACACCAGGACGAGCACAATGATTCCGGCCACAAGTGCGGACCGCCCCTTACGGCGCCTCGTGCGATGATCGCCCTTCGCTTTGGGGTTGCGCTGCTGCCGAACTGCCGAAATTGTCGCGACTTTCTCACCCTGGGGAGAAACCTCTTTGAGAGCACTAGACATGTCGGCAACGGTCGGAAGTGGTTCCGGCTCGGCCGTCGAACGATCCCCGATCCCCCCGGCGTTCTGCTTTGCCTGCGACGGCAAGCATTCGGCTCTATTCGCGGTACTGATTTTGGTCAGGCGGTCTCGATCGTCCAGCGCACGTCCCAATTCTTCGATTTCGCGCGCGATCTCTGCCACGCGACGTCGTTCTTCCGCTTCCCGTGCCCCTTCGACCCCTGATTTCGGTGAACGAACTAGCTGCGGTTCCTCGTCATTATCATCAGTCATCACTGGCCCCATCGAGGAGCAAATCTACCAGTCGGGCCGGAGGGCCTCAATCTGTCGAGTGTCGGGCCACCCGGCATGGGCTGGTTCAGAATGGTGTCCTCGCTTTTCTAGGAATTCCGGATCGCACGGCTCAACAGGGCTTCATTGTTAGATGAAGGGTCGTTCGTGCGCGCTTTTCACCCATATGATGAAGATCGAACTCATCCAGCGAAAATATGGCCTGGGCATCCCCGGCGGAGCATTGCCAATGACCGCCGTCGCGACGTCTGATCAGGCGAGCACGAGGTCCTGGCTGACCGTTCCCGACCACGATGGTACTTCCGCGCATGCCTCAAGTGGTAGGCCGCTATCATCGACCCGGGAGCGCCAGATCCGCCACCCGCGACCCGAACCAGGCCTGCGGCTGCGAAGCGGCCACGCCCAATTCGGCTTCGCGCGCACGGACGCACGGAAGCGTCAAATCGAACACATGACGCCAGGTGCGAGCGCCTCCATCAATTGCCTGGATCACACAGCGATCGAAATTCACATGCCGATCCATCGTAGTGGCGCCGTAGGAGACACGGCCGCGCGCCGAGGCGGTCAGGATGACGTGATTTTCACGGGCCAGGGCTGAGTCGATAAACGCTCCTGTCCCACATCCGGAAAGGATCAATACCGTTGGCCGTTCGCCACATTCGGTAGTGACAATTGTCGATAGCTCGCCCGCGCCAAGAAAGCCGGTTTCGGCAGACAGGTAGATGCCGCGCTCCGTCGCGTGAGAGGTGATGAAGAAAAGGCAGGCCTCACCCTCGCCCAAGGCCGCCCAGGCTTGGCGAATATCGCGCCGCCGGGCCATCGGCGTTCCACCAGCCCCTGGTCCAGGTGAGTGCAGCACCGTCACCCGATTGACACCGCTGTGTCGCAATCGCGCACCGATGTCGCTAGCGGCGTTGTTGTAGCTGCTGATCAGATGGTTGCCTCCAACCAGCACAGCCTTCCATCCCGACGAGCTCGGGCTATCGCGATCGGCGAAATCGCCAAGTCTAGAGGTTGCAGTACGCAGCGTTGGCACGATGGTGCTGCCGTCCTGTGCCGCGGACGGCACCGGCAACATCACCAGACTGAGGACATAGAACCCGGCTGGAACCAGCCCACGTACGAGCCAACGCACCACAGTTCCTCCACCACACATACGAGTATGCCCGGCTAGTAAACGCGGATTGTTACGGACTACGCAACCGGATTGATCGAGGCGGCCGACCTATATCGGTGGAGGGGCTTTTTCGCCACCGACGGGGCGCTCACAGATCTGGCGCCATCACTTGGTTCTAGTTCTGGCCGGATCGTTTTGCTGTCAGAAAGGTGTGGCGCGTCCGGCGTGACGAATTATCGGCTCAAAACTGTCCAATCTGGCAAGCGGCTACGACAGTCTCTCAATTCTGACCACAATTCGGCTGGTACGAGCCCTTGCAACCATCGCATCACCGCCCTGATGCCGACGGGTGAAAAAGCCCAACAGGCTGTTCGGAAGAAACCTTCCAATTGGCGCTTGCGTCAATCGCCTGGTGCCAGCCGCTACGGATCGCAAGTTTATCCGCGATAACCAACTTAAGTTTCGGCAACATATCGTTTGAAAGGGGATGTGGCCCTGGTGCGAGCGGTATTGGGCGTCCCATGCTACGGGCTCCGCAATGGGACGATGTTCCCGTCCGGTCTCGCGCCAGCCACATCTGCTATGTTAACCCGTGTTCTCGCTTGATATGGTACTTTTAATCAGAGGGTCATGGGTTCGATCCCCATCGGGCTCACCATTTCGCCGGCCAAGCCGCTGATCACGCACAGCCAACAACGTGTCAGGCCAACCGTGCCGGCCGCCGAAACAGTCTCAATGCGACAAGGTGAGGCAAGCGATGCCCAAGCGGACCGATCGGCCGGCGGCCAAGGGTGCGCGGCGGAAGGCGCCGAAATCTCGCGACGCGACCGGCGATACCGACATCTCGGAGACTGAGGCCGACCGGATCGTATCGGCGTTTCTCGACAACCGGGAAATGGAAGAGACGCGCAGCTATTTGGCACGGGGCCGGCGGTTCGAGGCGCTGGATACCGAGCGACTTAACCAGGATTGGGTTGCGTTGTTCCGGGCACTGGTTGCCGGCGACAACAGCCGCCTTCAGGATCTCGATGACGTCGGGGCCGAGATCCGGTTGCGCGGCCTTGCGCCGCCGGAGCATCTGGTCCAGGCGGAACTGGCGACGGTCGCCGAGATGGCGAAGCGCGAAGGGCCAGTCCTGAGCGAGTCCGCAAGGCGCGAACTGCGCGACTTCCTGGGCGAGGTGGCGAAGCCGAAGACGAAGAACTGACCCGCTGCCATCGTGTCGCGCGCGTGCGCGCCGCCATACCACGCGGGATAACGCCTCGTATCGCCAACGGCCGCGACGCCTAGGGCCGACGCGGCGGCATATCCTCCAAGGTGTACTGCAGGCTGTTGCGCGACACGCCGCGGACCGTCAGGCGGCGGCCTTCCAGTGGCATGATCTCACCCGGCCGCAGGGCGATCTCGAGCGGTTGCGTTGCGGTCGTGTAGCCGGCGATCGGCGAGACAGGCACACCGGTCGGCGTCCAAAGCGCCGAGTCGAAGCGGTCGCTCAGCACGAGGTGGTCGCGCGTGAAGACGGCGCGCCGGCCGTCGACCCTGGTGAAACGCACGATCGTGCGGCCGGTCTCGATGGTGCCCCACATCAGGTCCGGCAGCACTGTGCGGGCGTCGAGCACCGTATCGCCGACATTGGCGGTCAGGGTCTGCCCGGGATCGGCCGAAGTCGCGAACGTCGGCCCACTGGTCGGCGCGCATCCGGCCATTGCCAGCGCGCCCAACATCGCCCCCAAGATTGCCGTCATCAAACGCATGATCGCCTCGTCCTGACTTCGCGGCCACATCCCCCCGGCAGGCGCGGCCATCGAGAGTACCAGACCTCGCGGCGGTCACCAATGGCGCATCCCGCAGCGGCGGCATGGCGCTTTCATCCGGCGCGTCGGCGCACGGGGCAGCCCTGCACACCGGTGCTTTCGTTGCGCCAGGCACTGCGGCAGATTGCGCGCAGAGATGTCGTGTCGTGGGGAGGTCAGCATGGCCACCGTGGAACTGCTGTCGCTGTCGGCCGTCGAGTTGCGGCGACGCATCGGAACCAAGGAGATCTCTCCGGTCGAGCTGCTGGAGGCCTGCATCGAGCGCATCGCGGCCGTCAATCCGGCGGTCAATGCCGTCACTGCGACCGCCCACAGCCAGGCCCGCCGCGACGCCAGGGCGGCCGAGCGGGCGGCGCGGCGCGGTGAGCCGCTCGGCCTGCTGCACGGCCTGCCGACCGGCGTCAAGGACCTGGAAGAAACCAAGGGACTGCTGACCACCTACGGCTCGCCGCTGTACCGGGATTTCGTGCCGGCGCAGGACAACGCCATGGTGGCGCGCGTGCGGGCGGCGGGCGCGGTCATCGTCGCCAAGACCAACGTCCCGGAGTTCGGCGCCGGCGCCAATAGCCGCAACCCTGTCTGGGGTGCCACGGGCAATCCGTTCAACCCGACCCTGAACGCCGGCGGTTCATCAGGCGGCTCGGCGGTGGCGCTGGCCTGCGACATGCTGCCGGTGTGCACCGGCTCCGACACCGGCGGTTCGCTGCGCATCCCGGCGGCGATGAACGGTGTGGTCGGCTTCCGGCCGTCACCTGGCGTGGTGTCGGTCGAGCGCCGCGGCCTGGGCTGGACGCCGATCTCGGTGCTCGGTCCGATGGGCCGCAGCGTCGCCGACACCTGCCTGCTGCTGGCGGCGCAGGCGGCGCCCGACGACCGCGATCCGCTGTCCTACGATTCCGGCGGCGCCAGCTTCGCCGAGCCAATGCCAGTCGACCTCGGGCGGTTGCGCGTGGCCTGGACCGAGGATTTCGGCCAGTGCCCGGTCGACCGCTCGATCCGGCAGATCATGCGCGAGAGGGTGCGGGAGATGCGTCCTCTGTTCGCGCGCTGCGATCGCGTCGACTTCGATTTCGGCGAGGCCGATCGTTGCTTCGACGTGATCCGCGCCGTGAACTTCGTCGCTCGCTACCGCGAGACTTACGAAAAGAACCCGGGCTCGCTGGGCCCCAACGTGCGGGCCAATTACGAGATGGGTGCCAAGATGAGCCTGGCCGAGTTCGCCTGGGCGCATGCGGAACAGACCAATATCTTCCGCAAGTTCCAGGAGACGTTCCGCGACTACGACCTGGTGCTGGCGCCGACCACGCCGGTGACGCCGTTTCCGTGGACGCAGCTCTATCTCGACAAGATGAACGGCAAGCAGCTGCGCAACTACTATCACTGGCTGGCGCCGACCTACTACATCACCCTGGTCACCAACCCGGCGATCGCGATCCCGTGCGGGCGGGATCACGCCGGCATGCCGTTCGGCCTGCAGGTGGTCGGCCGGTTCCGCGGCGATCGGGCGCTGCTTGGCGCGGCGCACGCCATGGAGCAGGCGTTCACGACGATCGAGGCGCTGCGCCGGCCTAAGCCCGATCTGCGCAAGCTCGCCAAGCCCGTACCGGCGCTGCAATCGATCGTCACCCACCCACCAGTATTGAACGCACGATCGGCACGCGGCACGGCCGCGGCATCGGCCGCGAGCGTGTGAGGATGCGCGTGGCTGTCTGCGTTTGCCGGCTCTCTCCGCGCGAAAGCGCAGACCAGCAGGAGCTCTGAAGTATCTAGCAACACAGCGAGGATCATCGCAACCGGTCCAAGCCGACCATGAGTCTGATCGCGCACCTCGCATGGCACGGACGCGAGTGCCCAAGCGGATTTGCCTGCGGCTGGAGAGTATTGACGAAGACGCAAGCCGAGTCCTTGGGACAGCTGCACCGGAAACAGCCCAACGTCAGGGTTCCAACAGGATGTCGCCTTCACCGAACTACGTCATCCCATTGCGCGCCCCGCGCTCAAAGGTGTAAATGCTACAAAACACGTACCGACATATAGCCATGGTAGAGATCATTCTTTGTGGAGTCGTCATTCTCGCTGTTGTTGGTGCCGCAGCGTTGAGTAGTGGCGACGTTCAAGATTTTGGCCGCAGGGAAGGCGATAGTCGCTTGATCCCTCCGCTGCTGCCCACGCTAGTCAGCGCGGTCGTGTTGCTACTGGGCTCCAGTGTAGCCGCGGTGGCCCTTGCGATGATCGTCGTTGGAGTCCGCGACGGCGATTCCGAAGGTATCTTCTGGGGTTTATGCGCTAGCCTTGTCGCGTTGGGTACCTTCCTCTTGGTCTTCCGTCGTCGTAGACTTCACGGTGCTTAACGCTAGACAGAGACGTGGTCAGAGGTCAGCCGGTCGTCGTCAGCGGCGCGGGATCGCCGCCGACGGGGCGGCGCAGGCAGGCGACGTGGTGGCCCTTCGACACCTCGATCAGCTTCGGGTCCTGCTGGCTGCACGCCGGCAGGGCGTAAGGGCAGCGCGTGTGGAAGTGACAGCCGCTCGGCGGCTTGGCGGGACTGGGGACGTCACCCTTGAGGATGACGCGGCCGCGTTTGGTGCGGGCGGGATCGGGCACCGGCGCCGCGGCCAGCAGCGCCTCGGTATAGGGATGCAGCGGCGCCGAGAACAGCGTGCGCTTGTCCGCCAGTTCGACGATGCGGCCGAGATACATCACCGCGATGCGGTGGCTGATATGGCGCATCACCGCCAGGTCGTGGCTAATGAACAGGTAGGCGAGGCGGTACTCGTCCTGTAGGTCGATCAGCAGGTTCAGCACCTGCGCCTGTACCGAGACGTCGAGTGCCGACACCGGCTCGTCGGCGACGATGATATCGGGATTGACCGCCAGCGCCTTGGCGATGCCCAGCCGCTGGCGCTGACCGCCAGAGAACTCGTGGGTGAAGCGGTTCATCGTCTCGGGCCGCAGGCCGACCCGCTGGAACAGGGCCTCGACGCGCTGCTCTTTCTCGGTGCCGGCGGCGAGGCCGAAATTCTCCAGCGGTTCGCCGACAATGGTGCCGGCGGTCAGCCGCGGATTGAGCGACGAGTAGGGGTCCTGGAATACGGTCTGGATGCGGCGCCGGTGCGGCCACATGGCGCCTGGACCGAGCCGCGTCACGTCGGCGCCGCCGATCCGGATCTCGCCCGATGTCGGTTCGATCAGCTTGAGGACGGTCTTGCCGACCGTCGACTTGCCGCAGCCCGACTCGCCGACCAGGCCCAGGGTCTCGCCGCGCCTGATGGCGAAGCTGACGCCATCGACGGCACGAACCCAGCCGGTGCGGCGCTGCAGCAGGCCGCTGTGGATCGGGAAGTACTTGACCAGGTCGCGCACTTCCAGGCTGGGCGCGTCGCTCATGCCGCTGCCTCCAGCACCCGCGTCGTCTCCCAGCAGGCCACCACATGGCCCGTCGACGCCTCGACCAGCGGTGGCCGCTCGGCGCGGCAGCGCTCGGTGGCGAAGCCGCAGCGCGGCGCGAAGGCGCAGCCGGCGATTAGCCGGTTCAACGACGGCACGATGCCCGGGATCTCCTGCAGCCGCGGCCGGCGGCCGGCGGTCTCGGCCTCGATGTCCAGGCGCGGGATCGCCCGCATCAGGCCGCGGGTGTAGGGGTGCGTGGGGCGCGCGAACAGCTGGTCGACCGGCGCCTCCTCGACCTTGCGGCCGGCGTACATCACCACGACGCGCTGCGTCGTCTCGGCGACCACACCGAGATCGTGCGTGATCATGATGATGGCGGTGCCGAGCTTCTCCTTCAGCTCCAGCATCAGGTCGAGGATCTGCGCCTGGATGGTGACGTCCAGCGCCGTCGTCGGCTCGTCGGCGATCAGCACCTGCGGATTGCAGCTGAGCGCGATGGCGATCATGGCGCGCTGGCGCATTCCGCCGGACAGCTGGTGCGGGTACTCGTCCAGCCGTCGGCGCGCGTCGGCGATCTTCACCAGGTCGAGCATCTCGCGGGCGCGCTCAAGCGCCGCGGCCCAGGTCACGCCGGTGTGGCGCACGACGTTCTCGGCGATCTGCGTGCCGATGGTCAGCACCGGGTTCAGGCTGGTCATCGGCTCCTGGAAGATCATCGAGATGCGATGGCCGCGGATGGCGCGCATCTCGCCTTCCGACAGGCGCGTCAGCTCGCTGTCCTCGAAGCGCACCGAACCGGCAACGATGCGGCCGGTCTCCGGCGGAATCAGGCGCAGGACCGACAGCGCCGTGACCGACTTGCCGCAGCCCGACTCACCGACGATGCCCAGCGTCTCGCCGCGCGCCAGGTCGAACGACACGCCGTCGACCGCCCGCACCACGCCGTCCAGGGTGAAGAAGTGCGTCGCCAGATCGCGGACTTCGAGGATGTTCATGGCGACAAAGAGGGGAAGAAAACCACAGAGGCACAGAGACACAGAGGCACACAGAGGGAAGCAACAGTTGCGCGCCGATGGCGCGCGACCGTTCCTCTCTGTGATTTCTTCTGTGCCTCTGTGCCTCTGTGGTTTGCCGTTTCTTTAGACATCAAACGCACATTGCCTTGCGGTGACGCATTGCCTCGGTTCGTCGCCGTCACATCCGCCGCGCCAGGCGCGGGTCGAGGCGGTCGCGCAGGCCGTCGCCCATCAGGTTCACGGCCAGCACGGTGAGCGCCAGGAAGGCGCCGGGGATCAGGATGCTCCACGGCGCGATCTGGAAGAAGGTGCGGCCCTGGGCGATGATGTTGCCCCAGCTCGGGATCTCCGGCGGCACGCCGGCGCCGAGGAAGCTGAGACCGGCTTCGATCAGCATGCCGGCGGCGCAGATGTAGGTCGCCTGCACGATCAGCGGCGCCAGCGTGTTGGGCAGCACGTGCCGCGCCAGCAGCTTGACGCCCTTGGTGCCGCCGGCGATGGCGCTCTCGATGTAGGGCTGGGCGCGGATCGACAGCACGACGCTGCGCACCACGCGCACCACGCGCGGCACCTCGGGGATGATAATGGCGACGATCACGATGATCAGGCCGGGCCGGGTCAGGGTGATCAGCGCAATGGCGAGCAGGATCGACGGGATGGCCATGATGCCGTCCATGACCCGCATGACGATGCCGTCGACGCGCTTGAAGTAGCCGCACAGGATTCCCAGTGCCAGACCGATGACGGCCGACACGGCGGCCACCGAAATGCCGACGACCAGCGACACGCGCGCGCCGTGCAGGGTGCGGGCGAAGATGTCGCGGCCGAACTGGTCGGTGCCGAACCAGAACCGTTCCGAGGGCGGCCGCAGGCGGTTGACCGGTGCTTGCTTCAGCGGATCGACCGTCAGCCACGGCGCCAGGATCGCCAGCGACACCAGTACAGCGAGCAGCAGCCCGCCAACGGCGATCGTCGGATTGCGCCGGATCGACGTCGCCGCGCGGACCCAGAGCGGCGTTGATTCCGGCACAGCGGCAATATCGTCGGTGATCGCGACCATGGTTCAGTACCGGATGCGCGGATCGAGGAAGGCGTAGGAGATGTCGATGATCAGATTGACCAGCACCTTGGCGGCGGCGAACACCAGGATAAGCCCCTGCACGATCGGATAGTCGCGCTTGAGCACGGCGTCGACGGTGAGCCGCCCCAGGCCGGGGATGTTGAACACCGTCTCGGTGATCACCACGCCGGAGATCAACAGCGCGATGCCGATGCCGATCACGGTGACGATCGGGACGGCGGCGTTCTTCAGCGCGTGCAGCAGCAGCACGCGGCGCGTCGTCATGCCCTTGGAGTTGGCGGTGCGGATGTAGTCCTGTGACAGCACCTCGAGCATCGAGGCGCGGGTGATGCGGGCGATCAACGCCATGTAGGTGACGCCCAGCGCGATCGACGGCAGGATCAGGCCCTCGATGAACGGCCAGATACCCTCGGCGATCGGCCGGTATCCCTGGACCGGCAGCAACTGCAGCTGCACCGCGAAAATGTAGATCAGCACGTAGGCCGCGAGGAACCCCGGCACCGCGAAGCCGAGGACGGCGAACACCATCACCAGCCGGTCGGCCAGCTTGCGCACCTGCCAGGCGGCGACGACGCCGATCGGAATCGCCAGCGACACGGCGACGAACAGGGTCGAGAGCGTCAGCGCCACGGTCGGCTCAACGCGTTGTCCGATCAGACGGGTGACCGGCAGGTTGGAGAAGATCGAGTCGCCGAGGTCGCCTTGCGCCAGGCGCCACAGCCACAGCGCGAATTGCTCGAACATCGGCCGGTCGAGCCCGAGCTTGGCGCGCACGGCTTCGATCGCCTCGGCGGTGGCGTCCTCGCCGGCGATGATCGCCGCCGGATCGCCGGGCGCGATGCGCAGCAGGAAAAAGACGAACACCGCCACCACCGCCATCACCGGGATGGTGGCCAGCAGCCGGCGCAGGATGTAGGCGGTCATTCAGGATACTCCCTTCCCCCGGAGGGAGAAGGCGAACTCTCTATTCCTCCACTCGCTACTTCTTGGTGATGCCCCACAGTACGGCCAGGCCGGTGTTGGGCACGATGCCGTCGATCCGGTCGGCGCGGTAGGCGAGCGGCGTCGTCCACTGGCCGAACGGGATGTAGACGACCTGTTCGACCGCCCGGGCCTGCAGCTCGCGGGCGATGCGCTTCTTTTCCTCGTCGGTCTGGGCGAACGCGAAGTCATTGCGCAACTGCTCGATCTTCTCGTCGCACGGCCAGCCGAACAGGCCCTTGTCGCAGGCGGCGCCAATCCAGGTGTGCAGCACCGGGTTGGCCGAGCCGACGCCGCCGGTGGTGGTGACGAAGATGTGCCAGCCGCCCTGCGCCGGTGGTTCCTTCTTGGCGCGCCGCGACACCACCGAGCCCCAGTCCATCGACTGCACGTCGAGGTTGATGCCGGCCTCGCGCATCGCCTGGATCAGCACCTGGGTCGCCGGCGTGATGGTGTTGTGATCGGTCGCCAGCAGCACGGTGATCGGCTCGCCCTTGTAGCCTGCCTCCTTGAGAAGCTGCAGCGCCTTCTTGGGATTGTAGTCCTTCAGCATCGCGCTGCCGCCGTCGTTGCCCAGCGGCGAGCCGCAGGTGATCAGCCCGTGGCAGATGCGATACCAGGACGGGTCGCCGATCACGGCCCGCAGGAAGTCCTCCTGGTTGATCAGGTGGTACATCGCCTGCCGCGCCTTGACGTTGTCGAAAGGCGGATGCAGGTGGTTCAGCCGGATCATGCCGTGGGTGCTGTCCAAATCGCCGGTCTTCAGCAGCTTGACGTTATGGGTCTTGGACAGAATCGGCAGGAAGTCGATGTTCGGGTTCTCGTAGAAATCGATCTCGCCGTTGACCAGTGCCGACATCGCGGTCTGCGGGTCGGCGATCCAGATCAGCTCGATGCGGTCGACGCCGGCGATCTTGCTGCCGGCGAACGACGACGGCTTCTCGGCGGCCGGCCGTGGCGTGTAGTGCGGGTTCTTGACATAGACCGCCTTGCTGCCCGGCACCCACTGCTCCTTGGCGAACATGAACGGGCCGGAGCCGATCGATTCCTTGACCTGTTGCTGCGGGTCGGTCTGCGCCTCCTTCTCGCGCATGATGACGGCGACCGAGCTGTTGGTCTTGCCCAGCGACTCGAGCACCATGCCGTACGGCTTCTTCAACACCATGCGGAAGTTGCTGTCGTCGACCGCCTCGAGCTTGTCGACGAACGAGAACAGCCGCATTCCGACGCCGTCCTTGGCGCCCCAGCGTTTGAGCGAGGCGATCACGTCCTTGCTGGTGACCGGCGTGCCGTCGCTGAACTTCAGGCCGTCGCGCAGGGTGAAGCTGTAGACCAGCTTGTCGGCGCTGATGTCGTATTTGCCGACCATCTGCGGCTGCGGCTGCATGTTGGCGTCGTTGCCGAACAGCGTGTCGTAGACCAGCATGCCGTGGATGTTGGCGATGGTCTGGGTGGTCCAGATCGGGTCGATCACCCGCACGTCGGCGTGCATCACGGCCCGCAGCACCTTTTCCTGGGCCTGCACGCCGCTCGCGCCGATCGCCGCCACCGCCAGCACCGCCGCCAGGCGCGCAACCGGCCGCAAGGTCCGAAACGCCAACGATCCGTTCATAGTCACCCCCGAATGGCGTTGGTCGACGCCACCGGCGCCGCCCGTTTGTCGGGCGAGTATGGGTCGCGCCCATGGCGATTGGCAATACGACGCCGATGCGCACCACCGTGCCAGCCGCGGGGTGATTGCCAATGGCACAGACCTCACCCTGAGGATGAGGTTGTGCGCGGCCATATGCGATTCCCCTGGGCCCTGCACCGATCGGTGGCGGCGTCTTACGCCCGCGCCGGCCCGTGCTGGTGCACGTGATGGCCGCCGGCGAAGCGGTCGATGTGGTAGGGCGTCTTGGTCAGGCCGGGGCAGAAGGTGTTGACCAGCCGCTCGAGCTGGCCGTACAGCGCCTTGTTGTCGGCGTTGGCGCCTTCCAGCCGGGCGCGCGCCGCCTCGACCTTGCGCGCCAGCCCGGCGAGGTCGACGTTCACCGGGCGGCGGTTCTCGACCACCATCTTGCCGCCGACCATGACGGAATGGACGCCGTTGCCGTCCTCGGTATGGACCAGCTGGTTGGTCGGGTCGTTGCACGGCAGCCAGTTGACGTGCGTCAGGTCGACGAACACCAGGTCGGCCTTGTAGCCCTTGGCGATGCGGCCGAGCTTGTCGCCGAAGCCCAGCGCCCGGGCGCTGCCGGCGGTGGCGGCCTCCAGCACCTCCTCGGTGGTCAGCCAGCGTTCGGTGTCGGGCCCCTGCACCTTGGAGGCCAGCGAGGCGAGGCGCATGGCCTCGTAGACGTTGAGGTTGTCCGAGCAGTTGGCGCCGTCGGTGCCGATGCCGACATTGAGCTTGCGGGCGAGCATCGCCTTGACCGCCGGGATGCCGTTGCCCAGCCGCATGTTGCTGCCGGGGTTATGCGCCACCGAGGCGCCGTGGTCGGCCAGCCGGCTGATGTCGTCGTCGTCGAGCCAGACGCCGTGCGCGGCCACGAACCGCGGCCCGAGCAGGCCGAGGTCGTGCAGGTGCGCGGTCTGGGTCTTGCCGTACGTCTTCAGGCCGACGATGACCTGCATCTTGGATTCCTGGATGTGGCTGTGCAGGCCGACATCGTGGTCCTTGGCCAGCTTCAGGCATTCGACCATGAAGGCGTCGCTGCAGTGGTGCGGGATGGTCGGTGCCACCGCCGGCCGCACCACGTCATGATCGAACCGCCAGCCCTTGAGCGCGGTGCGCATGGCCGCAAGGCTGGCTTCGTAGGGCGCCAGGCGGAAACGCTCGACCTGCTTCTGCAAGGCGGCGGGCAGCACGTCGAGCAGGCCGGGGACGGCCTCGAAGAACGACAGGCTCGCGACCATCGGCGCCACCACGGCGCGCATGCCGGCGTCGGCATAGGCGCGACCGCAGGCCTCCAGGCCCTCCGGCGTCGGCTGCGGGAACTCGGCGGTCAGGTCGTAGCAGGCGGTGCAGCCCTTCATCAGCATCTCGAGCGCGCCGATCAGGGTGCCGAGATACTTGTCCTCCAGGGTGCGGTTGCCGCTGATCCACGGTCCTGCGGTCAGCAGCAGCTCCAGGGTCCAGCGATCGCCCAGGCCTTTGCCGAGATTGCCGTGGCCGTGCATGTGGGCGTTGATCAGGCCGGGATGGATCAACCGGTCGGTGGCGTCGATCACGACGGCGTCGGGCGGCGCGGCGAGGCCGGGTGCGCCGATCTCGGCGATGGTGTCGCCGTTGACCAGGATGTCGGCCGGCGGCGCGCGATGCGCCCGGATATCAAGCACGCGGCCGTTACGGATCACGCTGCTGCGCTGCGGGGCCATGGCTGCCTCGTTTCAGAATGGGGTCAAACGGTGGGCGCTTCGCTGCCTTGCGACCAGGGGAAGAACACGCGTTCGATGACGACGACGATCTGGAACAGGATGATGCCGAGGATCGACAGGATCAGCAGCGCGCCCCAGGCCAGCTCGACCTTGAAGAACGCCGTCGAGGTCTGGATCAGGTAGCCGAGGCCGGCGTCGGCGTTGACGAACTCGGCCACCACGGCGCCGACCACGGCCAGCGCGATCGCCGCCTTCAGGCCGCTGAAGATGAAGGGCACGGCATAGGGCAGCCGGATGCGCCACAGCTCGGTCCAGCGGTTGGCCTTGCAGGCGCGGCCCAGCTCGATCAGCTCGGGCGGCACCGACACCAGTCCCGCCGCCATCGACAGCACCAGCGGGAAAAACGCGACCAGGAAGGTCACGACCACGCGCGGCAGCTCGCTGGTACCCAGCACGACCACGAGGATCGGTGCCAGCGCCACCTTGGGGATCGCCTGGGTCAGCACCAGCAATGGGTAAATTGCGGCCGCCACCAGCGGCGAGGAGGTCAGCAGGACCGCGAGCGGCAGGCTGATCAGCGCCGACACGATAAATCCGAGCAGCACCGTCTTGCTGGTGATCAGCGTGTGCATGGCGACGTTGCCGGCGGCGTCGCCGACCGCGTTGCCGATCGCCGAGGGCGCCGGGATGATGTAGGCGGGGACGCCGAAGCCGCGGCAGGCAGCCTCCCAGACGATGAACAGGCCGATCACGGTGGCGATCGGCAGCACCACCTCCGAGACCCAGGCCGGCAGCGGCCGGGGTTCAGGCCGCAGCGTTGCGGCGGGTGCCGAAGATGAGGGAACGGATTCGCTGAGCGGCCTGTTGGAAGTCATCGCGGGCCTCCGTGCCGAATTGGCGGGGGCGAGGAATCTTGACGGAGATAATCTCGGCGATGCGGCCGGGGCGCGCCGTCATCACCACGACGCGGTCGGCCAGCATGACGGCCTCCGGGATCGAATGGGTGACGAACAGCACCGTCTTGGGCCGCTCGCGCCAGATGCGCATCAGCTCCAGGGTCAGTTCCTCGCGGGTCAGCGCGTCGAGCGCGCCGAACGGTTCGTCCATCAGCAGGATGTCGGGATCGTGCACCAGCGCCCGGCACACGCCGGCCCGCATCTGCATGCCGCCCGAGAGTTCGCGCGGCAGCTTGTCCTCAAATCCGTTGAGGCCGACCAGCTCTAGCAGCTCGCCCGCCCGCTGGCGGCTATCGGGCCTGAGCCTGCCCATCATCTTGAGCGGGAACAGCACATTGTCGATCAGGCTCGCCCAGGGCAGCAGGGTCGGCGCCTGGAAGACGATGCCGGTGTCGGCGCGCGGCTCGATCACCATCGTGCCGTCGATCGCGATGTGGCCGCCCGTGACCGGCAGCAGGCCGGCGACCAGCCGCAGCAGGGTCGACTTACCGCAACCCGAGGGGCCGACCAGGCAAACGAACTCGTTGCGCGCCACCGTCAGCGAGATGTCGCTGACGGCGATCACCCGATCGCCGTCACGCGACAGGAAATGCTTGGCAACGCCCGCGAGCTCGATCACGTCGGGCGGCTCACTTCGGCAGCTGCGCGGTGTCGATCGCCTGCTTGTAGTTCCAGTCCTTGGGCAGTTCCTGCGCTTCCTGCACCACCTTCCAGGTGAACTCGAGGCGCTCGGCGCTTTCCCTGCCGAAGCCGGCTTGCTTGGAGTGGTCGTTGAACACGAAGGCCATGACCGCCCGCATGCTGCCCAGGCAATCGTCGAGCGCGACCTCGGGAATCTTCTGGACGTGCAGCTTGCAGGCCTCCTCGGGATTGTCGCGGGCCCACTCGAATGACTTCCTGACCGCCGTGAGGAAGCGGCGCACCAGGTCCGGCTTCTCGGCCAGCATCTTGTCGGTGGTGACGATCGTGGCGGCGTAGATCCGGAAGCCTGCCTGCACGAATGGCAGCACGACGATCTCCTCGCCCGCCGCCTTCGCCGCCTTGTTCTGGTAGTAGTGGTGGATGGAATAGAACGGCGCCGCGTCGAGGTTCTTGGCGATCAGCTGCGTCGCCATCGCCGCGCCGTCCATGTTCACCCAGATGATCTTGTTGGCATCGGTGCCAGCCGCGGCCGCGACCTTGGGAAAGTAGAACTTGTGGCTGTTGCCCGGCGTGATGCCGATCTTCTTGCCTTCGAGCCCTTTGAACGTCGAGATGCCGGAGCTCTTGAGCACGAACAGCGAGTGCGGCGATTCGTTGTAGATCACCCCGATGGTCTTCACCGGCACGTTCTGCCGCGCCCGCGCGGTCATGACGGCGGCGATGTCGGCGACGCCGAAGTCGAAGGCATTGGCCGCCAGCTTGGTGACGGTGTCACCCGAGCCGTAGCCGCGGGTGATGGTCACGTCGATGCCTTCGGCGGCGAAGATGCCCTTCTGCCAGCCGCCGTAGTACATCGCGTGCTCGCCGGACGGGATCCAGTCGGTCTGGAAGCGTACCTTGTCCTGCGCCGAGGCACCCAACGCACCCAGCGCCACGGCGGTGACGATGATCGATAGCTGCGACAACTTCATGGCCGGTCTCCCCGCTCATGCCCCAACACCGACTTCAAGTATGAGAGCCGGGACCACGCGCCGCAATAGAGGGGGGCCGCGTGGACTCGCTGGTGGGCTTGAACAAGAAACGGACAACCTTGCCTAAGCGTTGCGCTATCGGTTCGCAAGTTACGCTGGCAAATGCCGTCGCGGACTCGGCCGACTTACCGCGCGAAGGGATCGGCCGGTTCGTCAAGCGGCCAGACCGGCCGGCGCAGCTTGGTGTAGGCGAAGCGCTGCGGGTCGGGCGAGCAGAGCGCGCCGGAATCGACCACCACGATATCGCCGGCGATCGGCGCGTAGGCGGCGCGGAAATGCTGGATGCTCTTGACCACCAGCACCTTGCGCCGCGCCGGGTCGATGCCCTGGCTGAGGAACACCTGCAGGTCGATGGTCTGCAGCCGGTTCGAGATCGTCACCACATCGATGGCACCTATGCGCAGCACCGCCGTGGCGCCCATCGAGCGGCGCACGCCCTTGCCCATCGGCCCGTCGTTGATGAAATTGCCGTCCGACAGCAGCCGCACTGTCGCGGTGACGCGAAGCGGCGCGCCGAAGGCGGGATCGTGATGGCCGCCGAGATCGACCATGACGCTGTTGCCGACGCCGGCCTTGGTCGCCGCCTGCACCGCCGCCGGATCGAAGATCGTGCCGACCGCGACGTTGTCGATGCCGGCATCGATCAGCGCCTGCAGTATGCGGGTCGCGTCGCCATAGGCACCGCCGCCGGGATTATCGGTGCCGTCGGCGATCACCAGTGGGCCCTTGGCGGCGTCGTGCGCCTTGGCGCGGGCGATCGCCTGGTCGACTGGCATCAGGTGGACGGTCTCTTCGGCGCGGCGGTCCCAGATCTCCTGGCAGAGCTGGCGGGCGATTTCCTGCGCCCGTTTCTCGGCGCCGGGCGCGAAGCTGACGGCGACCGAGGGGCCGACATTGGCGATGTCCGACGGCATGAAGCCGGCCTGGATGCTGACGACGTTGATGCCGGGCTCCTTCTCGAAGGCATCGGCCTTGGCCAGCAGGTCGCGCATCGGTCCAGGTGACGTCGTGCGGCCGTGGTCGGCGCCGACCATGCAGGCAGGTTGCAACACGAGGCTGCGGGGCGCCTTGGTCTTGCCCTCCATGATCGACTGCACCAGCGCCGCCGCCTGCTGCGCCCGCTCGTACTGGTCGATATGCGGATAGGTGCGGTAGCTGATCAACGCGCTGGCCAGCCGCGCCATGCGGTCGGTCACGTTGGCGTGCAGGTCCAGGGTCATGGTGATCGGCAGGTCGGGGCCGACGATGGCGCGGATCGCCTCCAGCAGCTCGCCCTCGGGGTCGTCCGACGTCTCGGTCACCGCCGCGCCGTGGCAGGCGAGGCAGATGCCATCGAGCTTGCCGGCGCTCTTCACCGCGTTGACGATGCCGTCGCGGATGGCCTGCCAGGTGTCCTTCGTCAGCTTGCCCGATGGCGTCGCGTTGGCCGCCAGTGCTGGCACGACGCTCCAGCCATAGGCGTCGGCCGCGTCGAGCAGGCCGCCGATCTCGCTCTTGGTGCCGCGAAAACGCTCGCCGAGCTCGTTGCCGTACACCAGCCAGCTGTTGCGGTAGTCATCCAGGGTGGTCGGCAGTTTGCTGAAGGTATTGGTCTCGTGCATGAACTGCGCGATCAGCACGCGATAGGGCATGGCCGGCTCCGTTAGACGGGTTAGATGTTCGCGGTTTTGAGCCAGTCGCTCTGGCCGGGTTCGCCGTCGACCTCGAAATTCTCGAGGAAGCGCGACACCATCATGTAGTAGCCAATCGCAATCACCAGCTCGACCATCGCCTCGTGGCCGATCGCCTTGTCGAGCGCCGCGAAGGTCGCGTCGGACGCCTTGACGTTCGTCACAATCTCGTCGGTGAGCCGCAGGACCAGCTTCTGCAGGTCATTGAACGGCGCCTCGCCGCCGTCGCGCAGGGCGGCGATCATGGCGTCGCTCATGCCCACCTTGCGGCCGATACGCTCGTGCTGGAAAACCTCGTAGGACGCGCGCGACAGGCGGCCAACCCGGATGATCGCGATCTCGCGCAGCACAGGGTCGAGGCGGCCGTTGAACAGCAGCGCGTTGCCCAGCCGGCCGAATCCCTTCAGCGCGCCTTCGGCGTGCGCCATCATGCGATAGATGCCGATGCCGCCTAGCTTGCCGACCAACTCGTTGAACTTGGGGTCGCGCGTCGAGGGGTCGTAGTAGGGTATGCGCGCCATGCTGTCTCCCGCGGCCGGACGGCCGGCGCGGAGGATGGCGCGGCCGGCGCGACCAGGTCAACGCGGCTGGCGGCAATGCTGCGCGGGGCTGATCTGCGGTTGGGACCGCTTCACTGCGGCGTCAGGTTGGCGCGGCGCGCCCGGGCGCGGATCAGCGGGTTGAGCAGCCGGCCCAGCGGGTCGGTGAGCGTGATGGCGGCGTCAGTGACGGCGAGGCAGATGCAGCCGGCCTCGGTATCGGCGACGGGCCGGTGCGACTCGCCGCGGCGGCGAATGGCGACGTCGCCGGGCGCGAAGGCGCCGAACGAGTCGGCAAAACGACCGGCCAGCACCAGGGTGTACTCGGTGCCGTCGTGGTCGTGCCGCAAAGACGCCCGTCCGGCCGGGAAACGGACCAGCGAGGCGCTGTAGCCGGTCGCCCGCATCGGCAGGTCGATCTGATCGAACCGCGCCAGGGAGCGTCGCCACTGCGGATCGCCCGCCAGGTACCGCCACAATGGCCGCGGCAGGGCGCGCAAATTCGGATCGCTGGGCGCCGGCGGCTCCGGCACGTCCGTCGCGTCGACCGAGTCCAGGCGCGCCAAGGTCGCCTGCAGCGCGTCCTCGGACATTGCCGCAGGCGCTTCCTCGGCCAGCACCTGGCCGCCGATATCGTCCAGCAGATCCGCGACCCGGCGGGCGCGCGTGTCCATCGCCAGATGGGTGGCGACCAGCAGGTCGAGGGCCTCGGGAAGCCGGCCGCCGGCGTGGCGCAGCAACAGGTCGGCCGGCACGGGGTGCCTTGCCATCACGGCTCTCCTTCAAGCGTGGCGCGCAGCCGCTGCAACGCCAGCCGGATGCGCGACTTCACCGTCCCCAACGGCAGCCGCAGCTCGCTGGCGATCGTGCTGTGCGACTTGTCCTCGAAATAGGCCATCCGGATCAACTCGATGTGCTCCGCCGGCAGGGTCGACATCAGGTCGCGGACCCGCCGGCCGGTTTCGTTGTCGAGCGCGCCCCGGTCGGCGGCGGGCGGCGGCTCGGTGGCCATCAGGGCGTATTCGTCGGCGTCGAGTCGCATGCGGCCGGCCTGCCGCGCCAGGTCGATGCGCTTGTTGCGGGCAATGGTGAAGATCCAGGTCGACACCGCGGCCCGGCGGCGATCGAACGTGGCCGCCTTGCGCCACACCGTGATCAACGTCTCCTGCGCGATCTCCTCCGCCAAGCCGGCGTCGGTGCCGGTCCGCGCCAGAAATGCCTTCACCCGCGGCGCGAACAGGCGGAACAGCGCAGCGAACGCCGCCCGGTCACGCGCCACCGCCACCCGTTCGACGAGGCTTGCCGCTTCCGGGTCCGCCACCGGCGGCTCGGCCGGTGGTGCTTCGGGCAACCGCAGCGTCATGACGGTCCAGCCGGGGACCAGTAGTCCCCAGTCCGGCTGTGCGGCCCGCGCCAGCGCCATTGCCATCCGCCCTCCGACCATCGGTAGCTGCTCGTACGGTTGTACGATCGCCGGGGCGCGTTGGATGTTGCCGGCGAGGGGCAGGTTTTCGTTGAAAGTCGAGCATTGAGGACGGGGAACGGCTTTTCTTCCGTCGTCCCGAGCGAAGCCGCGCGTAGCGCGGCGCAGTCGAGGGACCTTGTCTCGACGACAGTTATCGATGCTGTTGACAGAAGGTCCCTCCACGCGGCCCTTCGGGCCTTGGCCGGGACGACGGAATAGGGCGCCATGTGCGATAGCCCTGCGGGTCGCCCCATCACGCCGGCCGTCCCTGTTCACCGAGGTCCCAGAACAGGCCGGTCATCAGGCGCAGGCCTTCGCGCGCGATCGGCGCCAGCAGGTGTTCGTTGGGCGCATGCTGGCTGCAGGCGGCATAGGAATGCGGCACCCAGATCGTCGGCATGCCGAGGATGTCGGTGAAGACCTCGTTAGGCAGCGAACCGCCGAGGTTGGGGATCACGTCGGGGGCGGCGCCGGTGGTGCGCGCGATCGAGGCGACCGCCCATTTGGCCCAGGGGTTGTCGGGGTCCAGCCGTGTGGCGTTCATCACCACGTCGCGCGCCGCCGCGACCTCGATGGCGCCGAAGCCGTGCGCCGCCAGGTGTCGCCGCAGGGCCGGCAGGATGTCGTCGGAGTCGGTGCCCACCACGAAGCGCAGCTGGCAATGCGCCACGGCGCTGGGCGGAATGGCGTTCACCGGCTTGTCGGGGTTGCCGGTCTTGAACGCCAGCACCTCGAAGCTGTTCCAGCCGAAGACACGCTCCGGCGGGGTCAGCGACGCCTCGCCCCAGTCGGCGTCGATCTTCGGGCCGTCCGGGCCGCCGTCGATGGCCAGACCGGCCAGCGCCATGCGGACCGAGTTGGTCAGCGTCTTGGGCCGCCATTCCGGCACCTTGATCTGGCCGCGCGCGTCGGCGATGCAGGCGATGGCATGCGCCAGGATCAGGCCGGGATTGGCCAGCAGGCCGCCCCAGTTGCCGGAATGGTGGCCGCCCTCGCGCAGGGTCAGGCTCATCGTGAAGTTCAATGTGCCGCGCGTGCCGCCAAAAATGGCCGGCCGCGTCGGCATCAGCCGTGGCCCGTCCGAGCCGATCAGCGCGTCGGCCTTCAGCTTGTCCCTGTGGGCGCGGCAGAAGTCGGCCAGCCCGGGCGAGCCCGTCTCCTCGCCGGTTTCGATCAGGATGGTCGAGTTGAAGCCCAGCCGGCCGCGCTCGGCCATCACCGCGTCGAGCGCCGCGATGTTGATCGAATGCTGGCCCTTGTTGTCGGCGGTGCCGCGGCCGTAGATGCGTTCGCCCTCGACAACGATGCGCCACGGCGAGAGTCCCTCGCGCCACTGCTCGTCCTGGCCGCGGATCACGTCGCCATGGCCGTAGGTCAGCACCGTCGGCGCCGCGGCATCCTCGATCCGGCGCGCGATCAGGAACGGACCGTAGGCTGGCCGCGGGTTGTCGATCACTTCGCAGGCGTAACCCAGCCGGGTGAGGCTCGACGTCATCTCCTCGACAAGGTAGGCGCGCAGCGCCGGCATCGAGTCGGATTCCTGGCTGGTGGTCGCGATCGCCACCCGGCGCTGCAAATCCTCGAGAAAGCCGCCGCGGTCGAAATAGGTTTCGCTGCGCTGGATCGCGCCGTCACGGGTTCCGGCCATGGATGCTCACTTCTGCTGCCACCACGCGATACCTAGCGCGAATCGCCGCGCCGGCAAACGCTGCGTGACTCCTATTGCTCCTCCCGAAGGGACAAGATTATCCCATGGAATACCGCCCTCACCCTGAGGAGGCCGCGGAGCGGCCGTCGCGAAGGGTGGCAACCGCACGGGCGTTGCGACCAGAGCTGTAACGGACGAACGAGACTGTCGCCCATCCTTCGAGACGCCGGCTGCGCCGGCTCCTCAGGATGAGGTTGTGCATGACAAGAGCGATTGCCCTGCCCTCCGGGGGCAGGTACGAAGCGGTAGTGACGGCTTTGGCGACAGATCAGCGGCGGCGCGATCGCGGCTTTGGCTGGTTGTGGCGCCGGGCGACGCAGTCGGCCAGCAGGCACATCAGCTCCCACATCATGGTGACGCCGACCAGCGCGGTATTGCCGCCGGGATCGAACGGCGGCGAGACCTCGACCACGTCGGCGCCGACCAGGTCGAGCCCGCGCAGGCCGCGGATCATCTGCTGCGCCTCGTGCGTCGAATAGCCGCCGACCTCGGGTGTGCCGGTGCCAGGCGCGAACACCGGGTCCAGCCCGTCGACGTCGAAGCTGACATAGGTCGGCCCGTCGCCCACGACGCGGCGCGCCTCCTCGATCACCTTGTCGACGCCGAGCGCGAAGTATTCCTCGATGGTCACGACCCGGATGCCCTGGTCGTAGGCCCATTTCATGTCGTTCTTGCCGTAGAGCGAGCCGCGGATGCCGATCTGGATGGTCCGCCTGGGGTCGAGCAGGCCCTCCTCGATGGCGCGGCGGAACGGCGTGCCGTGGGTGTACTTGTAGCCGCCGAAATAGGTGTCCCAGGTGTCGCTGTGGGCGTCGAAATGCACCACACCCAGCGGCCGCTTGCGGGCGATGGCGCGCAGCACCGGCAGGATCACGAGGTGGTCGCCGCCGGCCGTGAGCGGCACGGCGCCCGCCTTGTGGATCTTGGCGAAGAACGCCTCGATGCGGACCAGGCTGTCGTCGACGCTGGCGGGATTGACCGGCGAATCGCCGAGATCGCCGATCCGCGCCAGGTCGTAGGGCGCAATGCCGCTGGTCGGATGCACGCGCCGCATCAAGGTCGACATGTCGCGCATCTGGCGCGGGCCGTGGCGGGCGCCGGGGCGGTTGGTGGTGCCGCCATCCCACGGCACGCCGACCAAAGCGATGTCGAGCTCGGCCGGGTCCGCAAACAGTGGCAGGCGCATGAAGGTGGCGATACCGCCGAAGCGCGGCACCACCAGGCCCGACTGCGGCTTGGGAAAGGTCCGAGGATCGCGCATGAGGGGGCTCCGCGCTGTCGTGCCCGGTTCGCCGCCGGTGCTGTCGTTCGAGCGAGTGTGCCGCATCCGGCGTCGCCGCGCCACAAGGCGCCGGGCGCCGCCTCGGGACAAGTGGCGCGCGCTGCGTCCGGCTAGCCGGCGGCCACAGCCGCACGCCGGAGGCCCCAATCACGCCGCCGGCCGCTTTCATGTGGGCTGCAACAGTCTTCAGAAAATGATGTCCCGCAGGGTACTGATTATATCAATATACCATGAT